>NZ_JBIWMX010000012.1:0-219418 GCF_044766925.1 Nocardia sp. NPDC101769 | reverse complement strand
CGACATCACCCCGCCACCATCAGCCGGGTCGGCCGATTCCACCCGAACGGAGGTCGCCTAAAACATACCGATACACAGGTTTTGACAATTACTCCGGAGTGCAACCGTCCAAGCTCCCGGGTTTTCCTCTGCGAGCCTTGGTTACGTTCGGTGGCCGCTTCTAGCTCACCTTCGGCGACGATTGCCAGCACGGTTGCCACCAAGCGGCCCGCCCAAGTGCTCAGGTCGATAGATTCGGAGGTGGACGCAAGCGACTTACCCCGTTCCCGAAGGAACTCCATCAAGGTGGACAACGGGATCAGTCGGCGCGAGATTCGGTCCAGCCGGTACCCGACCAGGACATCCCACTCGATCAACCGTTCAGGCTTCAGCCATGCACCGAGTTCGGGGGTTTTGAACGGGTCTACGCCGCCGGACACCCCGAGGTCTACAGCCCAACCGACAACGGTGGCACCGTGCATACGTGCCCATGCTTCTATGGCTTCACGCTGGCGGGCTTCAGAGGTACCCGCGTCCTCTGCCTCCCGGGACAATCGGATACGGCCAAGTACCCGTTTCCCTACATGATCATCGTTCACACCAATGTTGTACATGTATTGCGGTAGAGATCTGCACCGCCCAGATCACGGCGAGCTTCTCGACACAGAGTTCGTCGGCGGTGCGGCCGTAGCGCGGGAAGTACAGCTGGACAGTCGGAATCCAGTCCGGCGCACCGCCGGGCAGGCGTTTCTGGTGGACCTTGCCGCCGGGCAGGCCCTTCGGGAAGCGGTGCAGCATGCACGGCCGGTCCCGCAGCGCGTTGACGATCCCGTCGCCGACGCTCAGGTAGTACTGCACCAGATCGAGCTTGGTCGCCCCGGTTTCGGGGAAGTACACCCGATCCGGATTGGACACGCGCACCGTGTGTTCGCCGACCGGCACCTCGATCGCCGGTGCGGCTGACTTGCTGGCCACCCGTCCGACGGTAACCGGCATTCCGGCCATCCGCGACCGGCTCGCCGTGAACCGCACACCGAACTAGAACGCGTTATAGTTCATCTCGCTGGGATTTCTTCACTCGGGAAGGTGGACGCAACGGTGCGGACCTGGGACTCTTCGGCCAATGTGGTGGTGGTCGGATACGGGGGCGCGGGTGTCGCGGCAGCACTGGCCGCGCGGGAGTCGGGCGCCGACGTGCTCGCCCTGGACCGCTACCTGGGCGGCGGGGCGACCGCGCTCTCCGGCGGAATCGTCTACGCGGGCGGCGGCACCTGGGTGCAGCGCGCGGCCGGGGTCGAGGACGACGTGGAGAACATGCTCGCGTATCTGCGCGCCGAGGTCGGCGACACCGTGAGCGAGCGGACGCTGCGCAAGTTCTGCGAGGAGTCGCCCGCACTGATCGATTGGCTGACCGGGCACGGGGTGCCGTTCCAGCCGTCGCTGTGCCCCTTCAAGACCTCGTACCCCACCGACGACTACTACCTGTACTACTCGGGCAGCGAAAACTCCGGTGGCTTCCGGGAATTGGCACGGCCGCGGCAGCGCGGGCATCGCGCGCACGGACGTGGGGTGTCCGGCAAGAAGCTGTTCGGGCCGCTCGCCGCGTCGGCGGCGAAGCACGGGGTGCGGGTCCAAACCGGCACCCGGGCAACACGGCTCGTGATCGAGGACGGCCGGGTGGTCGGCATCGAGGCGACCACGATCAGCGGCGCGCCCGCGGCAGTGCAGCGCAGATTCGCCGCGCTGGCCCGCATCTCGGCGAAACCCGGTGTGTACCACCAGGGTCTGCGCAAGGCGGCGCAAGCGCTGCTGGCCCGCATCGAGCGGCGCTACGGGACGCCGGTGCGCATTCAGGCGCGGTCGGGGGTCATCCTCACCACGGGCGGCTTCATCGCCAATGGCGCGATGGTCGCCGAGCACGCGCCGGACTATCCGTGGGCCGAGGGACTGCCACTGGGCACCGCCGGGGACGACGGCGGCGGTATCACCATGGCGCAGGAGGCCGGCGCGGCCACCGGTCGCATGGATGTGCTGTCCACCTGGCGTTTCATCGCACCGTCGAGTGCCTACTTCGGCTCGATCGCGGTGGATGCCAACGGTCGGCGCATGATCGACGAATCCCGCTACGGCGCGGCTCTGGGCGCGGCCATCGCCGCCAGTCCGGGACATCGGGCCTGGCTGCTGGTCGATGCCCCGCTGGCCGCCGAGGCGCGCCGCCAGCTCGGGAAGCAGTCGGTCTGGTTCCAGCGCATGCAGGCCGAGCGGCTGCAGCGGTTCGGCAGTGTGACCGGCCGGACCGTCGAGGAGGTCGCGGCCCGGGCCGGTATCGATCCCGCGGCCCTGCGCAAGACCGTGGATGCGCACAATCGCGCCATCGAGCAGCAGCTGCCCGACCCCATGGGCAAGCCCGACGACATCCGCCGCCCGCTGCGCACGGGACCCTTTGCGCTGCTGGACATCTCGTTCAAGTCCCGGCTGACCTACCCCATGCCCATGCTCACCCTGGGCGGGCTGCTGGTGGACGAGGAGACCGGCGCGGTCCGCACCGAATCCGGCGCGGCCATCCCGGGTCTGTTCGCGGCGGGCCGGGCCGCAGTCGGAGTGTGCTCGAACTCGTACGTGAGCGGCCTGTCCCTGGCCGACTGCGTGTTCTCGGGTCGCCGCGCCGGTACCCACAGCGTGGAGCTGGCGGCCACGCACTGACCCCGGAGCCCACGCTGCGGCCATGGCCGACGGCGACGTCACCACCGCGCCCCCGGAGCGCTGATCGCGTGCCCGCGGTTCCCGCGCCGCGGCGTCAGTCGGTGGTGCGCGCTCCGAGTTCGAAGGTGTGCACCAGATCCGCCGCGACGCTCACCGCGATGACAGCCGGTTCCTTCCCGGTGATATCGGCCAGCCCGATGGGAGTCTTGATGCGGCCCAGGGCTTCCGGCGAATGGCCGCCCTCGGTGGTGAGCCGCTTCCTGAACCGAGCCCACTTGGCCGGGGATCCGATCAGGCCGATGGTGCCGAGGTCGTCGGCGCGCAGCGCGGCATCGCAGAGAGCGGCGTCCTCGGCGTGATCGTGGGTCATGATCAGGATGTGGGTGCCGGGCGGCAGCCGGTCGAGGACCTGCTCGGGCAGCAACGGCGTGTGATGGGTATGGATCCGGGCGATGGCGTCGTCCAGCGGCGCGAGCCGTTCCCCGGTGAGCACCTCGGGCCGGGAGTCGATCAGATGCAGGTCGAGATCCTGGCGGGCCAGGATGCGGGCCAGTTCCAGCCCGACATGACCGACACCGAAGATGGCCACGGACGGGTGCACCGGCAGCGGCTCGAGCAGGACGGTCACCGTGCCGCCGCAGCACTGGACGCCGTGCTGACCGACAACCTTGTCGTTGAGGGCGAATTCCATCAGCTCGGGTTCGGCGTGCGGTTGCGAGATCAGTTCGCGGGCGCGCTCGACGGCGACGGCCTCGATATTGCCGCCACCGATCGAACCCCAGATATCGGACTGTCCCACCACCATTTTCGCGCCCGCCCGGCGCGGCGCGTGGCCGCGCACGGACGCCACCGTCACCAGGACGCCGGGTTCCCGGCGATCGCGCAGTCGCGCGACCGCGGTCACCCAGGTCATGTCACGCACCGGCGGAAACGCTTTCCTCGGTGGCGAATTCGCGGGTGCGCCGGGCCGCGTCGAGGGCCCAGTACACCGCCTCCGGTGTGGCGGGCGCGCCCAGCTCGACGCTCACCCCGTCCGGTCCGAAGGCCGCGGCGGCCTGGCGCAGCGCCTCCCGCACGGAGAACGCCAGCATCAGCGGCGGCTCCCCCACCGCCTTGGACCCGTACACCACGCCCTCCTCGTGCGCGTGCTGCAGCAGGGTGACATTGAAGACCTCGGGCATCTCCGAGAAGCTGGGCAGCTTGTAGGTGCTCGCCGCCTGGGTGAGCAGCCGCCCGCGACCGGGTCCGTCACCGGTGTCCCAGCGGATGTCCTCGAGCGTCAGCCAGCCCGCGCCCTGCACGAAACCGCCCTCGATCTGGCCGATATCGATGAGCGGCGACAGGCTGTCACCGACATCGTGAACGATGTCGACGCGGCGGATGTGGTACGCGCCGGTGAAGCCGTCCACCTCCACCTCGGCGGCGGCGGTGCCGTAGGCGAAATACTTGAACGGCGAGCCGTGCATGGTCTTCGCATCCCAGTGCAGGCCCTCGGTGCGATAGAAACCGGCCGCCGACAACTGAACTCGCTGCAGGTAGGCCGTCCTGCACAGGTCGTTCCATTCGACGACCGCGTCACCGGGGCCCAGGGCACGGGCGACGCCGTCGGCGATGCGGACGTCGGAGGCATTGACCCCCAGCCGTGCCCCCGCCACCTGCAGCAGCCGGTCCCGCAGTTGCTCGCAGGCATTCTTGACGGCCGCGCCGTTCAGGTCGGCCCCCGAACTCGCCGCGGTCGCGGAGGTGTTGGGCACCTTGTCCGTTCGCGTCGGCGCGAGCCGCACCTTGTCCAGCGGGATGCCCAGCGTGGTGGCCGCCACCTGCAGCATCTTGGTGTGCAGGCCCTGCCCCATCTCGGTGCCGCCGTGATTGATCAGCACCGACCCGTCCTTGTAGATCAGCACCAGCGCCCCGGCCTGGTTGAAGGCCGTCATGTTGAACGAGATGCCGAACTTGACGCCGGTGACTGCCAGCCCGCGCTTCACGTGCGGATGCGCCGCATTGTAGGCCGCGATCTCCCTTGTGCGCGTGGCGATCTCACCGCGTTCGAGCACCTGGTCCCAGGTGGCGGTGATGCGCTCGGGGTGGCGCACCTGCTGCCCGTAGGGCGTGGACTGCCCGGCGCGGTAGAAGTTGCGGCGGCGCAATTCCATCGGATCCAGGCCGAGCAGCGGCGCGCACCGGCCCAGCAGGTCCTCCATGACGAGCATGCCCTGCGGTCCGCCGAAGCCCCGGAAGGCGGTATTGGAGGGCTTGTTGGTCTTGGCGATACGACCGGTGAAGCGCCCGTTGGGAATCCAGTACAGGTTGTCGATGTGGCAGAGCGCGCGGGCCAGCACCGGCTCCGAGAGGTCCAGGCTCCAGCCGCCGTCCGAGGTCAGGGTGGTGTCCAGCGCCTGGATGTGCCCGTCGGCGTCGAATCCGACCCGCCACTGCGCGTGGAATCCGTGCCGCTTGCCGGACATGGTCAGGTCCTGGGTTCGGTTCAGCCGCAGCCGGACCGGACGTCCGGTGATGGTCGCGCCGAGCGCCGCGATGGCCGCGAAGCCGTGTGGCTGCATCTCCTTGCCGCCGAATCCGCCGCCCATGCGCAGGCATTGCACGGTGACCTCGTGATTGTGCAGCCCGAGTACGTGGGCCACGATCTCCTGGGTCTCCGACGGATGCTGGGTGCTGGACTGCACGAACACCTGCCCGCCCTCGTCGACATACGCCAGGGCGGCATGGGTTTCGAGGTAGAAGTGCTCCTGGTCGGAGAAGTGGATTTCGCCGGTGAACACGTGCGCCGAGGCCGCGAACCCGGATTCCAGGTCGCCGCACCGTATCTGGGGATGCGCACCCTGGAAGCTGCCGGCCGCCACGGCTTCCTCGATCGTGATCAGTGAGGGCAGCGGCTCCAGCTCCACATCGACCGCCGCCGCGCCCAGCCGCGCGGCCTCGAGGGTCTCGGCCAGCACCCAGCAGACGGCGTGGCCGTGGAAGCAGACCTCGTCGGGGAACAGCGGCTCATCGTGCTTGACGCCCGCGTCGTTGATACCGGGCACGTCCGCGGCGGTGAGCACCCGCACCACGCCGGGCACTCGCAGCGCGGGCGCGGTGCGCAGGGCGGTGATACGCGCGTGCGCGTGCGGCACCTGCACCGGATACGCGTGCAGCACATCCTTGGTGCGATACACCAGGTCGTCGGTGTAGAGCGCAGCCCCGGTGACGTGCAGAGCAGCGCTCTCGTGCGGCAGCGCCACACCCACCGGGGGGTTGTCGGGTCGTTGCGACAGGTGGCTCATGACAGCATCCCCGCGGGTTCGGTGGTCTCGGCGAACAGTTTGCGCAGGCTCTCCCCGAGCATCGCGCTGCGATACCGCGCGCTGGCGCGGTGATCGTCGAGCGGCGTGCCCTCGTCCCGCAGCACCTGTGCGACCTCGATCACGGTCGATTCGGTCCATGGCCGGCCCACGAGGGCCGCCTCGGTGTCGTAGGCGCGCACCGGGGTGGCGGCCACACCGCCCAGCCCGATGCGCGCCGAGCGCACCAGACCGTCCTCGATGTCGAGCGCGAAAGCCACTGCGACACTGGAGATATCGTCGAAGCGCCGCTTGGCGATCTTGTGGAAGGCGGTCACCGGCGCGAGCGGCAGCGGAATCCGGACGGCCTTGATGAGCTCGTCCGGCCGCCGCACCGAGTGCCGGTAGCCGGTGAAGTAGTCGGCCAGCGCGATCTCGCGCTCACCGTCTGCATCGGCCAGCACGACCGACGCAGCCAGCGCCAGCAGCACCGGCGGAGCGTCGCCGATCGGCGAGCCGGTGCCGAGGTTGCCGCCCAGGGTGGCCCCATTGCGGATGAGCCGGGAGGCGAACTGCGGGAACAACTCCGACAGCAGCGGCACCCGCCCGGCGAGGCGGCGTTCGATCTCGGTGAGGGTGAGCGCCGCGCCCAGCTCGATCCGGTCCGCGCCGATGGTCAGCTCCCGCAGTTCGGGCAGCTGATCAACGGCCAGCAGGTAATCCGCCCGCTTCCCGCGGAGGTTCGCTTCGACGCCCAGGTCGGTGCTGCCCGCCACCACAGTGGCGTCCGGGTGCTCGCGCAGCAGCCGGAGCGCGTCGGCGAGGGTCGCGGGCCGGACGAAACGCCGCCCGCCTGAACTGAAGTCGGTCGCCACCGGTTCCGGCGGGTCGGAGGCGAGCCGCCGGGCCAGTTCGTCATCGGCGCCCGGCTCGCCGACCGCGAAGGCGGCATCGCGGATGGGCCGGTAGCCGGTACACCGGCACAGATTGCCGCTGAGCGCGTGCAGATCGAAACCATTGGGCCCGGTCTCGGCGTGCGCGCAGTCGGGCGCGATCTCGTCGAGCGCCCGCCGATCCGGCCGGTAGTACTCCGCGGCCATGCTGCACACGAATCCCGGTGTGCAGTAACCGCATTGCGATCCGCCGCGCACCGCCATCTCGCGCTGCACCGGATGCAGCTCCGCGGGGCCGCCCAGGCCCTCGGCGGTGACGATCTCCTGCCCGTCCAGCGCGACGGCGGGCACCAGGCAGGCATTGATCGCCACCCATTCGGTCGGCTCGGCCACTCCCGGCCGGGCCACCAGCACCGAGCACGCGCCGCATTCGCCTTCTGCGCAACCCTCCTTGCACCCCGTGAGCCCGAGCTCCCGGAGAAAGTCCAGCAGGGAGGTATGCGTGGCGACGGGAGAAATCGGCGTGGTTTTCCCGTTCACCGTCATGAAAATTGCCATCAGGCTGCTTTCTACGTCGAGTGCACTATCGAGTGCACTATCCAGTGTCGGCGGATTAATTCCGCTCGTCGAGAAAGCCGTGCCTCAGCAGCCGTGCGCCACCCGGCCGGGCACCCACACCGTGCGGTGAGCGAGACGACGCAGGTCGGAATTGCTGGACATCCGGTCGCCTCCTGCCTGTGACCATGGGTTACGAGGCCCCGAACCTACGTCGCGGCACGATATCGGTCAATACGAAGGGCCGCGGGCCGTGGGATTCTGTAGGAAAATACGAAGGCGGCCGGGAGGCGCGCCGGTCCGGCTGGACAATCGAACAATCTGCTGCGGGACAGGTATTTCCTGCGCCATCATTCGGGTCGTGGTCGCGGCCTGTTCGGGCGGCTGTTCACGTGTTCCAGGAGGCATCATGCAAATGCGCTTTTCGCGCCCCTCCCGTAAACCCGATATCGGCGTCGTCGGGCCCCGGCATCCGGTCGACGAAATCCCGCCGCCCCCACGATTGGCGCTGCTGGGCCTGCAGCACCTGGCGATCATGTACGCGGGCGCGGTCGCGGTGCCGCTGCTCGTCGGCGGAGCGCTGAAACTACCGGCCCACACCATCGGCCTGCTGGTGAATGCCGATCTGCTGGTCTCCGGCGTCGTCACCATCATCCAGTCGGTCGGCATCGGCCGGATCCTCGGTGTCCGGCTACCGGTGGTCGCGGGCGCGACCTTCACCGTGGTCTCGCCCATGATCCTGATCGCGCAGCAGTTCGGCGGCGGCGAGGCCGGGCTGCCCACCGTCTACGGCGCGATCCTGGTGTCGGGCGTGTTCGGTCTGGTCATCGCCCGCTTCTTCGCCAAGGTGGTGCGGTTCTTCCCGCCGCTGGTGTCGGGCTGCGTGATCTGTGTGATCGGGCTGTCGCTGATCGGCGCGGACGCCGGGCTGATCGCCGGCGACGACCCGAAAGCGGCCGACTACGGCCAGATTTCGCATATCGCGCTGGCCGGGCTGGTGATCGCGCTGATCGTGGTGATCCACCGGTTCGCCCGCGGACTGATCGCCCAGCTGGCCGTGCTGATCAGTGTCGTGATCGGCACGCTGGTGGCGGTGCCCATGCATCTGGTCGACATGTCGGCGGTCGGGTCCTCGGGCTGGTTCGCGATCTCGCGGCCGTTCATCTTCGGCGCACCCGAGTTCCATCTCGGCGCGATCATCTCCATGTGCGTGGTCATGCTGGTGACCTTCACCGAGTCCACCGCCGATATGGTCGCTGTCGCCGAAATGGTCGACAAGCAGCTCGAGCCGGCGGATCTGGGACGCGGCCTGGCCGCCGACGGACTCTCCGCGGTGCTGGCCGGATTCATGAACTCCTTCCCCGACACCGCCTTCGCCGAGAATGTCGGCCTGGTCGGACTGACCGGCGTGCGCAGCCGCTGGGTGGTCGCGGCCTGCGGCGGCATGCTGGTGGCGCTGGGGCTGGTGCCCAAGGTCGGCAGCGTGGTCGCCGCGTTGCCGGGTCCGGTGATCGGCGGCGCGGCCACGGTCATGTTCGCCATGGTCACCGCGGTCGGGCTGCGGGTGCTGCACAAGGTCCAGTTCGAGGGCACCAGCAATATGCTGATCGTCGCGGTCACGCTGTCGGTGGCGCTGCTGCCTGCGGTGGCCCCGAACATCTACACCAAGTTCCCGGCCGACTTCCAGATGATCGCGGGCAGCCCGATCACCTCGGCCGTGATCGTGGTCTTCGTGCTCAATCTGGTCTTCAATCACTGGGGTGCGAGCAGAACCCGCACGCCGGCGAACGAGGCGCACTGACCGCTCACACCGGTTCCACTGCACCGCTGGGCAACTCGGCTTCCACCGGGTCCGCCCGGCGGGCATAGCGCTGAGCCAGGGCCGCGCAGGTGAAGAGCTGGATCTGGTGGAAGATCATGAGCGGCAACACGATCAGGCCGACCGGATGCCCCGCGAAGAGCACCGAGGCCATGGGCAGGCCGGTGGCGAGGCTCTTCTTGGAGCCGCAGAAGGTCAGCACGATGCGGTCCGCGCGGGAGAAGCCGAGCAGGCGGCCGCCCAGTGAGGTGAGGGCCAGCACGGTGGCCAGCAGGGCCGCGCAGACCAGCACCGTGGACGCCAGCACGCGGGCCGGCAGGTCGTGCCAGATGCCAGCTGTCACACCGGCACTGAACGCCGCGTAGACGACGAGGTAGACCGAGCCGCGATCCACCGTCTTGGTGGCTGCCGGATGGCCGAGCACCCAGCCCAGGCGGGGGCGCAGCAGCTGCCCGGCCAGGAACGGCAGCAGCAGCTGGACCACGATCGCGAGCACCGCCGACGGTGAAACATGCACGCCCGCCGTGGTATTCATGCAAGCCATCACGAGCAGCGGGGTCGCGAAGACGCCGATCAGATTCGACAGCGAGGCGCTCACCACCGCGCCGGCCACGTTGCCCCGGGCCATCGAGGTGAAGGCGATGGAGGACTGCACCGTCGAGGGCACCAGGCACAGGAACAGCACGCCGGTGTAGAGGTCCGGGGTGAGCACGCTCGGCACCAGTACCCGCAGGGCCAGGCCCAGCAGCGGGAAGATCACAAAAGTGGCTGCCAGCACTCCGGAGTGGAGTCGCCAGTGCCGCAGTCCGGCCAGGGCCTCACGGGGTTCCAGGCGGGCGCCGTAGAGCAGGAACAGCACCGCGATGGCGATCTTGGTGGCCCAGTTCAGTACCTCGACCGCTTCGCCGCGCGCGGGCAGCAGGGCGGCCAGCGCGACGGCGGCGAGGATGCCCAGCATGAAGGAGTCGATGCGGAGTTTGGCGAGGAGCTGCACGTTTCGACGGTAGGAGGGTGAATGCTGATCGCGATAGTCGTTCGATCCGATATCTCTCATCGAGATACGTGATAATTACCGGCATGTTCGAACCCGAGCTGCTACGCACCTTCCTGGCCGTGGAGCGGGCCGGCGGCTTCACCGCCGCGGGCCGTCAGCTGGGCCTGCGCCAGTCCACCGTGAGCGGTCATATCGCCCGGCTGGAACAGGCCGCCGGGCGGGAGCTGTTCCGCCGCGACACCCGCAATCTGGCGCTCACCGCCGACGGCGCGGCCATGATCGGCTTCGCCCGCGCCATCCTCGACGCGCAAGCCCAGGCCCAGGCCTACTTCTCCGGTTCCGCCCTCACCGGCCTGGTCCGCCTGGGCGCGTCCGACGATCTGATGGCCCATGCGCTCCCCGACATCCTGGTGGAGTTCCAGCGCACCCATCCCGGCGTGGATCTCGAGCTCACCGTCGGCCTGAGCGAGACCCTCAAATCCCGCATGACCGCAGGTGAACTCGACCTGGTCTTCGGCAAGCGGCTGCCGGGCGAGCGGCACGGCACGCTGCTGTGGCGGGACCGTCTGGTGTGGGCGGGGCCTTCGGCCACAACGGAATTCGAGGATCCTGTGCCGTTCGTCACCTATCCGGAGCCGAGCCTGACGCGGCAGCAGGCGTTGCGCGCGCTCGAGCACGCGGGCCGCACCTGCCGGGTCGCCTGCGTCAGCGACAGCCTGCTCGGACTGCGGGCGGCTACTCTGGCCGGGCTCGGGGTGATCGCGCACGCGGCGGGTGTGCTGCCCGATGGGCTGGTTCCGCTCACCGACCCCCGGCTGCCCGAATTGGGGGAACTGGATTTCGTTCTCATGCACCGCCGCACCCGCCTGGCGGATCCGGAGCAGGCGCTGGCCGACGCCATCACCGCCAATGCGCGCCGCCTATCACTACAGACCACGCGGTCGGGCATGTGACCGCACTGCCCGCTTTGGGCGGTAGGGTGCTGAGAATCCGAATTCGCGCTACGCAGAGCGCGGATCGGCCGGCCGATGGCCGGCAGCGTCAAGGCGGGCGGGCTGAAGCGTTCGTGTTCAGCATTTCTCGAGCCCGGCAGTGTGTATCGCACATCCGAGGTGGGTTTGGTGTTGATCGATGCAAGAACGAATGACGGTACTGCCATTGCGGATTCCGGTGGGCCACCACCGGCGTGGCGCAGGACGACGCTGATCGTGCTGGCCTTCGGCGCGGTGCTGTCGCTGGTGCTGATCTTCATGACGGTGGATCCGTGGCTGGACCAGGTAGGTTTTCTGGCGGGCGGCTTCGACGTCCATGTCTACCGGGACGGCGCGTGGAAGATCTACCACGACCATCCGCTCTACACCGAGACGACACATCGCGGCCTGTCCTACACCTACACGCCGTTCTCCACGCTGATGTTCCTGCCGATCCTGATGGTGCCGTGGGGCTACGTCACGAATTCTTGGCTGGCACTGAACATTTGCGCGCTCTACGGCTGTGTCCTGTTGTGCTGGCGCGTACTCGGCCACCGCCTCACCTGGCGGCTCGCCGGGATCAGCGCCCTGCTGGCGGCGACGGGCATGTTCCTGGAGCCGGTGCGCACCACTCTCTACTACGGCCAGATCAATCTCGTCCTGATGGCGTTGATCCTCTGGGATTTCTCGCGCCCGGAGGGCAGCCGATTGCGCGGCGTGGGCGTCGGGCTGGCCGCGGGCATCAAACTGGTGCCGCTGTATTTCGTGGCGCAGTTCCTGGTGCTGCGCCAGTGGCGGGCGGCCGTGGTGGCCGCGACCACCTTCGTCATGACGATCCTGGTCGCCGGCGCCGTCCTCCCGTCCGATTCGAAGCAGTACTGGACCAAGACGTTCTTCCAGTCGGACCGCATCGCCCCCGACACTCAACCGGCCAATCAGTCGCTGCGGGGCGCGATCGCCCATCTCTCGGGCCATCAAGTGCCGCAGTGGCTGTGGCTGCTGATCGCCGTCCCGGTCGCGGTCGGCGGCCTGCTGCTCGCGGCGGCGCTCTACAACCGCGGCGAGAAGCTGCTCACCGTGACCACCGCGGGCTTGACCTCGTGCGCGGTCTCCCCGTTCTCCTGGAACCACCACTGGGTCTGGTTCCTGCCGCTGTTCGTCTACCTGATCAACCGTGCCGCGTCCGAACCGCGTTGGTGGTCGGCGGCCGGTTTCCTGTACCTGACCACCGGCGCGTGGGCCTACCACTGGACCGATCGCTGGGTGGTGGTCGGCTGGTTCCTGTTCCCGCCATCCTGGCCGATCTCGCAGATCCTGCTGAACTGCTATGTCATCGTGTACGCGGTCATCCTGGGCGGCCTGATCGCGTACCTCCGGTACTCCCCCGACCGCGGATATTCAACCGACCGGTCGGCTATTTGGCCGCATCCGTTATAGAAGAGTGGCCGAGGGTATATCCGAAACAGGCCAGAGATGGGAACCCCTCTCGCGCATACCTTTCGCGAGCGATGACCCGAGGAGGACGCCATGAAGGAGCCGGTGTGCATCGATTGCTGGCGGCGTGACAACCTCACCTTCGCCCAGCGGCTGGACCCCGCCTTCATCAAGCCGGGGCCGAAGTACCGGTGCGCCATGCACCGGGCGCAGTGCGAGGCGGACGGAATCGGACCGGACCACACGGAGCGCACCGACCGCGCCGCCTGACGAACCCGGACGCGGGGCGCGTCACGGCGTCTCGATGACGAGACCCGTTCGCGCGCTCCGCTTCTCACCCCACTCGTAGAGCGCGGTCAGCACCGGGACCAGACTCCACCCCTCGTCGGTGAGGTCGTACTCCACCTGCGGCGGGACGGCGGGAAACACCGTGCGCCGCACCAGCCCATCGGATTCCAGCTCCCGCAACTGCTGAACCAGCATCTTCTCGCTGGTGTCCGGCATGAGCCGCCGCAACTCCCCATACCGCCGCACCCCCTCCTTGAGGTGCGCCAGAATGACCGCCTTCCATTTCCCCCCGATCAGATCGACGGTCACCTCGACCGGGCAGTGGTAGCGCTTCGCCGGCATCTCGCCTCCGGTACTTACCGAAAAGTGCGTTCTTGTAACACTGTAATCATGGGACTTTCATGAATTCCCATGAAGGTCATTACATTCGATCGATTCAAGCCCGGCGTCACGCTGGAGACCATTACCCCGTATCTGCCCGAGGAGGTCGCCAAGGTGTGGCGGCTGTGGAAGGCGGGCATTGTGCGGGAGAACTATGCCCGCGCCGACGAGCCGGGGGTGGTCATCGTGTTCGAGGTCGACAGCGTCGAGCAGGCGCAGCGGTACGTGAACGACTTCCCACTCACCAGGAAGGGGTTCCTGGAGTGGACGTATGTGCCGGTCACGGCCCCGCTGCCGATCGAGGCGCTGATGGACGCCTCGGTGGATGTCGCGGAACCCTACGACCGCACCCGGTGAGGCCGTCATGCGACAAGCCTACGGCCTGACCATTCCGCAGACCGTCGAGGACGCCTGCCATCCGGAGCGGATGGCGCTGCTGATCTACGACATGCAGGTCGGCATCGTGGGGCAGCTGCCCGACGGCGAGAGCATCGTGAAGTCCTGCGTGCAGTTGCGGGATGCGGCGCGGGCGAACGGCTTCCGCGTCTTCTACACCCGGCACATGTCGATTCCTCCTGCCGCGGCGGGGATTTCGCAGTTGCGCACCGCCATGGAGTGGCAGCACGTGGACGATCCGGCCGAGGTGCGGGCCGCCTTCGCGCAGGGCTCGCCGCGGTACCAGTTGGCGCCCGAGCTGTCCCCGGGTCCCGACGAGGTCGTCTTCGACAAGATCACCATGTCGGCATTCGCCGGGACGCTCCTGGATATCGCCCTGCGGGACTTGGGGATCGGCGCGTTCGCGGTGGCAGGCATCGCCATGGAGGTCGGCATCGAACCCACGGTGCGCCACGCCACCGACCTGGGTTACCTGCCCATCGTGGTGACCGACGCCTGCGGCGCGGGCCATGCCGAGGCGGCCGAACGCTCGCTGGCCGGACTGGCCTTCGCGGGCGGTTCCCGCACCACCGACACCGCTGCCCTCAGCGCGCTCATGAATCGCCGCTAGCGGGCAGAATCTCGGTGTAGGACAACGGGATCGCGGCCGGCCCGCGTAGCGTGACGTGTTCCCGGTACGGCGGACGCTCACAGTCGAGCCCGGGTTCGCGCACGCGCCGCGCGAATCGGGTGAGGGCGATATCGGCCTCCAGCCGGGCCAGCGGAGCGCCCAGGCAGAAGTGCTGGCCGAGACCGAAGGCCAGGTGCCGGTTCTCGCGGGCCGGGTCGAAGCGGCCCGGCTCCGCGAAGACCGCCGGATCGCGGTTGGCGGCGGCGAGCAGCATGATGATCATGTCGCCGGCCGCGATCTCGATGCCCGGCAAGGCAATCGGGTCGCGAGCGATGCGCGGAACCAGTTGCACCGGCGGGTCGTAGCGCAGGGTCTCCTCGATGACCGGCCCCGCGAAAGCCCCTGCGGTGCGCAGAATGGCCAGGTGATGACGGTGGCCGAGCAGCGCCAGGGTGGCATTGGCGATGAGGTTCACCGTGGTCTCGTGCCCGGCGATCAGCAGCAGCCCGCAGGTCGCGATGAGCTCCTCGTGGGACAGCGCGTCGCCGGAGTCCTCGGCGGCGATGAGCGCGGACAGCAGATCGTCCCCGGGCCGCCGACGCCGCACGCGCGCCAATTGTTCGAAGTAGGAGTGCAATTCGTTGTTGGCCCGCACCAGTTCGACCGGGTCGGGCCGGCCGGAGGTGGCGGTCCCCGATACCGGGTCGAGGGTGCGAGCCAGCATGGACGACCACTCCCGCAGCCGCGGTTCGTCCTCGATCGGCACCCCGAGCAGTTCACAGATCACCGTGATCGGCAGCGGATACGCGAGATCCGCCACCACATCCAGCCGCCCACGCTCGGCGGCCCCATCGAGGGCGGCGTCCGCGATCGCGGTGATCCGCGACGCCATCCCCCGCACCACCGCCGGCGTGAACGCCTTGGCCACCAGCCGCCGCAACCGCGTGTGATCGGGCGCGTCCCGGAACAGGAACGACATGGTCCCCACCAACTCCCCGGCCCGTTCCCCCGCGAGATCGTAGGTCGGCGTCGGCCCCAGCGGCAACGAACCATGCCGCCGCTCCACCACCGCCCCCGAATGCCGCAGCACCGCCGCACAATCCCGATACGACGTCAGCACCACCACCGGCCCACCCCCGAGCCGCACCGGCCCGTGCTCGCGCATGCGGTCGTACAGCGGATACGGATCGGCCCGATTCGCCGGATCCAGCAGCCCGGCGAAGAACCCGGGAGTGGACGGGGAGTGCGCAGTGGTCATGGATACCGCCTAGAGGTCCGCCGGGCCGACAAAAGCTACAGTCACTGTAGCTACAGTGACTGTAGTATTTGCGCGGCAGATCCAGATGTCAAGGCAGCTCCGAAGCAGAGAGGTGAACCGTGGCCGAGCGCCGAAACCGGGCCTACGCACCGCGGATGGCACCCGAGCAGCGACGGGAGCAGCTCCTCGACGCGGTGCTGCGGGTCATTGTCGAGGAAGGCATTCACAAGGTGTCCATCGACTCCGTGGCCCGCGCGGCCGGGGTCAGCCGGCCGGTCATCTACGGCCTGTTCGAGGATTCCGATGCACTGCTGCGCGCCTCCCTGGACCGCGAGGAGACCGCGGCCCTCGCGGAGCTGGCAACCGCGGTGCCACTGGCATCCGCCGGGGATCCGGGCCGCGCCGCCACCGAGAGCCTCGAACGCTTCCTCACCGCGGTGCAGGCCACGCCGGATCGGTGGCGGGCGGTTTTCCAGCTGGTCGATTCGAGCACTCCGACCTTCCGGCGCCGGCTGGAGCGGGGGCGACAGGCGTTCATCGCGGCGCTGGAAACCTTCGTGCGCGAGGCGGTTCCAGCCGAGCGGCGGGCGGCGGTGGATGTGGAGCTCACCGCCCGCACCCTGTTCGCGCTGTTCTGGGAAGCGGGCCGGCTGGTGCTGGCCGCACCCGAAGCCTTTCCGCCGCAGCGTATCCGCGATTTCGCGGCGAGCCTGATTCCGGCGCTCCCCGCCTTTCAGCAGCCGGGCGGCTGACCCCGCCGCAGTCGATGTGTCCACGCTGCGTCCTACAAGATCCGAAAGGTCCAGGGCGCGGCCGGTTACGCCGGCTGGACGGCCGTCACGAATTGCACCGCGCCGGAGGACTTCCGCACGGTCACCTCGCAGCCTGCGGCGGTGAGGACGTCCGGCACGACGTGGTAGCCGAGGCTGCGCGCGCCCCCGATGCCGGCCACGCCGCGGAAGAGTGGGAAGTCGAGCATCGGCGGGTGGGCCAGCGCGGTCACCGCGATCCGCCCGCCCGGCCTGGCCACCCGGGCGATCTCGGCCAGCGCGCCCTCGGCGTCGGGAAAGAAGTGCAGCGCGAAGAAGCAGGCCGCGGCGTCGAAGGCGCCGTCGGCGAAGGGTAGGTGGCCCGCATCGCCACGCACAAAACCAACCGGTCCAACCGCATTGGTGCGCGCCGCCTCCGCCAGCATGGACTCCGAGGCATCGAGCCCGACGGCAAGGCCCGAATCCCCCGCCGCCCGACCGAAAGCCCTGGTGAACAGCCCTGGCCCGCAACCGACATCGAGCACCAGCGCGCCCTCGGTGATCCCGAGCGAGTCCACCGCCCGCTGTTTCTCCCGGCGCACGCCGACCGCATTGCGTCCCATGGCGAGCCGGAAGAACTCGCGCCAGATGGGTTCGTAGATGCGGGAGATCAGCGGCACCCGCATGGCCGCCTGACCGATGCCCTTGGCCGGCGGCGTCTCCGCCCCGAGCACATCGAGATATCCGTGGACGACGGTAGATTCGGGGAGGAGCAATTCCACGATGCGCTGCTGCGGCGACTGGGTCGCGATCATGCCGCGCAGCTTACGCAGGTATTCGGCGCAGCGAAAGGATTGTCTGGGACAGGAAACGGCTGTTAGGTTCGATCTGCACGTCTCGTTCCGATGGAGGGGTTTTGCGCACAGTCACCCGAATCCTGCTGATGCTGGTCACGCTCGTCTCCGCGCTGGCCCTGCTGCCCTCCCAGGCCATGGCCACCCCGGCCGACCCGGCGCTCGACGGGGCCACCTCGCAGCAGCTGGACGACCTGCTCGCCCTGCGCAACTCGATCACAGGCAACCGGACCGACGCCATCGCCCAGCTCTCCAGCCGCTTCCTCGGCACCCCCTACGGCGCGAACATGCTGATCGGCTCCGCCACCCAGCCCGAGCAGCTGGTCATCGACTTCCGCCGCGTCGACTGCTTCACCTACCTCGACTACGTGGAGGCCCTGAGCCGCTCCACCACCCGCGCCGACTTCATCCAGAACCTGATGGCCACCCGCTACGCCGACGGCCAGGTCGAATTCACCCGCCGCAAGCACTTCTTCACCGACTGGGCCGCCGTCAACCGCATCGCGGCCACCGACATCACGCCGACCCTCACCCCGGCCGCGGTCACCGTCACCAAGCACCTCAACGCGAAAGCCGATGGCGGCAACTATCTTCCGGGCATCCCGGTGGTGGACCGCGACATCACCTACATCCCCAGCGGCTCCTTCGACAACGCCGTCATCACCGCCCTCCACACCGGCGACTACCTCGGCGCCTACACCCCTGACGCCGGCCTCGACGTCTCCCACGTCGGCATCTTCATCAGCACCCCGAACGGGCCGATGTTCCGCAACGCCTCCTCCCTCGCCGCCAACGACCAGGTCGTCGACACCCCCCTGACCCAGTACCTCACCACGGTCCCGGGCCTGGTCGTGCTGCGCCCGAACTGATTCGGCCGCGCTCAGACCAGATGCACCTCGACGCCCGCGTCGCGGATGGGGGCGAGGGCGGCGGGGGCGGCGTCGCGGTCTACGACCAGGACGTGGATGGCGTCGATGGGGCAGATGCGGGCCAGGGCGGTGCGGTTCAACTTGTCGGCGGTGGCGACCACGATGACGCGATGGGCGCGGCGGACCATTTCGGCATTGATACCCGCCTCGTCGAGGTGGCGGCATTGGGCGCCGCCCTCGGCGGAGATCGCACCGACGCCGAGAATCACGGTGTCCAGGCGTAGTTCGGCCAGGGCCAGGGCGGCGAGGGGGCCATGGAGTTCGTAGGACTCGCGGCGGGCCAGGCCGCCCAGGCAGATGGTGCGCAGGTGGGGGCGCAGGACCAGTTCGGCGGCGATATTGAGGGCGTTGGTGACGATGGTGAGTTCGTGGTCGGTGGAGGTGGGGAGGTCGGGGCGGGAGGCCAGAGCGCGGGCCACGGCCGTGGTGGTGGTGCCGCCGTTGAGGGCCACCACTTCGGCCGGATCGATCAGGGCCGCAGCATGTTCGGCGACGCGTTGTTTGGGCTCTTCGGCGCCGCCGCGGTAGCGGGCGGGGAGGTCGTAGGCGACCGCGGTGGCGACGATGCCGCCGTGAGTGCGGGTGGCCAGGCCCTGGTCGGCGAGGGCGGTGAAGTCGCGCCGAATGGTGGCGGGGGATGCGCCGACACGGGCGGCGGCCTCCTCGACCGAGAGGCGGCCGGCGTCGGCGAGCAGTTCCAGCAGGCGATTCCAGCGCCGGGCACGATCGGCGGTAGCGGTCATTTCACGCTGCCGGCGGTGAGGCCGGCGACCAGGCGCTTCTCGATGAGCGCGAACAGAATCACGACGGGCACGATGCCGACGGTAGAGATCGCGAACACATATTGCCAAGCCACGTCGTACTGCCCGACGAACTTGGTGAGCGCCACCGACAGCGGCTGATTCTCCGGCGTGGTGAGAATGACCAGGCTGGCGGCGAATTCGTTCCAGCACGAGACGAAGGCGAACACGGTGGCGGTGACGATGCCGGGCCACACCAGCGGCAGGCTCACCCGGGTCAGGATCTGCCAGCGGTTCAGCCCGTCCAACTGGGCGGCCTCCTCCACCTCGACCGGCACCCCGGCGAAGAAGCTGTGCAGGATCCACACCGCGAACGACAGATTGAACGCACCGTTCACCAGGATCATGGCCAGCCAGGTGTCGTTGATGCCGAGGGTGAAGAACTCGCGCAGCAGGCCGGTCACCAGCACGGTCGGTTGCAGCATCTGGGTGACCAATACCAGACCCAGGAACAGCGTCCTGCCCGGAAACCGCCGCCGCGCGGTGTAATACGCGGCCGGAATGGCCACCACCAGCACCAACAGCGTCCCGAACACCGAGATCACCAGGGTGCTCACCAGATTGAACGGCAGCGGCGTCTCCGGCGTGTGCCACATGGTGGCGTAGTTGTCGGGCCGCCATTGCCGCGGCAGGTAGGTCGGCGGGATCCGCAGGATCTCCGAACGCGGCTTGAACGACCCGAGCACCATCACCAGATACGGCAGCAGGAACACCGCCGCCAGCACCGCGCCGACAGCCGTGAGCCCCCACCGCCGCCGGGTCATCGCGCCTCCTCACCGGCGGGCCGGATCAGCTTCACGTAGATCGCGATGATCACCAGGATCAGCACGAAGTTCAGCACGCTCATGGCCGCCGCCGTGGCGACCTGCTGATTCTGCCGAATCAGCTTGAAGGTCAACGTGGTCGTGGTGTCCGCGGAGAAGCCCGCGATACTGCCGGTCAGCACCTGCAGGATCGGCAGCGAATTGAACGAGTTGATGATGTTGATGACCGTCGCCACCGCCATGGCCGGACGCAGTTGCGGCAGTGTCAGATACAGGTATCGCTGCCAGGAGCTCGCCCCGTCCACCCGCCCCGCCTCGTCGATGTCGGACGGAATCGATTGCAGCCCCGCCAGAATCGTGTAGGTCGTGAACGGCACGGACACGAACACCGCCACCCCGATGGCCACGAGGAACGCCGGCCCCGGCTCCTTGGTGAATCCGAAACCCCGGTCCAGCACCCCGATATCGACCAGGAACCGGTTGGCGATCCCCACATCCGGATCCAGCATGTAGTCGAAGATGGTGGTCGTCATGACCACCGACGCCGCCCACGGCACCAGGATGGCCAGCCGCACCGCAGTCCGCCCCGGGAAGTCCTTGTTGAGAAACTGCGCCAGCCCCGCCGAGAACACCAGCGTGATCACCACGACCGCCACCACCCACACCACGGTGTGCGCCAGGATCGCGGGCAGCTCATCGATGGCGAACAGCCTGCGGAAGTTGGCGAATCCGGCCGGGCCGCGGTCGGTCCCGTAGGCGCTCAGGTCGCGGGTCGAGGTCCAGATCATGTACCCGGCCGGGTACGCGACCACCGCCGCGATCAGTACCAGCACAGGGCCGATCCACGGCAACGCGCGCAGCGTGGCCGTGGATCGATGGCAGGCGACGCCCCTCAACTCGCCGCCTGCTGAATCTTCTGCAGCACCGAGGCCGGGTCGCTGCCCTGCGCGATCGTGCCCATCTGCTGCCGGATGGCGCCCTGTGCGGCACCCCATTTCGGGTTGTTGCTCGGGTAGAACTTCGCGACCGGCAGGGTGGCGGCGAACGCCTTGGTGACGGGATCGTCGGTGAGCGCGGCCGCACCGCTGGTGGTGACGGGGATGAAGTGCTCACCGCTGACGAACTTGGCGTAGACGGCCGCGGAGTAGAAGTAGCTGAGGAACTTCTTGATGGCAGCGGCCTTGGTGCCGTCCTTCTTGAAGGCCATGAGATGGTCGGCCACACCGAGGGTGGACGGGTCGCCCGTCTTGGTCGGCGAGGGCGCGGTGGCGTACTTCAGGCTCGGATTCTTGGCGGCGATCTGACTGATGGTGGGCGGCAGCCCCTCGATCATGCCGATCTTGCCCTGGATGAACGCATTGATGACATCGAGCCGGTTGGTTGCGCCCGGATTCGGTTCGGTCACACCGGCGTCCGCGACGGCCTTCATGGCCCGTACGCCCTCGAGGTTCTGCGGGGTGTCGACGGTGACCTTGTCGCCATCGGACCAGGTGCCGCCCGCGCCGAAGGTCCAGATGGAGGTCTCGCCCTGGGCTTCCTCACTGCCCAGCGGCAGCCCGTACCCGGAGACGCCGCCGAGGGCCTGGATCTTCTTGGCGTCGTCGGTGAGCTCGGTCCAGGTCCGGGGCGGTGCGCCGATGCCCGCCTTCGCGAACAGCTCGGTGTTGTAGAACAGCGTGCGCGTAGAAGCGAAAAGCGGGAGCGCCCACTGGGTTCCGTCGATGGACGCGTTCTTGGCGAAGCCGGGCTGGATATCAGCGATCACCGCGGGGTCGGCGATATCGGTGGCGGGGTAGAGCTGGCCGTCGGTGGCGTAGGTCGAATAGGCGTCGATATTCAGGATGTCGGGCGTGGTGCCCTTGGACTGCAGTTTGGTGCGCACCACGTCATTGATCGAATCCCAGGACTCCATCGAGAGTTTGACCTTGACGTCCGGATTGGCCTTCTGGAAATCCGCGATGATGGCGTCCCACTCGGCCTTGGTCGCGTCGCTGTACGTCGGCGCGAGGAAGGTGAGCGTATTGGGGTCCGAGTCGTCGGATTTGCTCCCGCCGAAACCGCAGGAGGACACCGTCAGCACCAGGCCGGTCAGCAGCGCCACCGAGGAAAGTGCGCCGCGCAGTGGACGTTTCACGACAAGGGCTCCTCAATCTGCACACCCTGCGACGCGAATCGCGGATGATGAATGAAGCGAACGATTCGGTATGTCCGAATCTAACGCGAAGTCTGCTCGAATGTGATCGTTTGACCGGGAAAATTGACAGGAACGATCACTGGGTTGATCCTGGGTACGTGCTGCCCGAGGCGAATCGAATCTCCATCCCCGCAAGCCATCCGGCCGCCGGATCGCATCTCGCCGGCGAGGTGGCCACCCAGCCCGACGACTGGGCCCGCGCCGCGGCCACCGCCGCCGTGCACCGCCACCTGCTACCCGTCTCGGGCGAACGGGTGGCCGTACTCGGCTGCGGCACCTCGCT
Source organism: Nocardia sp. NPDC101769 (assembly GCF_044766925.1). Classification (NCBI taxonomy): domain Bacteria; kingdom Bacillati; phylum Actinomycetota; class Actinomycetes; order Mycobacteriales; family Nocardiaceae; genus Nocardia; species Nocardia sp. NPDC101769. Next base: position 197,283 of record NZ_JBIWMX010000012.1, on the reverse strand, counting down.
GTTCATGGCCCGCGCCTTCGCGGCACTGCGCGAATCCGCCGGGCAGGGGCTCACCGACGCCTGGCCCGCGGGCGATCCGCGCCTGCGCGATCTCGCGGGGATCGGCCGCGGCTACGACCGCTACCTGGTGATCTGCCGCTCCGGCACCACCACCGAGGTGCTGGACGCCATCTCCGCACTGCCCGAGGAGATTCCGCGCACGGTCATCAGCTCCAGCCCCGCCACGCCGGTGCTGGAGCTGGCCGACCCCATCCTCATCGACGAGGTGGACGAGCGGTCGGTGGTTCAAACCCGGTTCGCCACAACAACGCTGGCGCTGCTGCGCTGGCACCTCGGTGAGGATCTGCGCCCGGTGATCGCGCAGGCCCGGGCCGTGCTGGCCGACTACGACCCCGATGCGCTGAAGGGTGTCCGCCATGCCGAGCAGATCACCTTTGTGGGAATGGATTTCGCCGCCGCGCTCGCCGACGAGGCCGCACTGAAGCTGCGCGAATCGTGCCGCTCCTGGACCGAGTCCTACCTGTCCACCGAGTACCGGCACGGCCCCATCAGCATCGCCGGACCCGGCCGCGCGGTGTGGGCGCTGGGCCCGCAGCCGCCCGGCCTGGCCGATGACATCCGCGCCGCCGGAGCGCATATGGAGCATCGCGACATCGACCCCATGGCCGAGCTGGTCCGGGTGCACCTGCTGTGCCTGCTGCGGGCCGCCGACCTGGGTTTGGACCCCGATCACCCCCGCAACCTGACGCGATCGGTCATCCTGGGCTGATGGGTTGTGCCGTGATGGCTGACGCAGCAACAGATCTGGTGCTCGCCGTGGACGTCGGGGGCGGCACCACCAAGGCCGAGATCACCGACGCGGGCGGCGCCGTCCGATGCGCGGCAACCGTCGGGACACCGCGCGGCGAGGGAGCCTTCGATGCCATCGAACGGCTCGGCGGGGAGCTGCTGGCGACCCTGCCGCCGAACCACCGGCAGCGGGTGGCACGGGCGGCGGTGGTCCTGCCCGGGCTGGTCGACGCCGACCGTGGCATCGCGGTCTTCAGCAGCAATCTCGGCTGGCGGAATGTGAAGGTGGGCAATCGTTTCACCGACCGCTGGGGTCTGCCGGTGCTCATCGACCACGACGTGACCGTGGCCGGCTGGGCCGAATGGCGTTTCGGCGCGGGCCGCGGCCTCGACGATGTCTGTGTGCTGATCCTCGGTACCGGCATCAGCGGCACGCTGTCGGTGGGCGGCCGCCTGGTGCGCACCCCCGCGGGGCAGATCGGCCACGCGCAGGCCGGGGAATACGGCCACATCCCGGTGCGCTACCGCGACGGACTGCCCTGCCCGTGCGGCAATACCGGCTGCGTCGAGACGGTCGCGTCGGGACCGGCCATCGCCCGCGCCTACGCCGCGAGCACCGGTCGCGAAATCACCGGCGCGGAAACCGTTTTCGCTGCCGTCGACACCGATCCACAGGCGCGGGCGGTAATCGACGATGCCATCGACGCGCTGGCCGCGGGCCTGCTGGGCGTCGTGCACGCGAGCTGCCCCGAGCTGATCGTGCTCGGCGGGGGCCTGGCCCGCGCGGGCGTGGTCCTCACCGACGGCCTGCACGCCCGGCTCACCGCCCTGCTGCGGGTGGCGCCCGTTCCACGGATCACACTGGGCGAGTTCGGCATTCGCGCCGGGCTGATCGGCGCGGCCCACCTGGCGCGAACGGGTGAACTGCGATGACCGGCCGACGCGGACTCGAATTGCGCGGCCGGGTGGTGACCCGGGCGGGGTTGCTGGAGGACGGTGTCGTCTCGATCCGGGGCGAGCGGGTGGCCGCGGTGCGGCCGGCCACCGAATGGGCCACGACCCACCGCGAACTACCGCCCGAATACGCGGGCACGATCGTCCCCGGCCTGGTGGACATCCACACCCACGGCGGTTTCGGCCACCGCTTCGATACCGAGGATCCGGCGGAGGCGCGCGCGGCCGCGGCCTTCCACCATCGGCGGGGCTCGACCAGCGTGCTCGCCAGCCTGGTGACCGCCGCGCCCGACACCATGGTGGCCCAGGCCGCCACACTGCGGACGCTCGCCGCGGACGGGGCCATCGCCGGTATCCATGTCGAGGGGCCGTTCCTGTCCCGGACCCGCTGCGGAGCACACGATCTCGGCTGTCTCATCGATCCGGATCCCGCGCTGATCGATCGTCTGCTGCGAGCCGCGGAGGGCAGCCTGCGGGTCATGACCCTGGCCCCCGAACGTGCCGGATTCGACACCGCCGCCAAACAATTGGCCGACAGCGGCGTGGTGGTCGCGGTCGGCCACAGCGATTCGAGCTTCGCCCGCTTCCGGGCGGCGCTGAGCCCGGAGGGGTCCGCCACCCTGGTCACCCATCTCGCCAACGGCATGCCGCCGCTGCATCATCGGGCACCCGGGCCGGTGGCGGCGGGCCTGGTCGCGGCGGCCGAGCGGCATGCCTTCGTCGAGGTCATCGGGGACGGCGTGCACGTCGATTCCGGTTTCGGCGCACTGGTTTTCGCCACCGCCTCCGACCGCGTGGTGCTGGTCACCGATGCCATGCAGGCAGCGGGCATGCCGGACGGGCAGTATCGGCTGGGACCACGGCCGGTCACCGTGACCGACGGCGTGGCCCGGGTGCCGGGCGGCTCGCTGGCGGGCGGCACCGCGACGCTGCTGCACTGCCTGCGCTGGGCGGTGCGCGAGTGCAGCGTCCCGCTGTACGACGCCGTCGCGGCCGTCACCTCCACCCCCGCCGACGCCGCCGGGCTGGATCAGGTCGGCGACCTGCGGCCGGGCCTGTACGCCGACGCCGTGGTGCTCGACGACGACCTGAACCTACGGCGGGTGCTGCGGCGGGGACGGTGGCTGGCGTGATCCTCACCGTCACCATGAATCCCGCCTACGACCTGACCTACCGGCTCGAACGCCTGGAGCGCGGGCGCGCCCAGCGGGTGCTCTCGGTCGAGCAGCGCCTGGGCGGCAAGGGCATCAATGTCACCCGCATCCTGTGCCAGCTCGGCAGCTGTGTGCGGGCAACGGGATTCGCCGACCACACCTTCGCCGCGGCGGCCGCCGCGGAATTCCCCGCCGACTTCGTGCCCGCCCTGCCGTGGGTCCGGCGCACCCTGGTGATCAGTGAATCCCGCGACGGCACCGCCACCGGCCTGTGGGAGCCGGGCGCGTATGTGCACGAACCGCACGCCGTGGATCGGCTGCTGGATCGCGTCGCATTCCTGCTGCCCGAGCTGCGCGGGCTGGTGATCTCCGGATCGCTGCCCGGCGGGGTGGACGACGCAGTGCCCGCCGACCTGGTACGCACGGCTGTCGCGGCGGGCGTGCCGACCGTGTGTGATGTCGACGGTCCGGCATTGAAGCTCGCGGCCACCGTCCCCGGCGTCGTGCTCACACCCAATCAGGATGAGCTGGAACGCCTCACCGGCGTGGTCGCCGAGACCCCGCATGCCGTGGCGGCGGCCGCCGGTCCACTGCTGGCGGCCGGTGTCCGCGCCGTGGTCGCGACCCGCGGCCCGGCCGGAGTGGTCGCGGTGACGGCATCCGGGGCCTGGTCGGCGACGCTGCCGGAACCGTTGGCGGGCAATCCGACCGGCGCGGGCGATGCCGCCGCGGCCGCCGTGATCCGCGCGCTGGCCGCCCCGGGCGAGCCGGACTGGCCGGCCCTGCTCACCGATGCCGTCGCGACCTCCGCGGCGTCCGTGGTGATCCCGGTGGCGGGCGAGATCGACCTGACGCTCCGCGACCGCCTCACCCCCGCCGTCCAGGTCACCGCACTGGTCCCGGAGTCCCGGCCGTGACGCTGGTCCCGCTCCCCGAGCTGCTCGCCGCCGCCGCTCCCGGTGGGCTGGGCGCGTTCAATGTCATCACCCTGGAACACGCGCAGGCCATCGCCGCCGCGGCCGAGTCCGCGAATCGGCCCGCCGTGCTCCAGATTTCGGAGAACACCGTCCGCTACCACCGGGGCCTGAAGCCGCTCGCGCACGCCTGCCTGCACCTGGCCGCCGACAGCGCCGCCGCCCTCGCGGTCCATCTGGATCACGCCACCTCCCGCGAATTGATCACGCAGGCGGTGGAACTCGGTATCACCTCGGTCATGTACGACGGCTCCGCCCTCGACTACACCGCCAATGTCGAGGTCACCGCGGCCATCACCCGCTGGTGCCACGACCGCGGCGTGCACGTGGAGGCCGAACTTGGCGCGATCGGCGGCAAGGACGGCGCCCACACCCCCGGTGTGCGCACCGATCCCGGCGAGGCCGTGGCCTTCGTCTCGTCGACCCGGGTGGACGCCCTGGCCGTGGCGGTCGGTTCCGCCCACGCCATGCGCACCCGCGATGCCGTGCTGGACACCGAGCTGATCGCCGCCCTGGCCGCGAAACTCCCGGTCCCCCTGGTACTGCACGGATCGTCGGGCGTCTCCGACGCCGGCCTGCGCGCGGCAGTACGGCACGGCATGGCGAAGATCAATATCGCGACCCGCCTGAATATCGCACTCGCCGAATCGGTTCGGTCGACCCTCGCCACGCACCCGGATCTCTCCGACCCGCGCCGATATCTGGGCCCCGGCCGGATCGCGATCCAGCACGAGGTCGAGCACTACCTCCGCGTCCTGTCCCCCGGACGGGGGATACCGGGTCCCGCGCAGGCGTGACGATCGGCTCGCGGAACTGTCCTACGCTGCCCGGGAATCGCCACTTCGGCAGTAGGAGGCCCCTTGTTCGGCAGACGTGGATTCCTGACGGGAGCAGCAGCATCGGTGACGGCGGCGGTGGCCGCTACCGCGACCGGACCGGCGCCCCGGGCCCGGGCCGATGTGGACCCGGGCAAACCGAACATCCTCGTGGTCATCGTCGACGAGATGCGCGCGCCCGCCTGGTTCCCCGATCAGCGGACCCTGGATCAGCTGCTTCCCAACCTGGCCCGCATCCGGCACGGCAGCGTCTCGTTCGAGCAGCACTACACCGCCGCCAACGACTGCACCGCCTCCCGCGGCGCGCTGGTGACCGGGCTCTACAGCCACCAGACCGGCTGCATGGTGGTCTCGGAATCCACACTCTCCCCGCGCTTCCCGACCTGGGGCTCCATGCTGCGCGAGCAGGGCTACGAGACGACCTGGTGGGGCAAGTGGCATCTGGGCCACTACCCGGACCGCACGCCGGGCGCGCTGGACGCCTACGGGTTCGGCGGCGGCACCTACCCGTCGCCGAACGGCGCGCCGGGGCAGGGGTTGCAGGCCGATCCGAAGATCGTCGACGACTTCGTGGACTGGTTCGAGCACGATTCCGGCGGATCGCCGTGGTGCACCACCGTGTCACTGGTGAATCCGCACGACATCCAGTACTGGCCGCGCTGGACCCGCCGGGACCAGGCCAACCTCGACCTTCCGCGCTGGATGGACCAGCTGCCCGGGAATTTCGAGTCGCTGGAACAGCTTTCGGCCAAGCCGCGGCTGCAGATGGCACTGGTGCAGGCGTCGGTGGTGGCGTTCGGGCTCGCACCCTACGGCACGCCCGAGGCCACCCAGGCCTGGATCGACATGCGCAACCTGTACCTATGGCTGCAGCAGCAGGTCGACGGGCAGATCGGCCGGGTGCTCGACACGCTGTACTCGCGACCGGACGTCGCCGCCAATACCGTCATCGTGTTCACCTCCGATCACGGCGATTACGCCGGATCGCACGGGTTGCACGGCAAGGGCGGCGGCGCCTACGACGAGGCGGTCCGGGTGCCGCTGTACGTGCACGACCCACGCGGATACCTCAGCCCCACCGATTCCACCAGCGCACGCACACAACTCACCTCCAGCGTCGACCTCACGCCCCTGCTGCTGACCATCGCCACCGGCGGCGCGGACTGGCGGGCCGGGGACCGCTACGAGCACCTGCGTGGCCGCCTGGACCTGGCGGCCCTGTGCCGCGATGCCTCCACCGCCGGGCGCCCGTGGATCGCGCACACCACCGACGAGTCCACCATCGAGGAGGCGGCGATCCTGTTCGACCACAACGCACCCGGCCACGTGGCCATGGTGCGCACGGCCGACGCCAAGTTCGCCTCCTACTCGAAGTGGCTGGACGGCCGCATCCAGATCGACGCGTCGGCCGAGCAGGAATTCGAACTCTACGACTACTCCACCGAGAACGGCCGCCTGGAGCTCGACAATCAGGCGGCGAGCGGAAATCCGCTGCGGGACACCATGGCACAGCTGCTGGCGCAGGCCATCGACACCGAGATCCAGCAGCCGCTGCCCGGGTATCTGAAGGACGCCCAGGAGCAGGGCATCGACGACTACGTGCAATCCAACCGCAGCATCGCCGCGCGCGCCGAGCGCCTGGGCAACTTCCTGGAGGACTTCCTCACGCCGAAGTGACGAACTCGCGCAGGGCGATCGGCGGGTGGCCGGTGAACCGCTCGATGGATTCGGTCACGCGGAAGAGCTCGTGACCGGATCCGATGGCGGCGAACATGGTCCACAGGTGGGTCAGGTGCTCGACGGCCACCGCGTCGCGGTAGACGGTCATGGCCCACTCGGCCCACTCGCCCGGATCGACGTTCCGGTAAGGGACGCCGAACAATTCGGCGGCCTCGCCGACGGTCATGATCTCGCCCGCCAGCCACAGCACCGGATCCACCGGGCCCTCGGCGCGCAGCACGCCAGCCCCGACCCCGGCCACATCCGCGCCCGCAATGAGCGGCAGCACGGTGTCGGGCGAGCCGAGCGGCAGCGCCAGCTCCCCGCGGTCGCCGATGGCCACCCGCAGGTTCTCGTAGAACACCGCCGCGCGCAGGTGAACCGCGCCGATGCCGGCGTTGTCGAGCACCTGTTCGGCCACCCAGTGCCGCCGCATGTGCGGGGTGCCCGCCTGCGGATCGGAGCCGAGCTGTGAGGTCGCGACCACGCGCTGCAGCCCCGCCTGACGGCCGACGGCCGCGAGAACCGCTGTGGCGTCGATCATTCCGGCGGTCACCGGATAGGTGAAGTAGGCCCGGCGCACGCCCTGCAGGGCGGGTGTCACGGCGGTGATCTCGCGCAGATCGCCGACGACGACCTCCGCGCCGAGGTCCTTCAGCTCGGCCGCACGGCCGTCATCGCTGTGCACGAAGGCGCGCACCGGCAGTCCCGCGCGCAACAGGGTTTCGGCCACCAGCCGGCCGGTGCCGCCCTGGCTTCCACCGGCCGCGCCGGTGACGAGAATCGGTTCCATTGCTCTGCTCCTCACGCCGTCGCCGGCAACCGCAGTTCGAAGGCCCCGCGCGCGGCGAGGCGGGTCAGGAAGTCCGCCGCGTCGAAAGCCTCACCAGGACTGGCGACTCCGGGCTTGGCTTCGCCCTCGGTGAGCCGCACCGCGGCTTCCACCGACGCCAGCGCGGCCGCCGACCACAGGTCCCGGCCGGTCAGCGTCCCGGCGGCGGAGCCGGCGGGCGCGAGAATCTGTGCGGCGATCATGAATTCGCTCGCGGCGCGGGCTGCCGCGTCCACCTGCTCACTGGCGAAGGCCTGGTCCTCCTCGAACGTGCGCGAGGTCAGCTGGGCCTCCACCGCTCGGGTGCGGGTGTGCCGGGGCACCGTGACCGCCTCCGGGAACGGCACGGGCGCGATCATGGGCCGCGGCCCGACCGGCGGCGGGAACGCGAAGATCGCCTGCCGCGGTTCCACGAATCCGTACCGCTGCTCGCCGTCCTCGTAACCGATGCGATCGGTGTCGGCGAACAGCAGCCGCGCGGTCTCCACCGCGCCGTGGGTCATCATCCAGTTGGTGACGTTGTAGGCCACCGTGATCCGGTCGATGCCGGGAATCCCGCGTGCGACCGCCCCGGCCAGCAGATCACCCAGTCCCCCATAGAAACTCACACTCGGCAGCATGGTGATCCCGGCCCGCTGCGTGGGCTCGGTGAAGCTATCGAACAGCCGCTTGACGTGGTGCACCTCCACCGCGTGATCGACATAGTGGCAACCGCCCTCGACGGCGGCGGTAGCGACCGGCAGTCCGGTGGTGGCGAAGGGCCCCGCACAATGGATGATCACGTCGGCGGCCTCGGCCAGCGCCCGCAGTGCCGCCGGATCATCCAGCGCGGCGGGCATCACCCGCGAATAACCCAGGGCAGCGAGGGCATCCGGATCCCGCCCGGACACCACCACCTCTTTTCCCCGTGCGGTGAGATCGGCGGCGACCAGGCGACCGGTGTGACCGGTGGCCCCATAGATGGCGAATACGGTCATGAAAGATCAACTCTTTTGACTCGACGGATAATTCGAACGTCAGTTCACGTATATAGACCGCCGCGCCGACGAAAAATCATCGCTCGTCGCCCGGGAATTTCGATTCCTGGATCTACGCACCCCGGAGCCAGGTCAGGAACGCAGGCGCACGGGCAATCGCTTCAGGCCGTGGATCACGGCATTCGGATACCACCGCAGCTCGGAGTCGTCGACGGCCAGCGTGATGTCCGGAAAGCGCTGCAGCAGTGCGGTGAAGGCCACCCGGCCCTCGAGGCGGGCCAGGGGCGCGCCGACGCAGTAGTGGATGCCGTAGCCGAAGCCCAGGTGGCCGGTGTGGTCGGCCGTGGGGTCGACGCGGTGCGGATCGGTGAAGTGGCGCGGGTCGCGATTGGCGGCGGCCAGGGCAACCAGGACCATTTCGCCCTCGGGAATGACAGTGCCGCCCACGGTGATCGGCTCGCTGGTGAAGCGCAGGGTGGCCATGTCGACCGGGCCGTCGAAACGGAGGAATTCCTCGACCGCGGCGGGGATCAGGTCCGGGTTCTCGCGTAGCCGTTCCAGCCAGGGACGGTCGCGCAGCAGGGCGAGCATGCCGTTGCCGACCAGGTTCACCGTGGTCTCGTGCCCGGCGACCAGGAGCAGCAGTGCCATGCCGATGAGCTCGCCCTCGTCGAGCTCGGCGTCGTCACCGACGAGCGCCGAGAGCACATCCTCGCCGGGCTCGGCCCGCTTGCGCTGCAGCATCTTCCGCAGGAACGCCACCATCTCGTCGTGTGCCCGGGACCGGTCCACATCCGGCTCCAGGGTGCCGACGAGGGCCTTCGTCCACTCGCGGAAGGTGCCGTGGTCCTCGATGTCCACATCCAGCAGGTGACAGATCACCGCCACCGGGAGCGGCACCGCGAAGGCCTGCAGCAGATCCACCCGCTCGTGCGCAGCCATGGCGTCGAGCAGGTCGTTCGCCGTCCGTTCGATGATGGGCTGCAGGGCGGCCACCCGGCGCGCGGTGAACGCCTGGGACACGGCCTTGCGCAGCCGGGTGTGGGTGGGCGGATCGGCATTGAGCATGTGCCGCAGGCCGTCGTGGGTGCGCGGCCCCGCCCAGGTCCCGGCGTACTTGCGCTCGATCACCGCTTGCAGCCGGTCGATGTCCTTGCACAGCCGCGGATCCGCCAGCGCCGCGCGCGCTTCCTCGTAGCCGATGATGAGCCAGCGGTCCACGCCGTCGCCGAAATGCACCCGGTGGACCGGGCCCTGCTCGCGCCAAAGCCGGTAGTACGCATGCGGATTGGCGAAGAAATCGTCGCCGAGCAGCTCGGTCACCCCTCCGACGGTACGGGAAGTCAGCGCTTGGCGGCGGCGCGTTCCCGCATGCGGTTGAGGGTCAGCCGCCAGAAGGTGGTGGCCAGGTCGACCGGAAGGCGGGGTGTGGCGGCGCGTTTGGTCATCTCCAGTCGAGCCTTGCGCATGATCTCGGCCGGCGCCTTGTCCGGGTGGCCGGTGTCGAACGGCGGGTGCGGGTCGTATTCGATGTAGAGCTGAGTCATCTGCGCGACCTGGTCCCCCGCGATCCGGCCGACCAGCCACAGCCCGAGATCGATTCCGGCGGAAACCCCGGCGGCGGTGACGATCTTGCCGCTGTGCACGATCCGGTCGTGCGGGCGCGACTCGGCCCCGAACGCGGCCAGGGCGGGCTGGGCGGCCCAGTGCGTGGTGGCGGGATGACCGCGCAGGATGTCCGCGGCGGCCAGGATCAGCGCACCGGAACAGACCGAGGTGGTCCACTGCGTGTTCGGGTGCACGGCCCGCAGCCACTCGATGAGCTCGCGGTTGGCCATGGCCTCGGTGGTCGCGGCCTCGGATCCGCCGACCAGCACCAGATCCGGTGCGGGGGTCTCGGCGAAGGTGTGGGTCGCGCCCAGCGCGAGCACCCCGCTGTCGGAGACGATCGGGCCGACTTCATTGGAGACGAACCGCAATTCGCTGTCCGGAATCATCCGCAGCACCTCGTACGGCCCGATCGCGTCCAGCACGGTCATGCCCGGGTAGAGCACGATGGCGATCTGGAATGTCATGGGACACTCCCCCTTTCAGAAAGTGGTGAACCGGGCGCGGTACTCGCCCGGCGGTATGCCCAGCTGACGGTGGAAGATTCGGTACAGGGTCTCGGGGCTACCGAGCCCGACGGCGGCGGCGATCCGGTCCATGGGCTGGTCGGTGGTCTCCAGCAGGCGCCGGGCCGCGGCCACGCGGACCTGCTCGACATAGCGGGCGGGGGTCGTCCCGGTCTCGCCGGCGAAGACGCGGGAGAAGTGCCGGATGCTCATGCCGACCCGCCCGGCCAGCGCGGGCAGCGAGAGATCCGCCTCCAGATTCTCCTCCATCCAGACCTGCAGCGCCCGTAGCGAATTCCGCTTCGGCGGGTTGGCCGCGAGCGGCGTGCTGAACTGGCTCTGTCCGCCGGGCCGGTGCAGGTACACCACCATCCAGCGCGCCACCTCGCGCGCCAGGTCCGGCCCGTGGTCGGCGGCCACGATGGCCAGCGCCAGGTCGATGCCCGCGGTCACCCCGGCCGAGGTCCACATCGGCCCGTCGCGCACATAGATGCGGTCGGGTTCGGTGGTGATGGCCGGGAACTGCTCGGCCAGCAGCTCGCCGCCCGCCCAGTGCGTGGTGGCGCGGCGGCCGTCCAGCAGTCCGGCCCGCGCCAGCAGGAAGGTGCCCGAACAGACCGAGCCGACCCGATCCGATCCGGCGGCCAGCCGCCGGATGCCGGTCACCAGCTCGGCGTCCCCGGCCGCGGCCCAGACGGTCAACCCGCCCACCACGAGCAGCGTGTCCAGCGGTCCGTCCCAGGTGTCGAGCCCGTGCGCAGCGGTCACCTCGATGCCGCACGAGGACCGCACCGGACCGGACTGCGCGGCGGCCAGTTCGACTCGGTAACCCGGGGTCGCGCCGAGCGCGGCCGCCCCGGTGAACACGTCGGCGGGCCCGGCGAGATCGGTCAGCTGGAACCCGTCGAAGACCACGATCAGCACCACCCGCATGCCTTCAGACTGCGGTCTCCGCCCGATGGCGTCAATGACACGACTCTTGCAGATTCGGCCATCCGACAATAGCCCGGACGTTGCTGATCGAACCGGCATGAGCTGAATCACCGCGGCCCGCTTGATATGAATGCGTGGTGGCCCGACACCTTTTCCTGTGCCCCCTGCGGTGGTCCGATATGGACGCCGATGGGCATGTGCACAATGCGGCGCACCTGCGCTACCTGGAGGAATCCCGCATCGACCTGTTCTGGACGCGGGGTTTCGGCGGCGCCAATGTGGTCGCGCAGATGGACATCGACTACCTGACGCCGCTGCGCTACCGCCAGCAGCCGGTGCGGGTGGAGACCTGGGTGACCAAGATCGGCACCTCGTCGTTCGCGCTGCAGCAGGAGATCCGGGACGCGGATGTGGTGTACTCCACGTCCGTGTGCACGATGGTCGCCTTCGACCAGGCCACCCAGAAGTCGCGCCCGCTGCCCGAGCATCAGCGCCACCTGCTGAAAGATCTGGAAGCCTGATGCACACCTACGACATCCAGCTGCGCCGCACCGACATCGACGCGCAGCAGCACATCAACAATGTGGTGTTCGCCCAGTACCTCGACGAGGCCCGCTCGGATCTGCTGGGCCGCTACGAATCTCTGCGGGGTGGCTCCGAATCTCTGCGGGGTGGCTCCGAATCTCTGGCGGGCAGCCACGAATCCGGCGGGGCCGCGTGGCTGGTGGTGGTGGCGGGCCAGCGCCTGTCCTATCGCATGCCGCTGCTCTTCCGGGCCGCGCCGGTCACCGTCACCTCGGTCGTGGAACGCATCGGCACCACCTCGTTCACCCTGGCCCACGAGGTCCGCGACGCCGAATACCTGTATCTGTCCGCCACTTCCACGCTGGTCGCCATCGACGATGGCGCGCCACGCCCGCTGACACGCGGGGAACGCGAATATCTGATGACCTTGGCGGCTCCGCGCGCTTAGACTTGTTCGTATCGCCTGGTCAGCGTTGCAAGGGGTACATCATGGCCAAGATGACCATTGTCGAGTTGCTCGACGTTTTCAAAGGTATGACGCTGCTGGAGCTTTCGGAGTTCCTGAAGGCGTTCGAGGAAGAGTTCGGTGTCACCGCCGCGCCGCCCGTGGCCGTCCAGGCTGTGGCGGACGCGCCCCCGGCCGAGGCGGCGGACGAGCAGAGCGAATTCGACCTCGTCCTGGAATCTTTCGGGGACAAGAAGATTCAGGTCATCAAGGCCATGCGGGAGATCATTCCCGGCCTCGGCCTCAAGGAGGCAAAGGACCTGGTCGAGGCGGCCCCCAAGGCGGTCCTGGAGAAGGTCGACAAGGATGCCGCCGAGGCGGCCCGGATCAGGCTCGAGGCAGCCGGGGCCCGCGCCGCCCTCCGCTGATCAGTGGGGCACAGCGCTGTTCAGTCCTGTGCGAGTGTGGCCCCGGCGGGACACCGGGGCCATCCTCGCCGACGCGACTACCCTTGCGCGCCACCGGGTTCGAAGCCGGGCGGCAGGTAGCGTCGCCGCTCCTGCTGCATGCGCTCGACATCCTCGGCGCTCAACGCGGCGAACGCGGCCTCGCGGCGCTGGAACAGCTCGGCGCGTTGCTCCTCGGTGAGTTCTCGCATCCGGGCCTCGCGCTGCTGGGCGAGCCGGGTGAATTCCTCCAGCGTCATGGGCTGATTCATGGCCACCATCTCCTCGATCAATCGCAGGAACTCCAGTGCCGACGGCTCGGCCGTGCGGTCGAGTCCGTCGCGCACACCGAGCAGGCGGGCGCGCAGGCGCAGTGCCTGTGCGATCCGGCGGTCGAGCACCTCGAGCTGCTGGCGGACCAGGTCCCGGGGGTCCTGATCCGGAGCATCGGCGAGCACGCCCGCGATCTCCTCGAGCGTGAACCCGAACTCCCGCAACGCGATCACGCGATGCAACCGCCGCACGTCCGCCGCGCCGTAGCAGCGATGCCCGCCACCGGTGCGCGAGGACGCCGTCACCAGCCCGAGCCGGTCGTAGTGATGCAGCGTCCGCACGGTCACCCCGGTCTCCCGGGCCAATTCCCCGACCCGCCAGGTCCGCTCATCCATCGCGCCTCCCTTTCGGTGTGCTCCACCCACGCTAAAACCTGACGTTACGTCGGTTTCAAGCGTGATCGCGGTCACAAATTCCCGATCGCTACCTGATACCTTTCGGCTATGACAGTCGATAGGGTGTCGACGAGCGCGAGCCGGGGAGCGCGCGAACCGAACCACCGGCCCTGCTGCGAGCTCCGGCGGCGCCCGCCGGGGACCAGCCGAGTAACGAAAACGCCCGCCGCCCTGGATGATTCAGGACGGCGAGCGTCGGCTCCGTGACGTCGCGACGGCCGGGGCTCAGCGGGTGCTGTGGGCGCCCAGCGCGGCACTGAAGATCGCGGCGCGGGCGCGCGTGGACCGCAGGTTGGCCCGCTCCTGAGCGGTCAGCGCCGAGCGGGAACGCTCTGCGAGGACCGAGAGCACGGTCAGCGGGTTACGAGAGAAGTTGATGAAAGCCATGACAGCCCTCCTTCCGGAGTTGCGCCGGCGTAATACCGATTGCACAGACCTCGCGGGTTGCGAGGTACAGATCGGCAATTATGGCCCACCTCCGACTTTTTGGTCAAGTTCCGTTCACCTTCCGTTCACCTAAGGAGAACAATGCCGGACTCGAACTCTGTGGGATTGCCGCCCTTGACTCTCGGGGATGACGAACGGGAGGCGCTACGTGAACTGGCACGCTTCCCGCTCCTGGATGCCATCTACGGGCGGCGCTCCCGGCGCTTTCCGCTGGGCGGGAGCATTCCGGCGGGCCCGCTGGCGTTCACCAGCAAGCACGCGCCGCGCGCGCTGAGCGAGCTGGAGCGGGCGGTGGTGCTCAATACCGTCGCCGGTTGGACCGGATGGCATTTCGGGATCAGCCACCATCCCGGATACGCGCCCGCGTGGCCCAACTACAGCGGGTCGGCGACGGGACGAACCTTCGCCTCGGCGGCCGGATTCCACACCAGCGAGTTCTTCTTCACCGACGACTCCGGGACCTACTTCCTGCCGACCCGCGACGCCGCGCCGACGGCGGCCTACGCCGAGGGCGACGGTGCGGCCGAGGCCCAGCTGAACGCGCTGCTGGCGCGGGTGATCCGGTTGTCGGACAAGCGCATTCACATTCCGCGCAAGGAGCCGTACCTGGAGGGCCACAACACCTGGATCGCCAATCACCCCGGCTCGCTGCTGGTGATTCCGGTCGCGGATGTGGCCCAGCAGCTGCTCGCCAATATCGCGTTCTTCGTCCAGAACGGGTTCGCGCTGTACGACGACATCAACAAGAGGGAGATCCCGGGCGTCGAAAAGTACCGGGACCGTTTGCGTTTCACCGATCCGATTCCGCTCAGCTTCGTCGAGCAGTATTCGCTGACCGAGGCCACCGCCGAACTCATGGCGGCGGTGGTGAACGGCCACCTGCTGCTCGGGGCCATGGGTTTGGGCGGGTGGACCTTCGACGGCATCGACCGGCTCACCGTGCTGGGAGCGTCCGGCGATCCGGAGGTCCCGGGCCTGGGGTTCCGCTATGACGCCGATCCGGACTGGCCGTTCCCCAATCCCACCGGGCTGCTCGGGGTGTTCGAGGCGTTCTGCCGCCCGCACCACGAGTCCATGGCCGCCGCGGTCGAGGCGCTGGCCGAGCGCAAGTTCGGGCCGGGCGGGCCGTACCACCCGGCGACGCCGGGACCCTTCGCCGACACCCCGGGCGTGCGCGGCGCCGCCGCACCGTGGGACCGCCGCTTCCGCGAATTCGTCGCTCTCCAAGCGACTTACATCGACGAGATGTTCGGGAAGTTCCCGGGCACGGTGCCCACGGTCTGGATCATGAACTATCTCCAGGCCCAGCACATCGACCTGGACTTCTACGACACGCTGCTCAGCGACACCGCTTACCTGTCCACCCACCGCGAGCACCACGGCGTCTGGCACGGCTCACACTGAAGCGCGCTGTCCTTCCACATCGGCGCGCAGCCCTACCGCCTCCGCGAGCCGGCGGTGGGACTCCAGGCGGGCGGTGCGGTCGTAAGTGCTGGTGTGGACCAGGAATTCGTCGGCCCCGGTGCGATGCACCAGACGGTCCAGGTCGGCGAGGACCTCGGATGCGGTGCCGTGGATATGGCCGCGCAGGGCTTCCTCGAACAGGGTGCGCTGGCGGTCGGTCATGGGCTCGCGCTCGATGAGCTCGGGCGGGCTCAGGGGCGGGAATTCGCCGCGGGTGCGGGACCAGGCTGCCGACCAGGCCTCGGGTAGGAGCAGGCGGCGGGCCTGCTCGGTGGTGTCGGCGATGACGACCGAGCCCGAGAGGACGACATACGGTTCGTCGCCACCGGGGCCCGGGCGGAAGCCGGTGCGGTACCGCTCGATCGCCTCGACCATGGCGTCCGCACCGGAGACGGGCGCAATGACCAGGGGCAGGCCGAAGCGGCCGGCACGCTCGGCCCCGGAACCGGTGGCGAGCAGGAAGGCGGGCACCCGCAGGCCCTCCGCGGGCCAGGCGTGCACGCCCTGGCGACCACCCGCGAAATAGGCCAGCAGCTCGGACAATTGGGCGTCGAAGTCCTCGGCGTCGCGCCGGTCGTGGCCGAGGGCGCGGCGCACGCCGCCGGTGAAGCCGACCGAGCGGCCCAGGCCCATATCGATGCGGCCGGGATACAGCGATTCCAGGACACCGAACTGTTCGGCAACGATCAGCGGCTGATGGTTGGGCAGCATGACGCCGCCGGTGCCGACGCGGATGCGGGAGGTGGCCGCGGCAATGGCGGCGGCCAGGACCGTCGGCGCGGACCCGGCCACGCCGGGCACGCTGTGGTGTTCGGAGACCCAGAAGCGGTGGTAGCCCCACTCTTCGGCGAGACGGGCGAATTCGACGGTCTCGCGCAGAGCCTCCGGATGCGGCTGGCCCGCGCGTACCCGGGAGCGGTCCAGGATGGAGAAGCGGATCGCCCGCAGTGCCGGAGTCATGGTCACTGCCAACGCAGGCGGCGGGCTTTGATTCCGGGCACGCGACCCGGGTCACAGCGGCGGCGGTGGGAGGAAGCCGGTGGCGACGTAGAAGTCGAGGTAGCGATTCAGGGTGACACGGTCGGCGCCCGGACAGGCGGAGTCCGGATCGACGGGGACCCCGGTCACCTCGGCCGAATAGTTGACGGTGAGTGCGGCCGCCCGCACCAGCAGGTCGTCGGCTCCGGGTTGTTCGGCCGCGGTCAACAGCGCGGTCGCGAATTCCGCCGGGTCGACGAGGTCGATCCGATAGCCCCGGCCCAGGAGTTCGTCGCGAATGGCCTCGAGGGACAGGGTCCGTCCGGGCAGCAGGCCGACGGTGCCGGGCCCCGCGGGTTCGGCTGCCGCGGCCACGATGGCCGCGGCAGCCTGGTCGACGGGCAGCATGGCGACCTCGCCATCCGGCAGCTCGGGTGCGAGACCGAGGACCAGCATGGCGCGCAGCATGGTCCACCAGGCGTCGTCGGTGCCGGCCGCGCCGGTGCGGGAATCGCCGGTGATCAGGCCGGGGCGGTAGACGCGAGCGGGCAGGCCGCGGTCGGCGGCGGTCCGGACGAGGTGTTCGGCAACCCATTTCGTAGCGACGTAGCCCGGCAGCCCGTGCGGGAGCGGGGCGTCGGCGACCGAGGCGGTCGAGATGTAGTGAACCGGTTTGCAGCGACCGACGGTGGCCAGCCGCAGGACCTCCACCGTGCCGCTGACGTTGGCGTCGCGCATGCGGGTATACGGCGCGAGGTGGTTGACGAGGGCGGCGTTGTGGTAGATCACGTCGATCTGCCGGGTTAGTTCGGTGAACTCCGCCGGGGTCAGGCCGAGCCGGGGTCGGGCGAGATCGCCGGGGACAGCCGCGATTCGATGTACATCGGCGGAGATGTCGATGCCATAGCGGGTGGCGTTCGCGGAGATCCGGTCGTGTGCGGCGGAGACATCGCGGGCGCGTGCGAGGCAATAGATGGTTGCGGTGGTTCGGTCGAGCAGCTCCCGCAGCAGGAAGGCGCCGAGGAATCCGGTTGCGCCGGTGAGCAGAATGGCGGCGGGTTCGCCCGGACGAAGCGCGGGGAGGCCCGCGGCGGTGATCTCCGGGGCCAGGGCCATGTCGGCCGAGGGGTCGGGTTCATCGCTGATCGGGGCCGAGTCCGCCCGCAGGGCGGCGGCGAGTTCCCGCACCTGCGGATGGGCGAACAGGTGAGTGAGCGGTACCGGACGGCCGAGCCGGTCGGCCAGGGCGGCGCGAACCCGGATGGCGGACAGGGAGTTTCCGCCCAGGGCGAAGAAGTCGTCCTCACGTCCGACCCGATCGATGCCCAGTTCCGCACTGAGCACATCCGCAATGGCCAGTTCTTCGGGTGTCTCCGGCGCACGGTATTCCCGCACCGGAAGTTCGGGATCGGGCAGCGCCGCCCGGTCCAGCTTGCCCGTCGGCCCGAGAGGGAAGGCCTCGACCACGATCAGCTGGGCGGGAATCATATAGCCGGGCAGCCGCTTTCGGGCTGCCGACAGCACGTCGGAGAGGTCCGGGTCGGCCACGCCGGTGCGCAGGTATCCCACCAGCCGCTCCCGGCGGATCGCCACAACCGCCTCGGCGACAGCAGGGTGCGTGCGCAGTGCGGCCTCCACCTCACCGGGTTCGATGCGCAGGCCGTGCAGCTCGAGCTGGAAATCCGTGCGGCCCAGGTATTCCAGGCCACCGCAGCGGGTACGCCGGACCAGGTCGCCGGTGCGGTACATGCGCTCCCCCGCGGTGGTGAAGGGATCGGCTACGAAGTGATCCGCCGTAGTACCGGCCTGTCCGAGGTAACCGCGGGCGAGTTGAGCACCCGCGACGTACAGCTCGCCGGGCGTGCCCGCGGGCACGGGGTGCAGGCGGGAATCGAGCACGTAGGCGCGCGAATTCCAGTGCGGCGCACCGATGGACACCGGTGCGTCGCCCGAGTGCGTGACCTCGACGCCGGTCACGGAAATCGTCGCCTCGGTGGGCCCGTACAGGTTGTGCAGCCGGGCCGGGCCGGCGGCGGTGAATCGCGCGATCAGCTCGGCGGGCAGAGCTTCACCACCGGCCCACACCACACGCAGTGCCGCGAAGGCCGCGGCCGGGGCATGGTCCAGCAGCGCGCGCAGCAGGGACGGGACGGCGAGGAAAGCCGATACCCGGTGGCGGGCCATGAGATCGGCCAGGTGTTCCGGATCGGCGCGGCCCGGCCCCGACGGGATCACCAGGTGCGCGCCCACGGCGAGCGGGACCGTGGCGCCGATGAGGGAGGCGTCGAAGGTGGCGGGCACCAGCTGGAGGTAGGTATCGCGTTCGGTCAGCTGGTATTCGCCGGTGAAGAACGCGATGTAGCCGGCCAGGGCGGCATGCGGGACGCCGACGGCCTTGGGGCGGCCGGTGGATCCGGATGTGAAGATCACATAGGCGAGGTCCTGTTCACGCAGCGGCCGCAGCCGGTCGGCGTCGGTCACCGGATCGGCGGAGAACTCGGACAGCTCAGCGGGATTCAGGAGATCGGCGGTCACCGTGCACACGGGCGCGGCCGTGGCCAGCATGGCCTCGATCCGGTCGGCGGGCTGGCCGGGGTCGATCGGCACGAACGCGCCACCGGCCTGCACGATGGCGTAGAGGCATACCACCAGATCGGGGCCGGGATCCAGCGTGGCGCCGACCCCGGCGCCGGGACCGACGCCCAGCCCGATCAGCTTGCGTGCCAAACGATTCGATCGCTCGGCGAGCTCGCGATAGGTCAGTGCGCCGCCGTCTCCGGTCACCGCGAGCGTGTCGGGGGTTCGCTGGGTCTGGTCCATGAACGCCTCGAACATGAACCTGTGTGGCACTGTGTGATTCGGCCCGGTCGCCGCGAAGGTTGCGAGTTCGGCGGCCTCGGTCAGGGGCAGGTCCCCGACTGCCCGCTCCGGGTCGGCGGCGACCGCGGCGAGCAGCGCGGTCAGCCGTCGGCCGAGCCGGGCGATGGTCGGATCGTCGAACAGATCGACGGCGTATCGCCACGAACAGCTCAGTCCCGCAGCGCCTTCGGAGTCGCGCTGCGCTACGACCGTCAGTTGCAGATCGAAGGGTGAGAAGGTCTCACCCAGGTCGGCCGCGGTGACCGTCAGACCGGGCAGCCGCAGCACCTGATCGCCGAATTCCTGGAAGGACAGGGCCACCTGGAACAGCGGGTGATGCGCCCGGCTGCGCGGCGGGTCCAGGTCGGCCACCAGCCGTTCGAAGGGCAGTTCGGCATGGGCGAGGGCGGCCAGGTCGGTTTCGCGCACTCGGTCGAGCAGGCGGGCGAAGCTCTCGCCCGGGTCGATGCGGGTGCGCAGGACCAGGGTATTGACGAACATGCCGACCACATCGTCGAGCTCGGGTTCGCCGCGGCCCGCGACCGGCGCTCCCACCGCCACGTCCGTGGTTCCGGCCAGCCGGGCCAGCACGACCGCGAGCGCCGCGTGCACCAGCATGAACACGGACATGCCGCGCGCACGGGCCAGTTCCTCCAGCGCCCGGTGCAGGGTGGCGTCCACCCGGAAGTGCTGGGCCGCACCGCGATGCGACGCCACCGGTGGGCGCGGGCGATCGGTGGGCAGGTCCAGCAGTGGGGGCAGGCCCGCGAGCGCCTCGCGCCAGTGCAGCAGTTGAGTCGCCACCACTGAGCCGGGATCCGATGCCACGCCCAGCAATTCGCGCTGCCAGATCGCGTAGTCGGCGTACTGCACACGCAGTGGCGGCCAGTCGGGGGCTGTGCCGCGGGTGCGGGCGGTGTAGGCGGCCATGAGGTCGCGGGTCAGCGGGACCATGGAGAAACCGTCAGCGGCCAGGTGGTGGATCACGACGGCCAGTACGTGCTCGCGGTCGGCGGTCCGGAACAGCCGCAGACGCACCGGGACCTCGGCGGTGACGTCGAATCCCGTACCCGACAGCATGATCAGCTGCGGCCGCACCTCGGTCTCCGCGATGTCGACCGGTGCCATATCGAACTGGACTGCGGCGGCGGGCAGGATGTCCTGATAGCCGGTGCCATGGTGCTCGGGGTAGCTGGTACGCAGCGCCTCGTGCCGGTCGAGCAGATCACGCACGGCGAGTTCCAGAGCCACCGTGTCGAGTTCGCCGGACAGGCGCAGTGCGAACGGGATGTTGTAGCTCGCCGATCCCGGGTCCAGACGCGCCAGAAACCACAGGCGCTGCTGCGTCGGCGACAGCGGCACCCGGGTCGCGCGGCGCGACCGCGCGGTCAGCGGTGGCCGGGCACCGCCCTCTAGCGCGTCGACGGCCGCCGCCAGCGCGGCCACCGTCGAATGCTCGAAGATCAACTGCACGGGCACCCGGGTGCCCCGATCCGCACCCAGCCGTCCGGCCAATCGGGTGGCGAGGAGGGAGTTTCCGCCGAGCTCGAAGAAGTCGTCGGCCGCGCCGATCCGGCCCACCCCGAGCAGCTCCGCGAAGGCGGCGGCCACGGCACGCTCGCTGGCGGTCAGCGAGGGCCGGTACGGGCGCGCGGCGACGATGGGCTCGGGCAGGGCGGCCCGATCCAGCTTCCCGGACGGAGTCAGGGGAATGGCGTCGATCACGGTGATGGCGGCGGGGACGGCATGGCGTGGAAGCTGTTGCCGCGCATACTCGGCCAGGCTCGCGGTATCCACGACGGTGCCCGCCGCGGGCACCACGTACGACACCACACCGTCGGCTCCGCTGCGCAGGCGACGTACGCAAGTGGTTGCGAAGGCCACGGATTCGTGTGCGGACAGGACGGCGTCGATCTCATCGAGCTCCACCCGGATGCCCCGGATCTGCACCTGCGAATCGTTGCGGCCCAGGTATTGCAGCACCGGGACACCGGCGCGGCCGCTGATCCACCGCACCACGTCACCGGTCCGATAGAGGCGCTCCCCCTTGCCATTCGGGTGCGCCACGAAGCGGGCGGCGGTCAGCCCGGGACGCTCGTGATACCCGCGCGCCAGGCCCGGCCCGGCCAGATACAGCTCACCGGCCACCGCCGTCGGCACCGGCCGGAGGCGGGGGTCCAGGACGAGAGCGGTCACCCCGGCGATCGGTCCACCGATATCGACGGTGTCCACGGTGGCCAGCGCGGTGCTGATGGTCGCGGCGACGGTGGTTTCGGTCGGGCCGTAGAGATTGAAGAAGGACCGTCCCGGCGACCAGCGTGCGACCAGATCCGGCGGGCACTCCTCGCCGCCCGCGACCACCACCGCCAGGTCGGGCAGCCTGCTCGCCTCCAGTCCGGCCAGGGCGGCCGGGGTCAGGAAGGCGTGCGTCACCCGCTCGGCGCGCAGCAGGTCTGCGAGTTCGCCACCGCCATAGCAGTCCGCGGGCGCGAGCACCATGGTCGCGCCGGCTCCGACGGCCAGCAGCAGTTCGAGCACAGCGGCGTCGAAACTCGGGGAGGCGAAGTGCAGGGTCCGGGACTCGGCGGTGACGGCGAAGCGACGGGACTGGTCGGCGCAGAGCCCGGCGAGACCGGAATGCGTGACCGCCACGCCTTTCGGGGCCCCGGTCGACCCGGAGGTGTAGATGACATACGCGATATCCCGGCCGTGTAGGCGGCGGGTGCGTTCGGTGAAGTGCAGGGATTCGGCCGAGGCGTCGGCGAGGAGC
Organism: Nocardia sp. NPDC101769; assembly: GCF_044766925.1. Lineage (NCBI taxonomy): Bacteria > Bacillati > Actinomycetota > Actinomycetes > Mycobacteriales > Nocardiaceae > Nocardia > Nocardia sp. NPDC101769. The sequence goes on along the minus strand of NZ_JBIWMX010000012.1, from coordinate 175,339 downwards.
GCGGCACAGCGGGGCGCGTCGAGTTCGAGCCAGTCGAGGTCAGCGCCGAGCCGGTCGCGGAGTGCGGACAGGGTGAGCCCGCTGCGCGCGCCCGCGTCGGCGAGCATGTGCGCCACCCGGTCCGGCGGATAGCCGGGGTCGACCGGCACGAAGGCCGCCCCCGATTTCGCCACCGCCCAGACCGCGACCACCGCCTCGGGCGAGCGCGGCAGCGCCAGCACCACCCGGTCGCCCGGGCCCAGCCCCCGGGCCACCAGCACCCGCGCCAGGCGGGTGGATCGCTCGTCGAGCTCGGCATAGGTCAGCGACTGCGCGCCCGCGCGCAGTGCTGTCCCGGACGGATTACCCTCCGCCGCCGCGGCCAGTAACTGGGGCAGCAGTCGGATCCGTGGGTCGCGGCGGCCATGCGTGTTTCTCGCCCTGCCCACCGCAGAAACATCGGCGCGCACCGGTTCCTACTCTCAGCCTCGATTCGCCTTCCCACACGAGCGAACTGAATACCGCGTTCCGAGTGGGTCGGCAACACGTAGACGTGTCGGCAGGCCGAAACTCCGGTCATGTCGTGGTCAGGCGGACAGCAGCCCGAGGTCGCGGCGACCGGAACCGACCACCGGGGCGGGGTCGGTGGCGAGGACCCGGTGCAGCAGTTCGTGATAGACGTCGCGGAAGTCGACGGTCACCTTCAGGTCGCCATTGTCGAGGTCGGTGAGGCTGGGCTCGTCGCCGTGGAAGCCGCCCGCCACGGACGCCCCGGCCAGGAAGACGGGTCCGGCGGTGCCGTGATCGGTGCCCTGCGAGGCATTCGCGGCCACCCGGCGGCCGAACTCGCTATAGGCCATCAGCACCACATCGCGGCCGCGCGGATGTGTCGAGAGGTCCTTCAGGAAGGCGGTGACCGCCTCGCCCAGGCGGCCCAGCAACTGTTCCTGGGTGTGCCGTTCGTCGGCGTGGGTGTCGAAGCCGCCCAGGCTGACCGAGTAGACGCGGGTGGGGACACCGGCCTTGACGCACTGGGAGACCAGGTCCAACTGGGCGGTCAGCGGGTTCGCGGCCGTCTTCCCGGGCGGCTTCAGCGACGAAAAGGTCTGCCGTACAGTCTGTTCGGCCTGATAGCCGGTGCAGACCCGGGCCCGCGCCGGGCTGTCGGCGGCGTCGGCGGCGGCCAGGCCGGACAGGGCCGCGGCCAGGTCGGCGGACAGCGGCGCGGACGCTGGATCCAGCGCTGCCGCAGTGTGTTTCGCGCCCAGGGCGAGCTGGGGCAGAACGGGCCCGATATTGACCGCGCGGACCGGATCGTCACCGGTCGCGTCCAGCCAGCGGCCGATCCATCCGGTCTGCACCGGCTCGTCGGGTGAGGCCGTCTGCCAGATGTCCATGGAACGGAAGTGGCTGTGGTCGGGTTTGGGATACCCGACTCCGCGCACAATGGCGAGGGTGCGGTCGCTCCACAGGCCGGACAGGCCCTTCAGGGCCGGGTTGAGGCCCAGCTGGTCATCCAGATGCAGGACTTCCTCGGGGCGGTAGGACAGCTCGGGGCGAGCGTCGTGATAGGCATTGTCCGCGTAGGGAATCACGGTGCTGATGCCGTCATTGCCGCCGTAGAGGGTGAGCACCACCAGGATTCCGGAACCGGCGGCCAGCGGGGTGGTGACGGCGCGCTGCTGCAACTCGTCCCAGGTGATCACGGAGGCGCCGGCCACGCCGAGCGCGCCCAGCACGCCGGTGCCGACCAGGAACTGTCTGCGACTGAATTGCGGCATGGTGGTGTGGCTTTCAGCTGGTGAGGTATTCGGGCGTATTGATGGCGAGCGCGGCCAGCCGGGGCGGCTGATCGACGGCGGTCGCGAGCACGGCGGCGCTGCGGTCGGACCAGGAGCCGACGCCGAGCAGGTAGGCGGTGACGTCCAGGCGGTCGGCTCGGCCCGCCTGCGTGATCGGCGACAGGTCGGCCTGCTTCATCAGATCCATTGCCGCCGTGAGCCGTATCTGCGCGGCGGCACTCGACATCCAGCCCTGCCCGCGTGGCCAGCCGCCGACGGTGGGCGGATAGAAGGGCAGCTGGCCGAGTTTGCGCAGCGTCCCGGCGAGGGCGCGGGCATCGGCGTCCGCGGTCAGCGGGATCCTGAAGGCCCGCACGGCGGCGATCAGCCATTCGACCGGTCCGTGGACGACGGTGTCGCGGGCGGTGGTGAATTCGGGATCGGTGCAGACGGCCGTCACCAGGGCGGACAGGTCCCGGCCGGGGCCGTAGGCGGCGGTCAGGCGGTTCAGGGCGGCATCGGAGGGCGGATCGTCGGAGGCCAGCTGCTGCCACAGTCGCCCGGCGACGAACCGCGGGGACTCCGGGCGGGCGAGCACGGCATCGCAGAACGACCGGGCGTCCAGTGCACCCGTCACGCCCAGCACGGTTTTCGCTCCGGTGTCGTGGCGCTCGGGGTCGAAGGTGGCCGCACCGCCGGTGATGGTCCAGCCGGTCAGGGCCCGGGCGCCCTCGCGCACATCGGTCTCGGTGTAGCCATTGCCGTGGCCGAGCGCGAAGAGTTCCATGAACTCGCGGGACAGGTTCTCGTTGGGCGCCTTCGCGGTATTCGCGACGCCGTCGAGCCAGCGCAGCATGGCCGGATCGGTGAGCATGGCATAGGCGAGCGCGGAGAAGTCACCCGCGCCGCCGGCCCGCAGCGTCCGGTTCTGCGCGGCCATCTCGGCGGCATTGCGCACCTTGCTGGCCGAGGTGGCGAAGTGGTTGTGCCACAGCAGGGTCAGCTTCTCCCGGACCGGGACCCGGACGGCGGCCATGCGCCGCAGCCACCACCAGGTCAGCGTGTCCAGCTGACCGGTGATCTGCGCCTGGTACTGCTTGCGGGCCTCGGTCGTCGCGCCCTTGCCGAGCGGGGCGGGTGGGACCAGCTCCGGCACGGGGGTGGCACGAGCGCCCGGATCGGCCTCGGGGTCGGCGGTCAGCGCGGCGCGCAGGTAGCCCGCCACATCCGAGACCGCGTCGATCTCGGGCCCGGTCGCCCCGAACCCGGTCCGGCGCAGCACCCGCGCGGTACGCATCCACTCCGCAGACTTGCCCATGTCCCCGAGTATCGAGCGCCCGCGCGCCCGCTCAGCCGGTCGGGCGCGGAGTTTCAGGCAATCTTCAGTCTCCGACCGGACCGCGGACCGCGTGCAGCAGCGGCGCGCGACCGTTGCCCGGCGGCAGATCGGCCAGCGGTTCGCCGAGGTACTCCTCGAACAATCCCGACAGCGACCGCAACTCGACCATGTCGAATCCCACTGACCGCAGCAGGTTCTCGATCTCCTCCGATTCGAAGAAACTCAGCCACGGCTCGTTCATCGCCGCGATCCGCTCCGCCCGCGCCCGCACCTCCGCACGCTCCTCGTCCGTGCTTCCCCCGCTCAGGTAGTCGAGCACGACATGCACCGGCTGCCCCTGCCCCGCAATGAACCGCAGGGTCTCCTCGATCGCTTCCCGGGTCAGATACATGACCACACCGAGCCAGACGAACACCGCCGACCGCTCGCGATCGAACCCGGCGGCAGCCAATCCCCCTGCCAGCGTGCCGGTTTCGAAATCCACCGGAACGAACGTGAGCGACTCCGGAATCTCGATCCCGGCCTTAGCGAGCATCTCACGCTTCCACTTCTGCGTGTCCGGATGGTCGACCTCGAACACCCGCAGACCGGGATACGGATTCCGATACCCGAACGTATCCAGACCCGCCCCCAGAATCACCACCTGCGTGGTCCCGTCGGCCACCGCCCCGGCCACCACCTCCTCCGCGAACCGAGCCCGCGCCCCCAGGAAGTACCGCCGCACCCGCTTCCGCGGATCGTTCCCGCCCGGCCGATCCAGCGTCGCGGTATCCAGATCCCCGATCCGATCCGCCGTCATCCCCAAGATCCGCGCCGCCAGCGGATCGGTGAACACCCGAGGCTCCCCCGAAAGCTGGTGATAGGCCCGCGCATACGCGGTAGCCAAAGCCGTCCAACTCGCCCTACCGGTTTCCATGGGATGAGCCTAGAACCGTCCCTGGCCGTCGGAACTATGACAAACAACTCGCCTAGTCTTCGACTGTGGACGTATTGAGCCCGAAGGCGCTGTTGTTCGATGTGCAGGGGACCGCTACCGATTTCCATTCGACCATCCGGCGGGCGGCCGAGGCCGTGCTCGGGGGTGACCGGCCGGGAGAGGACTGGGGCGGGTTCGTGAACGAGTGGCGGGCCGCGTATTTCACGGAGACGTCGCGGCGGCCGGAGCAGGGGCCCTGGGTGAGCGTGGCCTCGGTGTACCGGAAGACGCTGGACCCGCTGCTCGAGGCGAGGGGGATCTCGGTCGGGGTGGCGGAGCGGGACGAGCTGACCCGGGCGTGGGCTCGGCTGGACCCGTGGCCGGATACGGTGGCGGGGCTGCGGCGATTGCGGGAGCGGTTCACGCTGGCGACGCTGTCGAACGCGGATGTCAGTGCCGTGGTGGAGATTTCGCAGCACGGGGAGCTGCCGTGGCATGCCGTGTTCGCGGCGGAGATGGCCGGGGTGTTCAAGCCGGATCCGCGGACCTATCGGCTCGCGGCGCGGTATCTGGGGCTGGAACCGGCCGAGATCATGATGGTGGCCAGCCATAAGTACGACATCCGGGCGGCCGGCGAGCTCGGATTCCGGACGGCGTTCATCACGCGACCCCTGGAGTACGGCGATCCCGAGTTCGGCGACACGGAGTTCTCGGACGAATTCGATATCAATGCCGTGGATTTCCTCGACCTGGCCGACCAGCTCGGCTGCTGAGGGCACCGGGGTCTCCTACAGTGGCAAGTGGACGTCTCGATACGGGAGGGTCGGCCTTGTCCACAACGCTCGTGAAGGGTCAGAACGGACCGCTCACCGCGCCGGAGGTGGTGGTTTCCGTCCGGGTCGCGGCGGCCGCCGCGCTGTCCGCGCTGCTGGTTACCGAGCACGGGAAGGTGCGCTCGGACGCGGATTTCGTGTTCTACAACCAGCCGGCCGGGCCAGGGGTGCGGCTGCGGAACGGGGTGGCGGGGCAGCCCGCCGAACTGTCGGTGGCGCTGACCCGAGTGCCCGCCGACATCACCCAGATCCGGGCTGTGATCACGCTCGACGAGGCGGGGTCCACCTTCGGCCGGATCGCGCCGCCGATCGCGCTGGTCTCCGATCAACACGGGAACCCGCTGTACGAGTACAAGATCGAAGACCTGCACACCGAATCGATCGTGATCGCGGTGGAGCTGTACCGGCGGTATGGCAACTGGAAGGTGCGCGCGGTCGGCCAGAGCTATGCGGGCGGCTTCGAGGCCCTGGTCACCGACCACGGGGTCACCGTCGAGGAAGCGCCGCCCGCCGAGACCCGCACCACTGTGCCGCCTCCGCCGCCGTCCCCCACGGCCTACCCGCCGCCGGTCGAGCCGACCTATGTCACGCCGAACTCGCCGTGTCCCATTCAACCGCCACCGACTCCGCCATATCCCACTCAGCCGCCGAGTTCACCGTATCCCGCCCAGCCCCAGCAGTATTCGGCGTATCAGGCCCCGCCGCCCCCGAACCCCGCGCCGCCGACCGGTGACGGCGGGCTCGCACGCGGGCGACCGGTGAATCTGTCCAAGGGTCAGCGCGTCACCCTGCGCAAGGACGGCGGTGTCGCGCTGACCCGGATTCGGATGGGGCTCGGATGGGACCCCGCCCGCCAGGGCGGACTGTTCGGGCGGCGACCGGTGAACATCGACCTGGACGCCTGGGTGGCCATGTTCGCCGACCGGCACCTGGTGGACGTGGCCTACTACGGGCAGCTGACGTCCAAGGACGGCTCCATCCGGCATTCGGGCGACAACCTCACCGGCGAGGGCACTGCCGGGGACGACGAGGTGATCCTGGTCGACCTGAGTCGTGTGCCACGCCAGGTGAATACGCTGCTGTTCATCGTCACCTCATATCAGGGCCACACCTTCGAGCAGGTCAGCAATGCCTACTGCCGGCTGGTGGACGACACCACGCAGGCCGAGCTGGCCCGGTACGCGCTGGCGGGTGGCATGCCGTTCACGGCCATCGCCATGGCCAAGGTGTTCCGCGCGAACGGCGTGTGGGCCCTGCAGGCCATCGGAGAGGGCTTCCAGGCCAAGCACCCGGGCGAGGCCGTCCCGCAGTTGGGCCGCTTCATCAGCGTCTCCTGACAACACGACGCCCGACGGAAACGGGGCGAGTCCGGGCCGGACGCGCCCCGCCGCGAACCGAACCGGGATCAGGCGCCGTAACGCAGCACCACGAAGTTGTCACCCTGCGCGGGATCCCTGGTGGTTCCTGCCACCACGATCTCGCCATTCGCCTGCAGCGCCACGGCATTCCCGTGATCGGCCGCCGTCCCGAGGTCGGTGCTCACCTTTCCGTCCGCACCGAAGCCGCTGTCGGGCTTGCCGTCGGAGGTGTAGCGGGCCAGCGCGATATTGTCCCCGGTGCCGGTGCCGCTGCTGGTGCCGACGACGACGATCTTGCCGTCGTGAGCCAGCGCCACCGCCGCGGCCACATCGGCCTTGCCGCCGAAGTCCGTGGCGGTCTTGCCATTCTCACCGAAACCGCTGTCCAGCTTGCCATCCGGCGTGTACCGCACCACCAGGAAGTTGTCGCCCTGGACCGGGTCCTTGGTGCTGCCCACCACCACGATCTTGCCGTCGGACTGCACCGCCACCGCATTACCGTGATCCGCGGCGGTGCCCAGATCCGTGCTCACCTGACCACCCGCGCCGAACCCGGGGTCCAGCTTACCGTCGGAGGTGTAGCGGGCCACCGCGATATTGTCCCCGGTGGTGGTGCCGGTGCTGGTGCCCGCGACCACGATCTTCCCATCCGCTTCCACGACAACGGATTTCGCCGTGTCCGCCTTGCCGCCGAAGTCGGTGGACACCTTGCCTTTGTCACCGAAACCCCTGTCCAGCTTGCCATCCGGCGTGTACCGCACCACGACGAAGTTGTCGCCCTGCACCTGGTCCCGGGTGCTGCCCACCACCACGATCTTGCCATCGGACTGCACCGCCACCGCATTACCGTGATCCGCGGCGGTGCCCAGATCGGTGCTCACCTGTCCGCCGGTGCCGAAGCCGCTGTCCAGCTTGCCATCCGAGGTATAGCGCGCCAGCGCGATATTGTCGCCGGTGGTGGTGCCGTGGCTGGTGCCCACCGCGACGATCTTGCCGTCGGACTGGAGGGCGATCGCACTCGCCACATCGGATTTGCCGCCGAAGTCGGTGGTCACCTTGCCGCCGGTGCCGAACCCGTTGTCCAGCTTGCCATTCGAGGAGTAACGAACCACGGCGAAGTTGTCGCCCTGGGCCGGATCCAGGGTGCTGCCGGCGACGACGATCTTGCCATCGGGCTGCACCACAACGGCATTCGCGTGATCGGCCCGCGACCCTAGATCGGTGATGACCTTGCCGCCGTCACCGAACCCCGTGTCCAGCGTGCCCGCGGACACCGAACTGCCCTGCGCGCCCGAGCAAGCGCTGATGGCGAGCCCGATGATGGCCAGGAAGACCAGTAACAGCAGGGATTTCGGTGTGACGCCGAACCGTCGTGACGTAAGCAACATGTGAGCTACCTCGTTTCAGCAATGGAAGGGGGTAGAGCAGCACAGATTGGAACCACGAAAACCACGACAGTATGGCCGCAATCAGCATCCGGCCGGACCCGGATGAACCTGTTCACCTGCGGCACACCGGCGACTCGCCGGAAAACCCGGCCGGAAGGACCGGCCGGGTCCGGAAGTCAGAGGAACTTGCCGACCTGCGCGGCCGCCTCGACGGGATGCCCGGCCTGAATCGGGTGACCGAGCGCCTGCACCTTCCAGATGCCGTCCTCGCGGTGCACTTTCGCCACCACCATGCCGGTGTGCGGGCCGCCCGAGCTCAGGTTGGACCGGGTGAGTTCGGCGCTGTTGGTGCCGTCGATCAAGCGCCAGAAGGCATTGCGCACCCGCTCGAAGGTGTGCCCCGCGTAGGAGGTGATGACGAAGACGATGGCGGTGACATGCGAGCCTACCCGGGTCAGGTCGACGGTGATGACCTCGTCGTCGCCCTTGCCCTCACCGGTGAGGTTGTCGCCGGAGTGCCGGATGGCGCCGTCCTTGGTCACCAGCTGGCCGTAGTACGCGGCGTCCACCAGATCGTGCCCGGCGTACACCAGGGCCGAGGCGTCCAGATCGATCTCGGCCGGGCGCGAACCCCATTTGTGCTGTACCTGGACGGGATCCCAGCCCAGCCCCATCTTGACGAAGCTCAGGTCGGCGCCCTGCCGCCGCAGCGCGACGGTGTCGCCGGCCCGCAGCACCGGCGCGATGACGGGCGCGGCCGAGCGCGCCGGCTGCGGCGAGGTGCTGATCGACACGCCGTGATCGGCGAGCAGTGCCGCGAAGCCGCCGGGATGGCCGAAGCCGACCGCCCGGGCGTACCAGCCGTCGTCGCCGCGGTCCAGATCCAGAGCCGCCACCGTCGATTCGTTGCCGAGGCCGTCGATCACGTACTCGTACAGCGGGATTCCGCGCTCGTCCGCGATGCCGATGTGCGGGGCGGGATAGTCGCCGAGGCGGCCGTCGCGGTCGTCCAGGGTGACCACGATGCGGATGTGCGCCACCCCCTGCGGGATCGACGCCAGGCTGACGGCAAAGGCGTTCTGCCCGGGCACCAGCTGGATGCCGGGGCCCGCGGGGTGGTTGTAGAAGATCAGGTCATTGTCGTCGCGGACGGCGCCACGGTCGGTGAGAAGCAGCGCGGCCAGATCGATACCCGCGCTGAAATGCACCGTCACGGTGATATCCGCGACGCCCAGTTCACCGGTCTGCCCTTGGGTTAGAAGTGCGGCCACGCTCCCACTCTATGGGAACCCGGGGTCACCCGGACGAAACGAAGCGATATCGCTTTACGCGCGCGAACCCCAGGGCATGTCACAGCATCAGGCCATCCCCCGGTGAATCATTTTATGCCACAACACGAATCGGCCGCATGATCAGTAACTTACGAGTACCCTACTCCGCAGTAGCCTGCGGGGCTACCATCCAGTGGGGACACGCAGGCACCACTGGACACCAGCAGACTGTCCGTCATCGGGGTCGGGCGCCGACGGGCATGAAAATGTAGGGGACTGTTTTGGTTCAGTCGCATGCACCGGTCGTTCGCCGCGCCACCGCAGCCGACATCGAGGACATGGTCCGGGTGCTCGCCCTGGCCTTCGAGTCCGACGATCCGATCGAGGACTATGTCTTCCCTGATCCCGTGGTCCGCCGCCGGCACGCGCCCGGCATGCTTCGCGTTCTGATCAAACACCGCTACCTGCCCGCCGGCGCCGCGCTGGTGGCGGAGGTGGACGACCGGATCGTCGGCGTGTCGCTGTGGATTCCGGACGGCTACCGCAATCCGGCATGGCGGGAAGCCATTTCGGGCCCGCAGCTGCTGTGGGCCATGGGTGTCGGTGCGACCAAGCGCGGCATCGAGGTGGATGCCGCCATCGCCCGCACCGCGCCCGCCGAACCGCACAACTATCTGGTCTATCTGGGCGCGGAACCCCAGGCGCAGCGGGCGGGTGTGGGCCGCGCGCTACTGGCCCGGCTCACCGCCGAATCCGACGCGCACGGCCGCGCGCTGTGCGGAATCTGCAAGGACGAGAACGTCGCCTACTACGAGACGATCAATTTCGAGCAGGTCAGCCGGACCCGAATCGGGAGTAGCGGTCCGGACATGAACTTCCTGCTGCGTCCGCCGACGCGCGTCAGCGCCGGCTGACGTCGGCAGCGGGCGCCCGGATCGTGGATCACGAGCGCGGCTCCGCATTGCCTCGGGGGGATCGCCAGGTTCGTTTCTGTTTTGCCGAGGAGACGTAGTGTCTGACATTGCCATTGTCGGAATCGGGTGCCGCTACGCCGGTGGTATCGATTCACCGGAATCGTTCTGGGACTTCATCATCAACAAGGGCGACGGGGTCGTGGAGATCCCGTCCGATCGGTGGGACTACCGCCGCTTCTACGACCCGGACAAGCGCACGCCGGGGCGCATGTACACCAAGCGCGCCGCGTTCATGACCGGCGATCCGTGGGCCTTCGACCCCGAATTCTTCGGCATCTCACCGCGCGAGGCCGCCGCCATGGACCCCCAGCAGCGGCTGGTGCTCGAGGTCGCCTGGGAGGCACTGGACGACGCGGGCATCGCCGGTCGGGTCTCGGGTGCGCCGATCGGCGTCTACGTCGGGGCCTTCACCCTCGACCAGATGGGTACGTCCCTGACCAATGCGACGCTGCCCTGGGTGGACATGCATACCCCGGCAGGCGCGTCATACACCATGATCTCCAACCGGATCGCGTACGCGCTCAACATGATCGGGCCCGCCCTGACGGTGGACACCGCGTGCTCGTCGTCGCTGGTGGCCTTCCACCTGGCCTGCCAGGGGCTCGAGAACGGCGACTGCACCGTGGCGCTGGCCGGCGGCGTCACCCTGATGCTGCAGCCCGAGACGTTCGTGTCCATGTGCAAGGGCGGCTTCCTGGCCGCCGACGGCCGCAGCAAGCCCTTCGACGCGAGCGCGGACGGCTACGGGCGTGGCGAGGGCTCGGGCATCGTGGTCCTGAAGCGGCTCGAAGACGCCGAACGCGACGGGGACCGGATCTACGCGGTGGTCAAGGCGACCGGGTCCAATCAGGACGGGCGCACCACCGCCATCACCGTGCCCAATGCCGATCTGCAGGAGGCCCTGGCGAAGTCGGTGACCGAACGGGCGGGCATCGCGCCGCACGAGGTCACCTACGTGGAGGCGCACGGGACCGGCACGCCGGTCGGCGATCCGCTCGAGCTGCGGGCCATCGGCCGCGCCTACGGACGGGTCGGGGAGCGTACCGGACCGCTGGGCGTGGGCTCGGTGAAGGCGCAGCTCGGGCACACCGAGGCGGCCTCGGGCATCGCAAGCGTCATCAAGTCGGCGCTGGCCATCACCCATCGCACGATCGCCCCGCAGGGCTGGCTCGACGAGCCCAATCCCGACATCCCCTTCGACGAGCTCGGCCTGGCGCTGCAGCTGGAGGCCCAGCCGGTCGCGCCGGGTGCGCGAATGACCATCGCGGTCAACGGCTTCGGATACGGCGGCACCAACGCGCACGCCATCCTCCAGGAGTACATCCCGGCGGAGGCTCCCGCCCGCGAGCCCGGACACCTTGGCGTGCTGCCGATCTCGGCCCGCAACGACACCGCCGTTCGCGCCCTGGCACGCGGCTTCGCCGAGCTCATCGCGGCGGGCGCCGACCCCGCCCGGCTGGCCGAGGCGGCGTGGACGCGCCGCCACCACCACCCTGTGCGCGCGGGCCTGGCCTTCGGTGACGACACCGAGCTGGTGCGGACCCTGGTGGACTTCGCCAATGGCGAGGGCCGCACCGCCAAGGTGATCGCCCGCAAGGTGCCCGAACCGGTCTTCGTCTTCACCGGCATGGGACCGCAGTGGTGGGCGATGGGCCGCCAACTGCTCACCGCCGGTGGCGCTTTCGCCGCCGCGGCCGAGCGGATCGACGTCGTGTTCCGGGAGATCTCGGGCTGGTCCATCGTCGAGGAGCTGCTGCGGCCCGAGGAGGAGTCGCGGGTCACCTCGACCGCGGTCGCCCAGCCTGCCAACTTCCTCATCCAGGTGGCACTGGTCGCGCTGCTCGACGAGCTCGGCATCCGGCCCGCCGCCGTGGTCGGCCACAGTGTCGGCGAGGTGTCGGCCGCCTATGTCACCGGGATGCTCTCACTGCGGGACGCGCTGCTCGTCGGCTATCACCGGGCGCGGTTGCAGGCCACCACGGCCGGTTCGGGCGGCATGCTCGCCATCGGCCTGCCACAGGCCGCGGCCCTGGAGCTGATCGACGGCGATGAGCTGGTCAGCATCGCGGCGATCAACAGCCCGAGCGCGGTCACCCTGGCCGGTCATGAGCAGCGGCTCGACGAGATCGCCGAATACCTCACCGAGCAGGGTGTTTTCGCGCGCCGACTACAGGTCGAGGTGCCCTACCACAGCTACCTGATGGACCCCATCCTCGACGAGCTGCGCACGGCGCTGGCCGATCTGACGCTCGCCGATCCGCGAATTCCGCTGTGGTCCACGGTGACCGGGACCCGCGTCACCGCGGGCGATTGGGACGCCGAATACTGGTGCGCCAATGTGCGACAGCCGGTGCGCTTCGCCGACGCCGTCACCGAGCTGGTGAGCGCGGGCAGCCGGGTGTTCCTCGAGGTCGGCCCGCATCCGGTGCTGGGCGCCAACATTCGCGAAATCCTCATCGGTGCGGGCGAGACCGGCACCACCGTCGCCACCTTGAATCGCAAGCAGGCCGACGACGAGAGCGTCCGGCAGACCGTCGCGGGCCTCTACACCGCGGGCGTGCTCGATATCGACGCCCTCTTCGGCGCGGTCGTCACCCCGCACCTGGACCTGCCGCGCTATCCGTGGCAGCGCACCCGGCTGCGCGTCGAACTGCTGGGCCCGCAACAGCTCAAGTACGGCACCCCCGGCGGCTACCGCATGCTCGGCGATCCGATGCTCGAGGACCCGACCACGGCCTGGCGCATCCAGCTCAGCGTGGGCGATCTGCCGTGGCTGGCCGACCATGTGGTGGGCGGCTCCCGGATCCTGCCCGGCGCGGCCTATCTGGACGCGGCGCTGAGCGCGGCGGCGCTGCGCACCGAGTCCACCCGGGTGGCCATCGAGGATGTCCGCTTCCTCGCGCCGCTGGCGGTGGACGAGGGCATGGCCCCGGTGGTGGAACTGAACGTGGAGGAATCCACGCGGCGGTTCACGATTCGCTCCCGCGAGCCCGCGGGCATCAACTGGACGATCAATGCCACCGGCCGGCTGGTCGAGGGCGTGTACGAGCCGACCAAGGCCGACCTGCCGGCGCTCGAGGAGATGCTGGCCATCGACCCGGACGCCTACTACACCGCCTTCGCCGCCCGCGGCCTGGACTACGGCCCGGCCTTCCGCCGCGCCACCGAGCTGCGGGTGTCCGGCAATACCGTGGTCGCCACCCTGGACGCCGCCATCGCCCGCGACAGCGGCCACCTCGCCCACCCGGCCGTGGTCGACGCGGCCGTGCAGTGCTTCGGCGCGGTCCTCGCCGCCGCGCCGAATGCCGAACGGGGCGCGCTGGTTCCGGTCGCGGTGGAAGGGGTGCGGGTGTTCGCGCCCATCCCCGACCGGGTGACCGTGGTCGCGCGGCTGCACGGCGGCGACGATCTGACCTGCGACTACGACCTGCTCGACGCCGAGCGGAACGTGATCATGCGGATCATCGGGCTGCGGCTGGGCGCCATCAACCCGGATCGCGGTGCGCTGCAACGACTCACGGACTACTTCTACGAAGACCGCTGGGACATGCGGGAACCCGTGGACACCAGCGCGCTGCCGTCCCCCGCGGCGTACACCCTGGCCATCGACCTCGCCACCGAGGCCGGTTCCCGTGCCGGTTTCATCGCGGGCACGACGGCCCACGGTGAGGTGCTCGTGGTCGGCGATCCGACCCGCAAGGACCTGGAAGCCGTGGTGCGTGAACGACTTCAGCAGATCGTGGCGCTGAGCGGCGTCGAGCGCACGCACGTCGTCCTGGTGGCGGGTTCGGAATACACCGACCTGGACGCGCTCTGGACGCTGCGCCGGATCGCGGTGACGATCGAGGGCTTCCTCGAGGACTGGCTGCGGCAGCGGGGCGCCGAGATCCCCATGACCGGTGACGGCTCCCTGCACGTCTCCCTGGTCACCGAGCGCGCCTTCGCGCACCCGGACGAGGATGCCGCGCCCGACCCGGCCCACGCCGCCCTCGCCGGCGCCCGCCGGGTGCTGCTCAATGAGCAGTCGCGGCTGCGCTGGCGACTGATCGATGTGGATCCCGAGGTGGCCGAGGCGGATCTGGCCGCCGAGCTCGCCATCGCCGGCGCGTTCACCTACGACCACTCCGACGAGGTGGTGCTGCGCAACGGCCTGCGCTGGGTGACGGTGGTCGCGGCCACCATGCCCGACCGGCTGGAGGCCCTGGACCGGGCCGAACCGCTCACCGATCCGGAGGCGAATTTCCGTCTGGAGCTGCCGAAGTCGCGGGTGCTGTCCCGGATGGCGTGGCGACGCTGCGACCGGCGCGCCCCCGGCGCGACCGAGGTCGAGGTGCGGATCCTGGCCATCGGACTGGGCTACAAGGACCCGCTGAAGGTCATCGGCGTGCTCGGCGAGCGCGAGATGGCGGGCACCTTCTACGGCACCGAACCCGGTATGGAGGCCGACGCCGTCGTCGTCCGCATCGGTGCGGACGTCGACAATGTGGCCGTCGGCGATCGGGTGTTCCTGACCTCCAAGGCCATGATCTCCCGCTTCCACACTACCGACGCGGACCTGATCACCCGGGTCGCCGACAGCACCGAGGTCGGCCAGTGCACGAGCACCGTGGCCTTCGCCACCGCCGAGCACTCGCTGCTGGAGCTGGCGCGGGTGCAGGCGGGTGATGTGGTGCTGGTGCACGGCGCGGCAGGCGGCGTCGGCTCGGCGGCGGTGCAGATCGCGAAACTGCACGGGGCCACCGTGATCGGCACCGCGAGCAGTGACGAGCGCCGGGCCTACGTCCTGTCGCAGGGCGCGGACCACGCGCTGGACTCCCGTTCGCTGAACTTCGCCGACGACGTCCTCGGCCTCACCGACGGCCGCGGCGTGGACGTGGTGATCAGCACCGCGCCCGGGGAGATCCTGCGCCGGAACTTCAAGGCGGTGACCGAGTTCGGGCGCATCGTGGAGATCGGCAAGGCCGACATCTACACCGGCGGCGTGCTCGACCTGGCGTACTTCGACAAGAACCTCTCCTACCATTCCTTCGACCTGGACCGCATGCTCGCGCTCAAGCGCAGGCCCACCGGAAAACTCGTGCGGGGCGTGCACGAGAAGCTGGCCGCCGGGATCTACCGGTACCTGCCCTACGAGCTGTACGACATCGCCGACGTGGCCAGGGCCTTCGAGGACGTGGCCCGGTCGGCGCATTTCGGCCGCATCGCGGTGAGCCTGGAATCCGAAGCGCCGCAGGTGCGCCCGATGATTCCGGCGGTCACCGTGGATCCGGCGGCGCAGTACCTGATCACCGGTGGATTCGGCGCCTTCGGCCTGGCCATGGGCCGCTGGCTGGTCGGGCTGGGCGCCCGGCGGCTCACCCTGCTCGGGCGCGGCGGCCCGCGCACCGAGGCCGCCCGGACCCAACTCGCCCTCTGGCAGGAGCAGGGCGTCGAGGTGGTCGAGGAGCGGGTGGACGTCACCGACGCCTATGCCATGACCGCGGTGATCGCGCGGGCGCACACCGCCGAGCACCCGCTGCGCGGTGTCTTCCACACCGCGGGCAGCCTCGACGACAAGCGCGTACCCGATATGAGCCGGGACAGCCTCGCCACCGTGTACCGGCCCAAGGCCGAGGGCGTGATCGCGCTGCGGCGCGGCATCGAGGCCGCCGGGGCCGAGCTCGACATGTTCGTACTGTTCTCCTCCGGCAGCAGCATTTTCGGCAGCATCGGCCAATACGCCTACACCGCAGCCAATCTCGCGCTCGATGCCACCGCGGACGTGGTGGTGCGGCAGGGCGGCACCGCGCTGTCGGTCGGCTGGGGCCACATGTCCGGCGGCGGGATGGCCGAGGACGAGTACGTGTCCCGCTACCTGCGCACCGCCGGATTCGATCCGATCAGCATGGAGGAGGGCGCCGAATACCTGGAGAAGGCACTGGAACTCGGCATCCACCACCAGGCGTCCATCATTCCCATCGACTGGTCCCGGGTGGCCGCCACGGTGTCCTGGTATGCCATGACCGGGCGCACCGCCGAGCGCGTCGCCGCCGCCGTCGAGGACAATTCGGCCGCGTCGCATCTGGTGGCGGCACTGCGCGAGCTCGACGAGCAGAAGCGGGCCGACGTGGTGGCGCACATGCTGGCCGAGCAGCTGGCGATGGTCATGGGCGTCGACGCCGACTCCATCGATCTGACCGTGCCGGTGCCGGAACTGGGCCTGGACTCGCTGATGGCGGTGGAATTCGGTGCGCTGGTGAGCAAGACGCTCGGCGTGGACTTGATGTCGATGAAGGTCGGCCGGTCCTTCACCCTCCAGCAGGCCGGCGCCCGCGCGGCCGAACGCCTGGTCGGCGGCGACGCGGCGGCGACCGGCGAGGCGGTGCCGGCATGAACGAGTCGGCACGCGATCTGGCCCGGAAACTCCTGGCGGGCAGCGGGATCGAAGAGACGACAGCCACGGGCAACGCAATGCAGCACCCGGTGTCCACCGGGATCGCAGCGGTGGGCCGGACCGCTGCCGCGCGCACCCCGCGCGGTCCCGGCCGCCAGTTCGCCGATCATCCCGACGTCGCCGCAGCCGTGGTGAAGCGGGCCGCCATCGCCGCCCTCTACGGGCAGTCGGGGATGCCGAACCCGGTGTTCCTGCCGCGAACCGGCCCGAACGACACCGTGATCCGGGCCCTGGACACCGACCTGGTGAACTTCAGCGCCTACAACTACCTGGGATTGTCCAGCCACCCCCGGGTGGTGCGGGCCGCCAAGGACGCGCTCGACCAGTACGGCGCGTCCGCGTCGGCCAGCCGGATCGTCTCCGGTGAGATCCCGCTCTACGGCGAACTCGAACAGCGGCTGGCCGGGATCTACGACGTAGGCGACGCCATGGTGACCACCAGCGGCTATCTCACCAATGCCGGGGTCATCGGCTTCCTGCTGCGCGAGGGCGATGTGGCGTTCTGCGACAGCCTGATTCACGGCAGCGTGGTGTCGGGCACGCAGTGGGCGGGTTGCCGCCGGATCAACTTCCGGCACAATGACCCTGACTCGCTGCGGTCGGTGCTGAAGATGTCGCGCTCCGGGTTCGACCGGGCAATGGTGGTGATCGAGGGCCACTACTCCATGGACGGCACCGTCGGCCGCGTCGCCGAACTGGCCGCCGTCGCACGGGAATTCGACTGCGCCGTCATGGTGGACGAGGCCCATTCGCTCGGCGTCTTCGGACCCACCGGGCACGGCATTCGCGAGCACTACGGCATGGCCGGGGCGGATGTGGACATCTGGATGGGCACGCTGTCCAAGGCGCTGGGCAGCGTCGGCGGGTTCATCGCCGCCGACGCCGATCTCATCGGAGCGATGAAGTCGAGCGCGCCCGGCGTGGCCATGCTGACCGGGGGGCCCGTACCCTCTGGCATCGCCGCGGCCCTGGCCGGGCTGGAGGTGCTGGAGGCCGAGCCGGAGCGGGTCACCCGGCTGTGGGAGAACGCGCGCCTGTTCGCTGGCGCGCTGCGGGAGCGAGAGCTGAATCTCGGTGACTCCCAGGGCACCCCGATCCTGCCGGTGATCGTGCCGGGCGAGATCCGGGCCGGATTCGTCTCGGCCCACCTGCTCCAGCACGGCGTGTACGCCGGGGCCATTTCGGCCCCGGCGGTCCCGGTGGGCAAGGAGCGGCTGCGCTTCTTCATCACCTCCGAACACACACGGCAGCAACTGCTCTCGACGGCCGACCTGCTCGACGAGGCGATTGCCATATCCGGTCAGCTGCCCGCCGACATGGCGGGCTGACGCACGCTCGCGCGCTGTGGGCGGAGCGCGAACACCGCCCACAGCAGCAGGCCCAGTGTGGTTGCGAAGACGCCGATCTCGCACACCAGCGCCCAGCCGCCCGCCTCGTAGGCCACGCCGGCGGTCACCGAACCGGCGACGCCGCCCAGGAAGTAGGTGACCATGTACGCGGTCGTCAGGCGGCTGCGCGCGGCCGGATCGAGGGTGTAGATGGCGCTCTGATTGGTCAGATGCGCGCCCTGGATGCCGAAGTCGAAGATCACCAGCGCGGCGATCAACGCGACCACGCTGTGCGCGCCCCAGGCCATCAGCGCCCAGCTCGCCAGCAGCACCAGCCAGGTCAGCGTGGTGACGCGGCGCAGGTGCCCGCGATCGGCCATCCGCCCGACCACCGGCGCGCCCAGCGCCCCGACCACGCCTGCCAGACCGAACAGGCCGATGGTGAATTCACCGTAGTGGTAATCGCTTCCGTGCGAGCCGGACAGCAGGAAGGCGATGGCCGTCCACACTGCCGAGAAGCAGGCCATGAGGATGAAGCCCAGCATCATGCGCTGCCGCAGCACCGCGTACCGGCGGATCAGCCCCAGGATCGAGGCCAGCACCTGCGGGTAGCTCTCGCCCGTGGCCGCCCGCGGCGTGGCGGGCGCGAGCAGGTACACGCTCACCGCCATCACCACCTGTAGTCCGGCCGCGACCAGCAGCACCGCCCGCCAGCCGCCCAGCTGCGCCACCGCCCCGGACAGCACCCGCGACAACAGGATTCCCAGCAGCAGTCCGCTCATGACCGTGCCGACCACCTGCCCGCGCCGGGCCGGATCGGCCAGCGCCGAGGCCCACGGCACCACCACCTGCGCGGCCGATGCCGCGACACCGGTGGCCACCACTCCCGCGAACAGCACCGCGAAATCGGGCGCGAAGGCCGAAACCAGCAGGGCCGCAACCGAGGCCAGCAGCAGCACCGGGACCATGCGGTGGCGGCGCAGGAAGTCACCCAGCGGCACCAGCAGGGCCAGACCGCACAGATAGCCGATCTGCGCGGCGCTGACCAGCAGGGCCGCGGTCGCGGTGGAGATGCTCAGATCCCCGGCGACCTGGTGCAGCAGGGGTTGCAGGTAGTAGTTGCCGGCGGCGGAGGAGCCCGCGGTCACCGCGAACACCAGCACTGTCGTCCGGGTCAGTGCCGTGCCGGGCGCGGTCTCGGGCGCGGGCCGGGCGGGGGCCACGGTCATCGAATCAGTCACCAGTCCATGGTGGGTGCGCCGAGCAATCAACAAAAGCGATGGTTTTCGATACTGTCATCTCTGAGATTGATGGCATCGGTAGGCTCGGCGCATGGAGTTGCGTCAGATCGAATGCTTCCTGGCCTGCTGCGACCATCGGTCCTTCACCGCCGCGGCCCGCGCCCTCAATCTGGTCCAATCGGCGGTCTCGACCAGCGTCGGCAAGCTCGAACACGAACTCGGGGTGCGCCTGTTCGACCGCACGCCACGCACCCTGGAGCTCACCGAGGCGGGCCGGGCCATGGTCGCCCCCGCCCGGACGCTGCTGCGCGCCCGGCGCGACATCGTGGACGCCATCGACGCCGACCGCGGCGAGATCCGCGGCGAGGTGGTCATCGGCAACCTCATGAACATCCACAATTTCGACCTGGCGGGCATCATCGCCGAACTGCACCAGCGGTTCCCGGCCGTGACGCTGCAGATGCGGCAGAGCATCTCCGGCATGGCGGGCAATGTGGCCGGGTTGCGCGACAATTCGCTCGAACTGGCGCTGCTCGCAGGCTCGAGCAGTGAATTCTCGGGCATCGCCACGCATCTCATCACCGAGGAGACCCTCGTACTGTGCACCGGCCCGGGCCATCCACTGGCGGGACGTCCCTTCCTGGCCGCCGACCTGGAGGGCGCGCGCTACATCGACTTCCCACCGGGCTGGGGCATCCGCACCATCGCCGACGAGCTGTTTCCGGGCCGCGTTCCCGTCATCGAGGTAGCCGACCAGGCCTTCGCACTGGAGTTGGTCGCCAAGGATTTCGGGGTGGCCCTCATCCCGAAATCCGTCGCACTGCTCTTCCCCGGCGTGCGCCACTCCGAATTCGCGCCCCGGCCGCTGCCCTGGAAACTGTGCGTCGGCCATGCCGTCCAGCGCACGCCGTCCAATGCGGCTCGTACCGTGATCGAGGCCCTCACGGCGAACAACAGGCTCAGGAACCGGTGATCGCGGGCGGGCCGGTGACGGACAGCGGCGGGACGGGGCCGATATGGGGCTCGATCTCCACCAGGGACAGCTGACCGGTGCAGCCCTGACTCAGGCGGGAGGTGCCGCGATCGTCGGTCAGCGCGTTCGGGTTTCCGTGGCGGCAGAAGGCCGGGTCTGCCGGGTCGGGGTCGTACCAGGCGCCGGTCGACAGCTGTGCGACTCCGGGACGTACCGCGTCGCTGATGTCCAGTCCGGCCAGACAGCTGCCTCGGTCATTGAAGATCCGGACGATGTCACCCGCGGCGAGGCCGCGGACGGCGGCGTCGTCCGGATGCAGCCGGACCGGTTCGCGGCCGGAGATTTTCGTGGACTGGCTGTGCGCGCCGATATCCAGCTGACTGTGCAGCTTGGTACGGGGCTGGTTGGCCACCAGCTGCAGCGGGAACCGCGCCGCCAGCGGGCTGCCCAGCCACTCGTCGGGCTCGAGCCAGACCGGATGTCCCGGGCAATCGTCGTAACCGAAGCCCGCGATGGTCTCGGAGAAGATCTCGATCCGGCCGCTCGGGGTGCGGAGCGGGTGCGCCGACGGGTCGGCCCGGAAGTCCGCGAACGCGATATGCTCCTCGGCTTCGATGGGCAGGTCTATCGACTCCCCCGCCCAGAACGAGTCGTAGTCCGGCACCTCGTGACCGTGGTCGTGCAGCCGCTCGCGCCATTCGTCGTAGAGGTGGCGCAGCCACTCCCGCGTCGTCCGCCCCTCGGTGAATTCCTTTCCGACGCCCAATCTTTCGGCCAGCTCGCCGAACATCCAGTAGTCGTCACGGGCCTCGCCGTGCGGGCGGGTCAGGGCCGGCATCGGGAACAGGAAGCGGTCGCCCTCGCCGGAGCCGTAGTCGTCACGTTCGATCGTCATGGTCGACGGGAGCACGATATCGGCATGCCGGGCGGTGGCCGACCAGAACGGATCGTGCACCACCACGGTGTCCGGGCGACCGAACGCGGTGCGCAGCCGGGCCAGATTCTGGTGGTGATGGAAAGGATTGCCGCCGGCCCAGTAGACCAGCCGGATAGTCGGATACGTCCGGTGCTCGCCGTTGTATTCGTAAGGCGCGCCCGGGTTCAGCAGCATGTCTGCGATACGCGCGACCGGAATGAAGTCATCGACACCATTGACGCCCTGGGACAGGCGCGGCGGCGACGTGAGTCGCACGGCCAGACCGACATTCGCGGCCGACCCGTAGCCGTGGCCGAATCCGCCACCGGGCAAACCGATCTGGCCGAGCATGGCGGCCAGGACCACGCCGAGCCACAGCGGTTGCTCGCCGTATCGGGCGCGTTGCAGCGACCAGCTCACCGTGACCAGCGTGCGCGTGCCCGCCATCTCCCGGGCCAGCGTCCGAATCCGTTCCGCGGCAATGCCGGTGATCGGCTCGGCCCACTCCGGATCCTTGACGACGCCATCGACCGCACCGCGCAGATAGCCGACGAAGCGCTGGTAGCCGACGGTGTAACGGTCCAGGAAAGCGTTGTCCGCCAAGCCTTCCGCGTCCAGCACTTGGGCGAGCGCGAGCATCAGGGCGGTATCGCTGCCGGGCCGAGCCGCGATCCATTCGGCGTGCGCTTCGGCCGGAATATCGTCGCGCAGCGGCGAGACGGTGACGAACCGGCAGCCGTTCTCCCGCGCCGTCTCGATCCAGCCGCGACCGTTGTGCCGCGAGACTCCTCCCGGCGCCACCGCCGTGTTCTTCGGCGACAGTCCCCCGAACGAGACCACCAGCCTCGAATGCTCGGCCAGCACCGATTTCGTCGTTGCGCGCGACATGATCGTGCCCATATCCGCGAGGATGTGCGGCAGCAACACCGTCGACGCGCCCAGGCTGTAGCTGTTGCGGTGCGAGACATACCCGCCGAGGCAGTTCAGGAAGCGGTGAACCTGGCTCTGCGCGTGATGGAATCGCCCGGCGCTGGCCCAGCCGTAGGAACCGCCGTACACCGCCGTCGGTCCGAATTCGCGGTACACCCTGGACAATTCACCGGCCAGCAGATCCAGCGCGGTGTCCCAGGAGATCGGCACGAACTCGTCGGCGCCGCGCGCCGCGGGTCCCGGGCCGTTCTCGAGCCAGCCCTTTCGCACGTAGGGCTGCGAGATGCGCGCCGGATGATGTTGGGCCGAGGCCACATTCTCGATCAGCCGGGTGGGTTCCGGATCACCTCGCCAGGGTCGCACCTCGGTGAGCCGGTCCCCGTCGCTGCTCGCCTCGAAAACGCCCCAGTGGGTGAGATGCGTGGCCATCCGACCAACATACGCCCGGCAGACCCTGCCGGACCAGCACGCTGAGCAACGGCATCCACCCCGCGCGGCCCCGCGGCTGACGGCCATCCAGCTGTCGGGCACCATCCGAACCGATTCGCAGACAGGCGGATTCGCCACGGCAAATGCGGCTGCGACACCCCGGACCGGCTCGAGGACAACGGCTCAGCCGGTGCCGAAAACACTGTGCGGTAACGGATTGCGCGGCCGATGAGCGGTACCGCGACTACCAGAACAACGACAACCGCACTCGCGATGGCCTGCGTCACCTCCGAAGGCCACGACATGGCGTTGGCCCAGTTCTGGGACGGCCTCGTCCGCTGATGAGATCGTGCGGGCGCTCGGCGACATCTCCATCGGCGGGCGATCCACGCGGATCCGGCGGCTCGGCTGGGTTGCACATTCGATAACCGAGAGTACGCTCATTTTTGAGTGCACTCAGTTTTCTGATCCGGGTTGGAGGTGTCCGATGGTCACGCAGACCAAGCCGGTGCACACCGGTCGGCGCCAGCGCAAGATGCACGACAAGCAGTCACGCATCTTCGAGGCCGCCGCCGCCCTGTTCGCCGAGCACGGTTTCAATCGAGTCACCACCCAGCAAATCTCCGATCGCGCGGATATCGCCGCCGGGACACTGTTCCGCTACGCCGCCACCAAGGGCGAGCTGCTGCTGATGGTCTACAACGAGGAATTGCGGACCGCGCTGGCGGACGGCGCCGCGGCGGCCCGCACGCAGACCGATGCGGTCGAGGCGGTGACGGCCCTGGTGGGCCCGCTCCTGCGGGCGGCCGAGCACCGGCCCGAGAACACCATCGTCTATCAGCGTGAGCTGCTGTTCGGCTCACCCACCGACACCTACCGCTCCGAGGGCCTGGCCCTGGTGGCCGGACTGGAGTCCATGATCGCCGAGCGGCTCATCGCCGACGCACGCCGCGACGGGATCGGCTCACCGCCCCTCGACGAAACCGCCTCGGCGCGTTGGGAAGAGCAGGCCAGGCTGGCGGGGCGCAGCGTCTTCGCGGTCCTGCACCTGGCGCTGGTGCAACCGTCCACCGGGGCGCATCCCGGCCACGACGCCATGGCGGATCTGCGAGCGCAGATCGCACAGATAATCGCTGGATTCTTCACATCCATAGGGAGGCAATGACAATGAGCATCGAGATCCGCAAGGTCACCGTGCTCGGCACCGGAGTTCTCGGTTCCCAGATCGCGTTCCAGACCGCGTTCCGCGGATTCGAGGTCACCGCGTACGACATCACCGACGAGGTGCTGACCGCGGCGCGCGACCGCTTCGACAAGCTGGCCGCCACCTACCGCGAGCAGGTACCGGGCGCGGGCGACGGCAAGGCCGAGACAACCGCTGCGGGCATCGCGCTGAGCTCCGATCTGGCCGCGGCGGTCGCCGACGCCGACCTGGTGATCGAGGCGGTGCCCGAGGTGCTCGCCATCAAACAGGACACCTACCAGCAGCTGGGCAAGCTCGCGCCCGAGCGCACCATCTTCGCCACCAACTCCTCCACGCTGCTGCCCAGCGCCATGAAGGACTTCACCGGCCGCCCGGACCGGTTCCTGGCGCTGCACTTCGCGAATCAGGTGTGGCACTTCAACACCGCCGAGATCATGGGCACCCCCGACACCGATCCGGCCGTCTTCCGGGCCGTCGTGGACTTCGCCACCGCCATCGGCATGGTGCCCATCGAGCTGCACAAGGAGAAGGCCGGCTACGTCCTGAACTCGCTGCTGGTGCCGCTGCTGGACGCGGCCATGAACCTGGCCGAGGGCGGCTTCGCCGAGCCCGAGGCGGTGGACAAGACCTGGCGCATCGGCACCGGCGCACCGGCGGGACCCTTCCAGATCCTCGACATCATCGGCCTCACCACGCCCTACAACATCATGGCCCACGGCGATGAGAACGCCCAGCGAATCGCCAAGTGGCTCAAGGAGAACTACATCGACCAGGGCAAGCTCGGCATCGCCACCGGCGAGGGGTTCTACAAGTACACGGCCTAGATCCACAGCGGCGCAAGCGCTTCCAGACCAATCTCCTGGACAGGAGTTCTCATGTTCTACAGCAGTGGCAATTACGAAGCCTTCGCGCGGCCGCGCAAGCCGGCGGGCGTGGACGGGAAGACGGCCTGGTTCGTGGGCTCGGGCCTCGCCTCGCTCTCGGGTGCGGCATTCCTGATCCGCGACGGTCAGATGCCCGGTAGCAAGATCACCATTCTGGAGGAGCTGAAGCTGCCCGGCGGCGCGCTCGACGGCATCAGGGAACCCGAGAAGGGCTTCGTCATTCGCGGTGGCCGCGAGATGGAGAACCACTTCGAATGCCTCTGGGACCTCTTCCGGACCATCCCCTCCATGGAGGTCGAGGGCGCAAGCGTGCTCGACGAGTTCTACTGGCTCAACAAGGACGACCCGAACTTCTCTCTCGAGCGCGCCACCGTCAACCGCGGTCAGAGCGCCCGGACCAAGAACCTCTTCACGCTGAACGACAAGGCGCAGAAGGACATCACCAAGATCTTCCTCGCCACCCGTGAGGAGATGGAGGGCAAGCGCATCAACGAGGTGTTCTCGAAGGACTTCTTCGAGAGCAACTTCTGGATGTACTGGCGCACCATGTTCGCCTTCGAGGAGTGGCACAGCGCGCTCGAGATGAAGCTGTACCTGCACCGGTTCATCCACCACATCGGCGGGCTACCGGACTTCTCGGCCCTGAAGTTCACCAAGTACAACCAGTACGAGTCGCTGGTGCTGCCGCTTCGCCGCTGGCTGCTGGACCACGGCGTCACCTTCAAGTTCGACACCACCGTCACCGACGTCGATTTCGACCTCACCGCGGATCGCAAGCAGGCCACCAGGATCCACTGGATCTCGGAGGGCGTCGAGGGCGGCGTCGACCTGGGGCCGGACGATCTGCTGCTGATGACCGTCGGCTCGCTCACCGAGAACTCCGACGAGGGCGACCACTACACGCCCGCCAAGGTCGACGAGGGCCCGGCCCCCGCGTGGGATCTGTGGCGCCGAATCGCCGCCAAGGACACCACCTTCGGCCATCCGGACGTATTCGGTTCGCACATTCCCGAGACCAAGTGGGAGTCCGCCACCGTCACCACGCTGGATCAGCGCATCCCCGAATACATTCGGAAGATCTGCAAGCGGGATCCCTTCAGCGGCAAGGTCGTCACCGGCGGCATCGTCACCGTGAAGGACTCCAACTGGCTGATGAGCTGGACGGTCAACCGGCAGCCGCACTTCAAGCAGCAGCCCAAGGAGCAGATCGTGGTCTGGGTGTACTCGCTGTTCGTCGACAAGCCCGGCGACTACGTGAAGAAGACCATGCAGGAGTGCACCGGCGAGGAGATCACCCAGGAATGGCTGTACCACCTGGGCGTTCCCGAAGCGGACATCCCCGAGCTGGCTGCGAGCGGCGCCAGGTGCGTGCCGGTCATGATGCCCTATGTGACCGCCTTCTTCATGCCCCGCAAGGCGGGTGACCGCCCGGACGTGGTCCCGGAGGGTTCGGTCAACTTCGCCTTCATCGGCCAGTTCGCCGAGACCAGCCGCGACTGTATCTTCACCACCGAGTATTCGGTGCGCACCGGCATGGAGGCGGCGTACCGGCTGCTCGATATCGAACGCGGCGTCCCGGAGGTCTTCAACTCCACCTACGACGTCCGCACCCTGCTGGCTGCCATGAGCCGCCTCCGCGACGGCGATCCCATCGACCTCCCGGGCCCGGACCTGCTCTGGCGCGGGCTGGCGAAGCGCCTCGGCAACAACGAGATCGGCGAACTGCTCGCCCAGTACGGTCTCATCGAGAAGTAGGCGGTACGGATACGGTTCGACGAGCCACAACGGCCCGGTTCCCTGGGGACCGGGCCGTTGTCGTCAGTCCGGGCAGTCGCGCCACTCGCGCGCGCCCGCGAGCAGGCGGGCGCGCACCCGGTCCAGATGCGGGCGGGCCGGACCGCCCACCCGGCGGGCCAGGAAGACGGTATTGATCGGTGCATCCTGCGGGTCCCAGAGCTTTTCGATTGCGCCCGAGGCCAATTCGCGGGTGCACAGGTAGCTCGGGAGCACCGAGACGCCCGCGCCCGCCACCACCGCGGCGAGGACGGCGCGCAGGTCCGGGATCACCAGGCCGGGGTCGGCTTCCAGTCGAGTGTCGAAGACGTGCCGCCAGTAGCGGCGGACGATCGGCAGGTCCGGGGCGTAGGTCACCAGGGGCACTCCGCCGAAGTCATTGGCGCGCAGGCGTTCCAGATCCGCGCGGGCGGCCACCGCGGGCGCGGCCACCAGCACGAACTCCTCATCGGCGAGCGTCTCCGCGAGCACGGTCCGGCCCCGCGGGCGAATGGTCGAAACGACCAGGTCGAGTTTCCCGAGTCGCAGATCCGCCAGCAGGTCGTCGGCCAGGCCGGTGCTCACCGCGAGCCGGACGCCGTCCGCGACCAGGGGTGCGAGCGCGGGCAGAACGAGCGTGGCCAGCAATTCGGCCGGGCCGCCGAGCAGGACCGGCGGTTCCACCGCTGCGAGGCCGTCATCGGAGCCGTCGCCGATCACCGACTCCAGGGCGTCCAGCGGCGCGGCCACCCGCGCGGCCAGATCGTGCGCGGCCGCGGTCGGGGCGACACCGCGCGGCAGCCGCTCGAACAGCGGCCGTCCCACCTGGCGTTCCAGCGCCTGCAGCTGGGTGGTCACCGTCGGCTGCGAGAGACCGACCTGACCCGCGGCGGCAGTGATCGACCCGGCACGGTAGACGGCCAGGAAGGTCCGCAGTTGCGTCAGGTCCATCGAGCCATCGGCCTGCCTATGTCGCACCCGGCGAGTCTATTGGCCCGGTGATGCGCGGCCGCCGCGGGCGCGGATCCCAAAGCTCTCTTCTACCCAATTTATTGAATACATCAGATCTGGACATCCTGGCGTGTCGCACACTACTGTTCGAAGTAAGTAGGCAATGATTTGACTATAGGAAATGAGGGAATCATGCACCCCTTCCGCAAGGCCGTCGAGGCCCGTGACGAGGCGGCCATGGAGGCCCTGCTCGCCGACAATGTGGTGTTCACCAGCCCGGTCGCCTTCAAGCCCTACCCGGGCAAGGCCATCACCGCCGCCATCCTGCGCGGAGTCATGCGGGTGTTCGAGGACTTCCGCTACATCAAGGAGATCGGTACCGCGGACAGCAGCGATCACGCGCTGGTCTTCGAGACCACGGTCGCGGGCAAGCGCATCACCGGATGCGACTTCCTGCACTTCGACGCCGACGGCCGGATCGACGAGTTCATGGTGATGGTGCGTCCGCTCTCCGGCGCGCAGGCGCTCGCCGAGGCCATGGCCGCGCAGTTCGAGCGGATCCAGGCCGAGGCCGTCGCGCAAATCGAACGGGAGGCAGCAGCGGCCGAACGCCAAGCGGCGGGCTCGTGAACGAGTTCGGCCCGGCCCCCGTGCCCGCCGATTTCCTGGGATGATCCACGCACAGTCACCGAAAGGCCGATCCGCCATGACCGATGGCCGGTACACCCGATACGTCGCCCTGGGCGACAGTCAGACCGAGGGCGTAGGCGACGGCGACGACCTGACCGGCCTGCGCGGGTGGGCGGACCGGCTGGCCGAGCGTCTCGCCCTCACCAATCCCGAACTGCGCTATGCCAATCTGGCGGTGCGCGGCAAACTGGCCCACCAGATCCGCGACGACCAGCTGGACGCGGCGCTGGCGCTGCGCCCGGATCTGGCCACCGTACTGGCGGGCATGAACGACCTACTGCGCCCGAACTTCGATCCGGACGAAATCGCCGGGCACGTCGAGGCCATGTTCTCCGCGCTCACCGCCACCGGCGCGGTGGTGGCGACACTGACCTTTCCCGATGTGGCCGAGACCATTCCGCTGGCCCGACCGATTCGCGGCCGGATCGCAGCGATCAACGACCGGCTGCGGGCGGCGGCCCACCGGCACGGGGTACTGGTGGCCGAGACCGGCCATCATGCCGTGGTGACCGATCCCCGCCTGTGGGACGCGGACCGGCTGCACGCCAGCCCGCTCGGGCACCAGCGCATCGCCGACGCCGTGGCCGAGGCCCTGCGGTTGCCCGGCGCGAACGACGCCTGGACCCGGCCGCTGATCCCGGACCTGCCCGAGCACGGGGCGCTGCGCTCGATCGCTGCCGAATTTCAGTGGGCCGCAACCGCACTGGGGCCGTGGGTGATGCGCCGCCTGCGCGGCATCTCCTCCGGTGACCGGCGGGTGCCCAAGCGCCCGGTGCCGCTCCCGGTGCGCCTCTAGACGTTGACCCCGTAATCCCGTGCGAGACCGGCCAATCCGGAGGCGTAGCCCTGGCCGATGGCCCGGAACTTCCACTCGGCGCCGTGCCGGTACAGGTCGCCGAACACCATGGTGGTCTCGGTCAAGGCGTCCTCGGTGAGGGAAGCCGGTCAGCTCCGACCCGGTGCTCAGTTGTTCGCGGCCACAGTGGCTTCGCAGCTGCGGGCGGCCGCGCGCCGGCGGTCACCACTGAGCTGCCTTCCCAGCGGCGCCCCGCCTACCGCACCAGGTCGCTCCAGAACTCGCAGCGGTGGTCGGCGTAGAAGGTATCGGAGAATTGGTTGCCGCCGGGCCGGAAGGAGAGGAATGACGGTGCGGCCGTGTTGTATTGCGGGATGGCGGGCAATCCTTGCGGATCCGCGGCGCCCGCGGTGATGAAACGGGTCCAGTAACGGCGCATTTCGTCCTGCAGGCGCTGCTGGCCGGGGGTCATGACGCCGTGCAGGAGCGGGCCGGCCTGCACGAGGTCGAAGAGGGAGGGGAGTTCCGCGGCGTGATAGGCGCCCATCGGGAAGGTGCTGGGCGGGGCCAGGGCGGAGCGGTCGTCGAATTCGTAGACGTAGGTGGGGTTCTGGCGGCCGAAGTCGCCGACCTGGTCGACCAGATTGCAGACGGCCTTGTCGGTCCAGGCCCGGGTGAGCGCGAGAGCGGGCTGCACGTAGTCGCTCAGGGGATACTCCCCCACGATTCGATCGACCTGCGCCTGATCCACCCCGCTCAGCTTCGAAGTGAGCAGGGCTGAGTAGTCCGCGGCGGCCATCCTCGCCCCGAGCGGGATGCCGTAGTCCATCCACACCCACAGTGCCATCTCATCGTGGTTGGAGCCGATGAAGGTGGGAACATGCTCCATCCCACCGGCTTTCAGTACGGCAACGGGATCGTCTGGGAGAAAGTCGTTGCCGTACACCACATTCGACGAATCCGGCGCGCGATCGACGAGGACATCCGCGGGCAGGCCGCGCAGGCACGCCGCATCCGCTCCCGGGCAACCGACTCCGGCTGCCCAGGCATCGCCTTCCGCCTCGGCAGCCGAGAGCGCTTGCCCGGAGCATGGGCCGCTCTGCATCATGGCCGCCTGGAAGAGTCCGGCCGACGAGGGCGTGGCCAGCTGCGCGCAGATCGAAGTCCCGCCCGCCGATTCACCATCCACCGTCACCCGGTTCGGGTCGCCGCCGAACGCCGCGATATTGCGCTGCACCCAGCGCAGCGCGGCCTGCTGATCCATCAGCCCGTAGTCCCCGGAGCCCGCGCCCTCGTCCAATCCCGAGGCGGCCAGGAAGCCGAAGGCGCCGAGCCGGTAGTTGATGGTGACCACGACGCTGTCACCGTCGGGCTGCGACACCAAAGGCGCTGCGCCGTACATGCTTCCGGTGCCGGTTTGCAGACCGCCGCCGTGAATCCACACCATGACCGGCAGGCCGCGACCGTCGGCCGGCAGCGTGGGCGGCGTCCAGACGTTCAGGTAGAGGCAGTCCTCATCGGTCGAGCGCAGCCCGCCCGCGCCCGTGGCCTGCGCGCACTTCGGCCCGGCGTCGCGGGCCTCGCGGACTCCCGGCCACGGCGGGACCGGTGCGGGCGGCCGCCAGCGCAGCGCGCCCACCGGCGGTGCGGCGTAAGGGATTCCATTGAAGAGGCGGTAGTCCGGGGCGACCACGCCGTGCAGGCTGCCGCTGTCGATGGCGACGGTGTCGGGGGCAGCCGGTAGGGCCCGCGCCACCGGTCCGTTCACCGCGAAGACCGTCACCAGCA
This sequence comes from Nocardia sp. NPDC101769, assembly GCF_044766925.1. NCBI lineage: Bacteria > Bacillati > Actinomycetota > Actinomycetes > Mycobacteriales > Nocardiaceae > Nocardia > Nocardia sp. NPDC101769. Next base: position 145,164 of record NZ_JBIWMX010000012.1, on the reverse strand, counting down.
GGGTGACCACCGAGAGCACCGCCCCGGCTCCCCATCCCATCCACTCCCGGTCACGCACGATCACCCGAGCCTCCTGGGCCAGCAGCGTTATCGCGTAATCGTTCGATACTAGTCGGCTGTCCGGCGCGGGGGTCCTGAGTCTCGAGATGCGCGCAAAACCCCTGCGTACTAGTGGGTCACCGCACCGCGGCCGTCTCACGGCGAGACGGCCGTTGACAGTCGATTCAGGGCCGGAAACCGTGGGCACATGACCCGGACCTCACCCGACGCCCTCGACCTGTTCGACCCCACGCACCTCGACGATCCCTATCCGCTGTACCGGCGGCTGCGCGAGGAATCGCCGGTGTACCGCATCCCGGGCACCGACTTCTGCCTGGTGACCTCATGGGATCTGGTGACCGAGGCGGTGAATCGGCCCGCCGAGTTCTCCTCGCACCTCACCGGCGCACTGCTGCGTCAGGAGGGGCGGCCGCCCGCCACCTTCGATATGGACGGCGGCGGGCAGGCCATCCACGTGCTGGCCACCGCGGATGATCCCAGCCACCAGGCACAGCGGAAGCTGGTCCAGCCCTTGCTGGCCAAGCGGATTCGCGGCCTCGGACCCACCGCCACCGAGCTGGTGGACCGGCTGTGGACCGAGCAACTGGACGGCGATCGCATCGACTGGGCGACCGGCATGGCCGATCGGCTGCCGCTGGCGCTGGTCGCCGACATCATCGGGCTGCCGGATGCGGATGTGCCGCAACTGCTCACGTGGGCCTACGACAGCACCGAGATGCTGGGCGGGGTCGTCGAGGCCGAACGCTTCGGGCAGCTGGTCACCGCCGCCACGGAGCTGGCCGCCCACCTGCACACCAGGTTCGTCGCCGCCCAACAGGATCGGGGCGACGACATGCTCGGCGTACTGGCCCACGCCTGCGCGACCGGCGACATCACCGAGGCGGTGGCGGTGCTCATCCTGGTCCAACTCGTCGGCGCGGGCGGCGAATCCACCGCCGGGCTGATCGCCAACGCCGCGCGCCTGCTCGCCACCCGCCCCGAACTCCAGGGCGAACTGCGCCGCGAACCCGCGCTGCTGCCCGCGTTCCTCGACGAGGCGCTGCGGCTGGAATCACCCTTCCGGGGCCATCATCGGCACGTCACCGCCGATACCGTGCTGGGCGGCACCGAGATTCCCGCGGGCAGCCACCTGCTGCTGCTGTGGGGCGCGGCCAATCGGGATCCGGCCCGCTTCGAGCATCCCGACGCCATCGACCTGGACCGCCGCAGCGGGGCCAATAATCTCGCCTTCGGGCGCGGCATCCACTTCTGCATCGGCTCGGCGCTGGCCAAACTGGAGGCCACCGCGGCCCTGACCGCGCTGCTGGACCGGACCACCGGATTCACCCTCGTCGAAGACGCCCCGCCACAGTGGTTTCCGAGCATCTTCGTGCGCCGTCACCGCAGCCTGCCGCTGCGCATCCGCTGATCCGCGCGGATTCTTCCGCGCGTCCGCCGCGTGCCGCGGGCTCGGTCACGGCATGATCGTCGTCGATCGAGGGGGGGATTCACCGCCGTGACCACAGGAAAGGGGTTCTGTTCGTGAAGACCGTGTACCTCCGCCGCATCGCCCTGGCCACGCTGGCCTGCGCCGCCTTCGGCGCCTTCGCCGCCCCCGCGTCCGCCGACGCGGCCCCGCAGCGGATCACGCTCGACTACGCCAAGGGCCGCTGCGCCCAGACCATCCTGCTGGCCCACTCGTTCACGCCCACCACGCTGGAGATCACCACCTCCAACAACTTCACCGACGACGCCAAGATCGACATGAACGGGCAGCGCACCCCGCTGCCCGACACCTACGACGCCCAGACCACCCGGATCGACCTGGGCACCCCGATGCCCGGGGTCATCCCGTTCGAGGTCTCCGGCTCGGAGTGGCCCGGCAGCGTCGGCACCGGCTGCAAGGGCTGGATCATCGTCGCCTGACGCGCCTGCAAGAACGGCCGAGCCCCGGAGGAAAGCCTCCGGGCTCGGTCGTTCGGCTCACTTGCCGTGGGCGCGCAACTGGTACAGACCCTCGGTCTCGGCCACCACCACGCCATTGGCGTCGGTCACCACGGCCCTGAGGGTGAAGTCGGCCTTGCCCCTGGCCTCGGCCTCCTCGGTGATGCGCGCGATCTCCTCCTCCGACAGCGTGGCCTCGGCACGCACATCGGTGGCGGCGGGCTTGCGGAAGAAGATGTGCAGATCCTTCACCAGGGGGAAGTACTTGGCGGTGTCGAAGCTGGCGATGGCGACCGCGCCGCCCAGGATCTCCGCGACGGTGAACAGCACGCCGGCGTACATGACGCCGAAGTGATTGCCATTGCCCTCGATCGGCACCGTGGTGGCGGCGAAACCGGGGCGCACCTCGTCGGCCCGCACCCCCATCTTGTGCGCGATCGGAATCGTGAACTCCAGACCACCGTTCACGACCTCGTTCAGCGGCGGGGCATCGTTCGCCATGCGGACCTCCTCGTCCCGGAAATGGGGCAACTTACTGACGTATCGCCAACAACGTGAATCATTATGGGTGAGAGGGTTGTGGCGCAACTCTTTCAACCCCGGGTGAATCCCGCCACATTCGGGCAAATCATCCCATGTCACATCTAGTATGCAAGTCGTGTCCAAGACCTTCTCCGCCGCCGAGCGGGCCTACCGCGAAATCAAGGAACGCATCCTGAGCGGCGACCTGCCGGGCGGGGAGCTGGTCAGCGAGAACGAGATGGCCGGGGAGCTGGGCACCTCCCGCACCCCGGTCCGCGAGGCCTTCCTCCGGCTCGAGACCGAGGGCTGGATGCGGCTCTACCCCAAGCGCGGCGCGCTGGTGGTACCGGTGCCCTCGCACGAGGCCGAGCATGTGATCCATGCCCGCTACATCGTGGAAACCGGCGCGGTCGACGCGCTCACCCGCATCGCCCGCGCGGGGCTGATCCCCCGGCTGCGCGAGTCCCTGGACCGCCAGCGCGAACTCGCCGACGCGGGCAACCTCGACGAATTCGCCATCGTGGACGCCGATTTCCATCGCGAGTACGTGGTGGCCGCCGACAACCCGCTGCTCATCGGCTTCTACGACTCGCTGCGCGAGCGCCAGCGCCGGATGAACAGCGTTGCGCTGCACCGGGGCGAGACCCATCCGCACCGGATCATCGAGCAGCACACCAAGCTCGCCGACCTGATCGAAGCCGCCGACGCCGCCGGTTTCGCCGAAGCACTCGCCGAGCACCTCACCGACGTGCACGGCGTGACCCTGAGAGGACTGTGATGGCGACGCTGACAGCCGTCGGCACCCGCACCACCGGTATCGGCACCCACCCCAGGGCATGGCTCGGCGTGGCCACGGCGATCTTCGCGATCGCCTGGGGCGGCAATGAATTCACGCCGCTGCTGGTCATGTACAAGCGGGACGGGCTGCCCGTCACCACCGTGGATCTGCTGCTGTTCGAATACGTGCTGGGCATCGTCCCCGCGCTGCTCATCGGCGGCCCGCTCTCCGACCGCTACGGCCGCCGCCCGCTCATGCGGCCCGCGCCCTTCATCGCGGCCACCGGCTCGACCCTGCTGGCCTTCGGATCCGCTTCCGTCCCCATGCTTTCCGCCGGGCGCGTGCTGTGCGGCATCGCGCTGGGCCTGGCCATGGCGGTGGGCAGCAGCTGGCTCAAGGAGCTCTCACAGCCGCCGTTCACCGCCGAGACCGCCTCGGGCACCGGGGCGCGACGCTCGGCCATGAGCCTCACCGGCGGCTTCGGCGTGGGCGCGGGCGTGGCCGGGGTGCTGGCCCAGTGGGCGCCGTGGCCGGACACCCTCGCCTACCTGATCAATGCGACGCTGTGCGTGCTGGCGGCGGCACTGCTGTTCCGCGCCCCGGAAACCACTGCCCCGCAGGCGAATCCGGGCCCGCTGCTGGACGACCTGAAGGTCCCCGCCGCCGCGCACCACCGCTTCCGCACCGTGGCGCTGCCGGTCTGCCTGTGGCTGTTCACCTCATCGGCGGCGGCCTACGCCATCATGCCGACGCTCATGATGCCCAAGGTGCACGGCGCGCCCATCGCCTTCTCGGCCTTCATCACCGTCATCACGCTGGGCTGCGGGTTCGGCATCCAGTCCGTCGCCCGCCGCATCGACCGGCCGGGCTCGCTGCGCCTGCCCGTCCTGGCACTGAGCCTGGTGATCATCGGAATGGTCCTGGCCGCAGCGGCTTCCGCCACCCTCACCATGTGGCTGACGGTGCTGACCGCCATCGCATTGGGCATGGGTTTCGGCAGCGGCCTGGTCGCGGGCCTGCTCGAGATCGAGCGCATGGCCCGGCCCGACGACCTCGCGGGACTGACCGCGGTGTTCTACGCGGTGAGCTATCTCGGCTTCGGCGTCCCGGCCGTCATGGCGGTATGCCATGACGGCATCGGCATCGGCTACCCGGCCATGTTCGATGTCCTCGCGGCCGGGTGCGCGATCTGCCTGGGCATCGTGAGCCGCGCCCGCGCAGCCTGACCGGGGAGTACAGACTCCGGAAACAGTGGCGGCGACCCGAATTCGGGCCGCCGCCACTGCCGTCCAGCTCCGCCTCACAGCGAGCGGGAGATGATCTCCTTCATGATCTCGCTGGTGCCGCCGTAGATGCGGTTCACGCGAGAACCCGTGTACATGTTCGCGATCGGGTATTCCATCATGTAGCCGTAGCCGCCGAACAGCTGCAGGCACTTGTCGACCACCTTGTCGGCGGTCTCGGCGGCGAACAGCTTGGCCATGGACGCGGTCGACGGATCGTTCTTGCCGTCGATGTACTGCTGAATCGCGTAGTCCACCAGCGTCTTGATGGCCAGCGCCTCGGTCTTGACCTCGGCCAGGGTGAAGGCATTGTGCTGGAACTTGCCGATCGGGCGGCCGAACGCCTCACGCTCCTTGGAGTAGCGCAGCGCCTCCAGCACCGCCGCCTCGGCCAATGCCGAGCACAGGCTGGCGATGATCAGGCGCTCGCGGGCCAGCTGCTCCATCAGCTGGTAGAAGCCCAGACCCTCCTGCGCGCCGAGGAGATTGGCGACCGGGACGCGCATATCGGAGAAGAAGAGTTCGCGGGTGTCCTGGGCGTGCTGGCCCATCTTCTCCAGCACCCGGCCGCGCTCGAAGCCCGGCAGATCCTTGGTCTCGGCCACGATGAGCGAGACGCCGGCCGCGCCCTGGGACGGGTCGGTCTTGGCCACGATCACCAGCAGATCGCAGTGGGTGCCGTTGGAGATGAACGTCTTCGAGCCGTTGATGACGTAGTGGTCGCCCTCGCGGATGGCGGTGGTGCGCACCGACTGCAGGTCCGAACCGGTGCCCGGCTCGGTCATGGCGATGGCCAGCACCAGCTCACCGCTGATGATGCCCGGCAGCCACTTCTGGCGCTGCTCCTCGTTGCCGTAGTGGTAGACGTAGTGCGACACGATCGGCGAGTGCACCGAGAAGCCGAAGCCATTGTCGTGCGCGTAGACCAGCTCCTCCTGGACCACGGCCTGCAGACCGAAATCGCCGCCCGCGCCGCCGAATTCCTCGGGCAGGTCCAGCCCGAGCAGACCGGCGTCACCGGCCTTGTTCCAGAACTCGCGATCGACCATGTGCTGCTTGGTCCAGCGCTCACGGTTGGGCGCGGACTCCTTGCGGAAGAACTCCGCCGCGTGCTTGCGCAGCTCGCGGTGCTGGTCCGTCTCCCAGGTGGGGCGGTAGTCGGGGAACAGTACGGACATCGGTGTCACTCTCCGTTGTTGCGTCGGATGCCGTTGAGCGGCAGGTCGTCCCGAGCGGCGATGGCTTCGAGCTCGGCAATGGTCTTGTCGGCGAACGCCTTCCGGAAGGCCTCGTGAGTGCCGTCGGTCCCGAAGGCCGCCAGCGCGCCCAGGTAGAAGTGCGGCTCCACCGCCCCCAGCGCGATGTGGCCGTCGGCGCACTCGTAGACGCCATAGCCGGGGAAGGCTCCACCCAGCACCGCCCCGTCCCCCGTGAGCCGATACCGCACCGCGTCGCCCGCGCGGGCCGCGGCCTCCTCGAGCGCCACCCGATACGGCTGTCCTGCGCCGGTTCCCGCCCGGCGTACCAGGGCGGCCAGCGCGGTGGACACCGCGCGTTCCGCGCCGAGCATGTCGGCCACCGGGACGGTCGGCATGTGCGGCGGGGTCAGAGTGCCGTGCACGGCTTGGTAATTCAGGTCGTGACCCGGCACCTCGGGTTCCTCGGCGTGGCCGATGATCTCGATCAGCGAGAGCTGCGGGAACCGTTCCTGCGGCTGCGCCAGCCCGAGCCGGGCCAGCGCCGAGGGCCGCATGGACGTGATGAGCAGATCGGCGGTGGCCAGCAGCTCGTCGAGCTCGGCGCGGTCGGCCGCCTGCTTCACGTCGAGGGTGACGACCTGCTGCCTCGCCACCAGCGTCTCGTACCACTGCGGCGCGGCGGCCGCGAGCGGATCGCCGGTGGGCGGCTCGACCTTGATGACGCTCGCGCCCAGTTCGGCCAGCCGTGCGGCGGCCAGCGGCCCGGGCAGATTCACCGCCAGTGAGACGACCTCGATCCCGGTCAGGGGCCGCATCGTTGGTTCCTCCATACAGCGAACGATACAATTGTATTGTAAGTGGGTCAATGGTAACGCCAGCTCAGCGCCTGACCGGGAACCGCTACCACTCGACGTAAAATCGGCGGACGCAATCGACGAGTTGAGGGGCGATGCTGAATCCACGAGCCACCAATGACGACCTGACCGCCAAGGCCCGTATCCGCAATGCCGCCATGGACCTGTTCGCCCAGTACGGCGACTCCCGGGTCTCGCTGCGCGCGGTGGCCGCCGAGGCCGGCGTCACCCTCGGGCTCGTCCAGCACCATTTCAAGACCAAGGACGGCCTGCGCGACGCCGTCGACAAGCTGGTCGTCGACTACTTCGCCCAGACCGTCGCCTCGATTCCTCCCACCGGCACGCACGCCGAGGTCGCGTCGGCCCGCGACGAAGCGGTCCGCCAGATGCTGCACGACAACCCGGCCGTCGTGAACTACATCCGCCGCTCGCTGCTGGAACCCTCCGAAACCCGTATCCATCTCCTGGACGCGGTCGTCGACCTGACCCGCAGCGAGGTCACCGGCTTGCGGGAGGCCGGCCTGGCCTCCACCGACAAGCCCGAGTCCGCCCAGATAGTTGCGGTCCTGCTCCGCCAATTCGGCGAACTCCTGCTGGCCCCCATGCTCGACGCCGTCTGGGAACGCGTCTCCCCCGACAACCCCACCCGCCCGCGCCTGTCGATCACCGTCAAGGACTGAGCACGCCACAGCGCGGAGCACCGCCACCAATCCCGTACGCGATCCCGTACGGAATCGCAAGAATGAACGCGCTCGCGCCGGGTCGACCCCGCCCGCCGAGATCGAATCAACCGCGGCGCCATCGCGCGTCCGAGAAGAATCGGCCGTCCGCCGCCACGAAGCGGAGGACGACCGATTCACGGCGTGCGCGATCAGCTTTCGACGAGCAGGCCCGCCTCGGTCCAATCCTGAATGCCGTCGCGGTACTTGCGGACATTGGTGTAGCCCAACCGCTCCAGCTTGGTGGCCACGTTCTGACTGTTGGGGCAGGCGGCGTTGGAGCAGTAGGTGACGATGGCCGCGTCGCGATCCGGAAGCAGGTGCGGCGCACGGCTTTCCACCTCGGCCTCGACCAGCGCGAGCGCGCCCGGGAGGTGGGCCTTGGCGTAGTACTCGCCGCCGAGGGCATCGAGCACTATGACCGAACCGGCCTCGATCTCCTGCACGAGTTCGTCGCGTGTGATGAGTGCGGTCATGGGGAGTTCCTTTCCCGAAAACTATGTGCGTGTGCACGCTACTACTTACGTGTGCGCGCACGCAACTGGTTATGATGGGCCGGTGTCCGCCTCCCGATCCCATCCGGCCGTCCACGCCTGGGCCGCCCTGCTGCAAGTCCACGCGAAACTCGTGCCCGAACTCGACGCCGCCCTGCGCCGCGCCACCGGACTGCCGCTGAGCTGGTACGACGTACTGCTGGAACTCGATGGGCCGCACCGGCTCCGAATGAGCGACCTGGGCGAGCGGGTGGTGCTGAGCCGGACCCGGGTGAGCCGGCTGGTGACCGAGATGGAGTCGCACGGTTTGGTTCGGCGTGAATCCAATCCGGACGACGGCCGCTCGGCGTTCGTGAGCATTACCGATGCGGGCCGCCGCCGCTTCCGTGAGGCCGCGCCGCACTATCTGACCGGCATCGAGCAGCGCTTCGGGGGCAGACTGGATCCGGCCGAACTCGAAACCGTGGCAACGGCATTGCGCAAGGTGCTCGGCCCGGCCGAGGTGACCACACCGGATTCGAACAGAGGAGATATCTAGTGCGTTTCGGCATCTTCATCCCTCAGGGCTGGCGGCTCGACCTGGTCGGCATCGATCCCGCCGCACAGTGGGGAGTGATGCGGGACCTGGCGCAGCGCGCGGATTCGGAGGACGTCTGGGAGTCGCTGTGGGTGTACGACCACTTCCACACCATGCCGGTCCCCACCGAGGAAGCCACCCACGAGGCGTGGTCGCTCATGTCCGCGCTGGCGGCCAGTACCACGCGCATCCGGCTGGGCCAGATGTGCACCGCCATGAGCTATCGGAACCCCGCCTACCTGGCCAAGGTCGCCGCCACCGTGGACCTCATCTCGGGCGGCCGGGTGGAAATGGGCATCGGCGGCGGCTGGTACGAGCACGAATGGCGCGCCTACGGTTACGGATTCCCCTCCGCCGGTGTGCGATTGGGCCGCCTGGACGAGGGCGTGCAGATCTTCAAGCAGGCGTGGACCACCGGCAAGGCCACTCTCGACGGCAAGTACTACCAGGTCGACGGCGCCATCGTGCGCCCGCTTCCCCTGCAGGAGGGCGGAATTCCGATCTGGATCGCGGGCGGCGGCGAGAAGGTGACGCTGCGCATCGCGGCGAAGTATGCGCAGTACACCAATTTCGCGGGCGATCCGGAGACCTTCACCCAGAAGTCGGACCTGCTGCGCGCCCACTGTGCCGCGGTCGGAACGGAATTCGACGCCATCACCCGGAGCTCCAACTTCAATACCCTGGTCGGCGCGACCCAGGCCGAGGTGCAGGACCGCCTGTCCCAGCTGGAGGCCCGCCTCATCCCCTTCGTCGGAGCCGAGGGCGCGGCTCAGCACGTCAAGGATCTGTTCCGTGACTCCCCCGCCGTCGGCACCCCCGAGCAGATCGTCGAACGGCTCTCGCGCGTCAAGGATCTCGGGCTGGGCTACTCCATCCACTACTTCCCCGAGACCGCGTACGACACCTCCGGTCTGGAGCTCTTCGAGCGCGAGGTCGTCCCCGCGCTGCGCTGAACCCGAAAACCGCCCGCTGACGCCGTTGTCCGGGGTCAGCGGGCGGCATGCGGTGCATCGCCGGATCGGACCGATGGGTCGACGCCCGATGCGCGGGTCGGGCCGGTCAGGGGCAGCACCTGACACGGTGTCGCACGGCCGATCCGGCGAGCCGCCGGGTGGTCAGCGGGGCAGCGTCACCGGATCGGTGCAGCTGGCGGGGGCGTCGACCAGCGAGCAGGTCTTGGGCTCGCGGGTCGGGCGGTAGTCGGCGGGGACGCCGCCCACGCGGGTGATCTCGGTGTAGGCCGGGACGGCGTCGGTGGGGCGGCGGGTGAGGGTGGGATCGGTCAGGACGTCCACCGTGTAGAGGCCGAATCGCGGTGTGTAGGAGCCCCATTCGTAGTTGTCGGTGAGGCTCCAGTAGTTGTAGCCGATCACGTTCATGCCGTCGGCCCTGGCGCGCTGCACCCAGTAGACGGTATCGCGCAGATCGTCGGCGCGGGTGTACCCGTCGGCGCGGGGATTGCCGTTCTCGGTGGGCATGCCGTTCTCCACGATGTAGAGCGGCTTGCCGGGGAAGGCGCGCGAATAGTATTCCAGCGCATAGTAGATGCCGTCGGCCTGCAGCGGGTTGTTCCACATGTCCAAGTTGATCGGAAGGCGCGCGGCGTCCGGGGAAAGCCCGTAGTAGTAGTCGATGCCGACGAAGTCGAGCTTGGCGGCGATCTTATCGATCAACGGTCCGTTCACCGCACCCTCGGCAGCCGGGATGTAGGCGACGTTGCTGGTGACCATCGCGCCCGGCTGCACCTGGTGGATGTAGTCGTAGATGGCGTTGTGCGCCTGTGCGATTCGATCCTGCATCACCGGCATGGCGGTGGCGGGTAGCGTGCCCATCCGGATCTCGTTGAGCATGTACATGGTCGGCTCGTTGAAGGTGACCCACAGCGGGTTGCCGGCCGCGTAGCGATCCACGATCCTGCGGGCGTTGGCCAACCAGTCCCCGACCATGTCCGCGTGGTTCCAGCCGCCCCTATCCACCTCCCATCCGGGGTACACCCAGTGGTCGATGGTCAGCATGGGCCGCATGCCGGCGGCCTCGATGGCTCCGATCACCTTGTCGTAGAAGCGAAGTCCGTCCTCGTCCCACACGCCGGGATGCGGCTGCACCCGCGCCCATTCGATGCCGATCCGGTACACCTTCACGCCCAGCTGCTTCGCCAGCTGGATGTCGGACTCGTACCGGTCGTAGAAGTCGATCGAATCCCGGTACGGGTCACCGGCCTTCCCGGACTCGGCGTACCGCGACCAATTGCTGTCCGGTGCATGTCCTTCGGATTGGAAGCCCGAGGCCGCCACGCCCCACAGGAAATCCGGTCCGAGCGGGGCGATCTGCTCGGGCGGCTCGGGCCGGGCGAAGGCCGGGGTGGCACTCGCGGTCAGGGCGGCGGAGGCGGCCAGGACGACGAGGGCGAGGTTGCGGCGGCGGAATCGCATGCCAAAAACCGTACAACGCTCGGTTTTGACTGACAAGAAACTCTCAGTGTCCGCTTAGACTCGACCGGTGGCGAAACGAGGACCCTACGGGAAAGGCATCGAACGGCGGGAGCAGATCCTGGAGGCCGCGCTGCACACCATTGCCGAGCGCGGATTCCTGGCGACCTCGGTGGCCGAGCTGGCCGAGGCGGTCGGCCTGAGCCAGAGCGGACTGCTGCACTACTTCGGCTCCAAGGAGGAGCTGTTCGTCGCGGTCCTGCGCAAACGCGACGAGATCGACGTGGCAGCCATGGGCGACCCCACGCCCGAGGCGCTCATCCAGCTCATTCGCCGTAATACCCAGGTGCCCGGCCTCATCGAGCTGTTCACCCACATGCAGGCCGCCGCCGCCGATCCGAACCACCCCGCCCACGAGTACATGCGCCTGCACTACGAACTCGGCACCGCCGGCTTTGCCGAGCTGATCCGCGGCATCCAGCGGGCGGGCGGCATCCCGGAGTCCGTCGACGCCGAGGTGATGGCCACCGCGTTCATGGCCCTCGCCGACGGCCTGCAATCGCGCTGGCTCATCGACCCGTCCATCGACATGGAGTTCTATCTCCGCCAGTGCTGGACCCGATTCACCGGCATGACGTTCACCGGCGACTAGCTGGTGGTGGACGAGAATGGATCGCTTCGACCGGCTCGAAGCCCTGCACCGGCGCGGCCGAGCCATCGGCATCGACGCACCGATCGCGACTCCGCCGCTGTCACAGTTCGCTCATCTCGATACCGGCGATTGCCGCACACGGTTCCGCGCCGCCCTCGAAAACGCTTGGGACGACATCCCTTCCATCCGACCCGGGGGCCGCGCTGTACCCCAGGATCGCGGTGGCCGCGGCCGCGCCGTACGCACGACTCGCGACATCCGGACGCACGGACGGGAAGTTCGAGCGATGTATCACCGTGACGTTGTCGGCCACCGTCACCATGCTGTCCACGCGGGTCACCACGCAGTTGCCACCCGATTTCGCCGTCAAGTCGACCACCACCGCACCGGTCGGCAACGCCGCCAGCCCCGACCGGTCCAGGAGCACCGGCGCGGGCGTCCCGCGCCGTCCGGCCGCACACACCACCAGATTCGGACGCACGGAACGGATGTAGTCCGCGACCCGGCCCGGATCGGGATCGAGGAGAAAGCGATTCGCACCACGGGCCGACGCGGCGGCGCGCTGCTCGGCTCGGCGACCGATAACGGCCGGCGACGCATCACCACAGTGAACCGCGGCGTCGATGGCCGCGAGCCCGGCCTGTCCACAGCCGATGATCAGCGCGCGCACCACACCATCCGGATCCTGCTCGCGCAGGCGCTCACGTCCCTCGCGGTAGGCCACCTCACCGGCGATCCGGCTCATGGCGGTCAGCGGATCGAGATGAGCCGCTTCGAGATCCGGTGGCATGTGCTCGAAGCCCACCGACTCCACCCCGTATTGGCTCAGCCGGTGAATGGATCGACGGCGTTTCACCGGATCCTGGAATCCGAGTAGTAGTTGCCCGGTCCGGGTCGGCATCGTATCCAGGTCGTAGGCAGGCGGTTTCACCCAGGCGACCAGGTCGGCGACGGCGAAGACGCATTCGGGTCCCGGTACCACCGAGGCGCCGGCGGCCCGATAGTCGGCGTCGTCGAACCGGGCCCACCGCCCGGCATCCTGCTCCACCACCACCTTCAGCCCGCTGCGGACCAGCGCCGTCACATCATCCGGTGTGGAGGCGACACGCAATTCGTGGGCGGCGGTTTCGCGCAGCACGCCGACGGTGGAGACACGCGGAGACCGGGCGGGAATCCGTCGTTCCAGCAGGGCGCCGGAATACGTCATGCCGGCGTCGATCCGCTGGAGCAGCCGCTCGATGCGGTCGAACAACTCGACGACCAGGTCCGGACCCACCTCGCCGGTGGCGCGCCGGGGCGTTGTCACGTTGAGCCGCACGCCCATTCGATGCGATCCGGTGCGGTCCAGCGCCACACAGTCGATACCGGCCGCCATCAGCAGCAGGTCCTCCAGGTCCGCGCTGGATCGCACCGCCGCCGCCGACATCACCCCGGCATCGAATTCGATCGTGAGGAACATGCCGTCCCGGCTGCCCAGGGGCCGCAGCAATTCAGTGCCGAATCCGGCATTGATCCCGGCCACCAGCCGCCGCGCGGAATCCATCCGCTCCCGCAGCAGCACGCGGTTCCGGATCAGGTAGCCGTCCGAGGTGCCCTCGATCGTGGCACGGGCCAGATGTGTTGTCTCACGCTGGAACGCGACGCGCAGTCGCTCGCGCACCCGGGCCAGCCACTGCTGGTCTCCCGAACAGGCCGCACCCAGCTTGCACGGGCCGAAGGCGTTGAACGCCTTGGAATTACCGGTGATGCTGAGTACCCGGTCATACAACCGGACCGGACCGTCGGCCGTCGGGACGACGATCGACGCGATCGGTATGTGCCCCTCCACGAGCAGGTCGAACGACATATCGCAGATCACCGGCACATCGGCGGCGACGAGTACCCGGCCGATCTCGACCAACTGCTCGACGGTGTAGTCGGCGACCACGGGGTTGCCGGGCAGAGTCAGCAGGACCCCGCACAGGTCTCCCTGAGCCGCATGATGTTTCAGGGTTCGCGCCAGCGAGACCGGGTCGATCCGGAAGTCGCGGTCGGCGGTCACATCGCTGGTCGCCATCCGCATGCCGAACTTGGCGATGTGCCCGGCCACGCTCTTGTAGTAGCCCTCCGGGCAGACCAGGACGCCACCGGGCCGAGCCAGCGTGGCGATCGCCTCCTCCAGCAGGACGGTGCTCGAGTAGGGGCTGACGATCACCTCGCCGGGATCGATATCGACTCCCGGCATTCCGTCGATCGGTTGCGATATCCGTGCGAACAGCCGCTCGGCAGCCAACCGGCGCAGGACCGCCGGCTGCTTCTTGGCGTAGGGCGACCCGTCCCGGCCGTCGGTGAGATTTCCGCCGCCCGCCGCGCCATGACCGGCCATCACCTCGGCCCATGCGGAATTCAGGGCCGCCGTGGCGTTCCGGTCCATGGGGAGCCCGGTTTCACCGTGATACGCGTCGATGATCCCGCGATAGATCCGGCCGTTCGTCCCGGCGAACCGGCTCTCGCTGTCGAGGTAGTTCCGCGCGAGACGCTTGCGCTGGTCGGAACGGTCCGCCACGTCGACGGGGTCCAGCGGCGGCGGCACCGCGAACCCTCGGCTCATCTGGGCGCGCCTTCAGAGCCGGGCTGCCCGTCGTTCCAGGCCTGACGCAGGGCCGCTCGGAAACGGTCGCGGCAGTCCTCCTGGTCCAGGTGCTCGAACCGAATCAGTCCCGTACTCTCCACGAGATCGTTGACGACGAGCGCCATTCCGTCCGCCCTGAGATCACGGAGGTGCTTGAACTTGCGGTGGGCGGTCTGGACGTCGTGCCACAGTGACGAGAACCGGCTGGAGTCACGCTCGCGGCGGCGGAAGTCGTAGTCGCCGGCCAGTACGTAACTGTCGTCGACGATGAGCATGCCCTGCGCGTTGGGAGCGAACTCCCTTTTCACCAGTGTGGTTTCCACCTTCGCCTTGACCTGCTGCCAGAGCTTGTCCTCGTAGGGCGTCACGTTCACGACGTCGTCCAGCACATAGACGCGCTGCACCGACACACCGGATCTGGCCTTGGCGAGGATTGCCCGGTGATACTCGACGCCGACGTCGCCGCCGATCGCGCCCAGTTCGGCGGTGTGGATCGCGCAGATCCGCTGCTGCGCGCGATCCAGCACGGTGAGCCAGTCGAGGACCGTATTCCATTCCGGCACAACGACACTGCCCGAGGGAATCTGAACCAGTACCTCCTCGGCCCGGACCAGCTGGCGCTCGGCGATCTCCCGGAGCGGCACGAGTTGCTCGCCCGTGTCGTCGAGGTTGGACAGACTCTGGGCGAGCGCGAGGACACGGGCGGCCAGGTCGGGCTTCTCGGTCGAGAGGATCTCGAAGCGGATGCGCAGGTCGCTGATGACACGCTCGGCCTCGGTCTCGTCGTCCAGGCCGGGCAGGCGTTCACCCAGGGCCGCACTCAGCTTTTCGCGCTGGGGGCGGGGTGGAACGCGTCTGCCGTTCTCGATCTGTTGAATCAGACTGCGCGAGCAGCCGACCCGATCGGCCAGCGCCTCCTGGGTGAGATTGCGTTGCCGGCGGAGTCGCTTGACTGCCGCGCCGATCTGCTCGCCGTCCGAGGCCGAGCCAGACATGCTCGTCTCCCATCATGATCCGGATTGCTCAGACGTGTCATGCGAAGCCCATCCTAAGCACGATGTGTCATCTTCGCCATCACAGACCTGGCACGAGTCTTCCGATTCTTTTGCCGGTCAGGCCAAAACGGGCGAAACGGCCATGACGAATATCAGCTGGGCCTCAGATCTGTGATTCGAATGCGGCAGCGATCAGCGCCACAGCACCCAAACCGCTTGATATCTACGATATCTGAGATACTTGTATGCCTATTCGCTTATCTATAAGCATTCTTCGCTTTCCATGTATCAGCCTTGAGCAATTCTTACGACTATGTGCCATCGAAGCACTCCAGTATCGTTGGTGCTACAACCACTCTTCGAGGAGGTGCCCGACCTCATGGCCCTCGAATTCACACCCTGGACCGTCCGCAGCGACAAGACGCCCGAGATGGCCGTTCGCACAACCCTTTCCACCAGCAGCTGGGTGCTCACCTGGCTCCCGGATCGATTGCTCACCCAGGAGGCCGCCTGCCACGGCCTGGTGCTCGACGAGATCCTGAGCGATCCGAATCCGGACGATCCCGAGCAGGCGCTCGCGGTGGCCGAGCTGCTGGCCGCCGAGCTCGACCTCACCCTGCGCGAAGTCGTTGTGCTGCTGTGGGTTCGGTCCGCACAGCGAGACCTGCGCACCGAATCCACACCGGCGCCGCCGCACTCGTCGGCCCATGTCCACAGCTGATCAGCGAATCCGCTGACCGGCACCACCTTTCGAGATCCCGGGGAGGAGATCTCCATGACCACCGATTCCACCATCCGATGTTCGCGCTGCGGCTCGACCTATGCGCACGATGCCCGCGCCTGCCGGGGCTGCGCGCAGGCCGCTCGGGCGGATCGCGGCGGTGCCGCTGCCGACGGCCGGGTATCGGAGGTCCAGTGTGATCGGCACGATCACCTCGTCGCCGCGACCGATGGAAATGCCTGCGCTGCAGCCACTGTGGTTCGCGGGCACGGCGGTCGCGCTGGTCGGCGAGGGAATGCTCCCGCTTTCGCGGGCGGCGATGGCGGTGACGGCGGGAGGGGTGCCGTCACCGCCCTGCTCGTTCACCTGGCGGCCCGACCCCGGATCGGGCCGCTGGCCCGGCACCGCGCGCCGGTACCTCGGGGTGCGGGTCGGTATCACCGATGATGCGGGGCCCACTGGGCTCTGCACTTCCTGCCGCTGTTCGGCACCGACCTGCGCCTGGGCGATCCCGCGTTCGCCGACGGCCACGAGAACCGGTTCGGCGAGTTGCGGGCGGTCACCGTCACCAATATCCGCACCGGCAACCGGCATTTCAGCCGCTGGGCGACCAGCTCGATCGCCGCCGCGACCAGCGTGGTACCGGCCGGGCTGATGCTCGGGACCGCCCCCGCCTGATCAGGAACCCGCCCGGGCCGCGGCCGGTAGCGGCGGCACCACGGCGGGGTCGGAAAGGACTGCGCGGCGGGCGAAGCCGAGGGCGCCGGTGAGGATGCCGTTCTCGCCGAGGGCCGCCGGGGTGACCCGCAGGGCCAGGGCGGGCGCGAGGGCCCGGCGGCCGGCCAGGCGGGACTCGATGACCGGGATCAGCCAGCGGAACCACTCGCTCAGCAGGCCGCCAAGCACCACTTCGTCGGCATCGAGCAGTGCGGTGATGGACAGGATCGCGGTACTGAGGGCCCCGGCGGCCGTGTCGAGGGCGGCCTCCGCGCGCGCGTCGCCCCGGCTCAGCAGGGCCAGCAGCTCGGCCTGGGCGGGCTGCGAACCCTTGCGACGCAACAGTTCCCCGAGTCCGGCCGCCTCGAACACCGCCTCCGGGCCCGCGAAGCAGACCAGGCAGCCGCGGGCGCCGCAGACACAGGCGGGGCCGTCCATGGCGACCGGAATGTGCCCGGGTTCGCCGGCGATGCCGTGGCTGCCGGTGTGGATGCGGCCATCGAGGACGACGCCGCCGCCGATCCCGGTGCCGGCCTCGATCAGGACCAGGCCGCGCGAATCATGCTGCAGAGCATGGAATTCGGCCAGTGCGGCGGCGTTCGCGTCATTGACCACGTCGATCGCGACGGCGGGCGCGGGCAGCCGGGCCGCCACCAGGGCGCGCAGGCGTACCGGTTCCAGCCAGCCGAAATCCGGTGCGACCACAACGGTTTGCGCCGCGTCGTCGCGCACCGGCCCGGCCATGGCGATCACGATCCGGGCGAGCACCGGCGCGGGGTGCGGGCCCGAATCCGTTTCAGCGACGGCGTATCCGGGTAAGGACGAACCGATGCGGGCGATGACGCCGGCGACGGCGTCCGCCATGGCCTCCGGTGTGCCGGGGGCCAGGTCGTGCGGCACGACTTCGCGGTGGACGACACCGCCCGCGAGATCGGAGACGGCGACACGGAGCTGTTCGGAGGTGATCTGGATCGCGGCAACAGCGGCGCGGCGCGGTTCGAGGCGGAGGGGCCGGCCGGGGCGGCCGCGGGTGCCGGAGCGCAGGACGTCGTCCTCGCGGAGCAGGCCACGGTCGGCGAGATCGGCGACGAGGGCGGTGACGGAACCGTGGGCAAGTCCGGTGGCGGCGGCCACCTCGGTGCGGGGGCAGGGACCGTGGTCGGCGAGGTGACGCAGGACCAGGCCCAGATTGCGGCGGCGGATGGCGGCGGCATCGGTGGGCGGGGGTGCGGGATCCACGGGGTCGAGACTAAGGTGTCGGTTAATTATTTCAAGTGTTGACGTAAATGGTGGATCAGAGGTTGGCATGACCGCGGAACACATCGGACGACGGACCCTTCTGCTCGGGGCAGGGGTACTGGCCCTGACCGCGGCCTGCTCGAGCGGGCAATCCGGATCGGACCGGGCGCGCGCGGCCGACACCGTCACCACCACCTCGGGGCCCGTCCGCGGCGAGCGCCGCGAAACCGGCGTCGCCTTCCTCGGCATCCCCTTCGCCCAGCCGCCGATCGGTGATCTGCGCTTCGCCGCGCCCAAGAGCCCGGTCCCCTGGGTGGAGACCCGCGACTGCACCAAGTACGGACCCACCGCGCAGATCAAACAGCTGTCGGAGGTGACCGCCATCCCGGAGCCCTCCATCCCGGGCGACGGCATCCTCACCGTGAACGTCTTCACCCCGAACCCGGACCGGACCGCGAAACTGCCGGTGCTGGTGTGGATTCACGGCGGCGGCTTCGTGGCGGGCAGCCCCGCCAGCCCGTGGTACGACGGCGCGGCCTTCAATCGCGACGGCGTGGTGCTGGTGTCGGCCGGCTATCGGCTCGGCATCGAGGGCTTCCTGCATCTGGACGACGCCCCCGACAATCGCGGGGTCCTGGACTGGATCGCCGCGCTCACCTGGGTCCGCGACAATATCGACGCGTTCGGCGGCGACCCGGCCCGGGTGACCATCGCGGGCCAGTCGGCCGGCGGCGGCGCGGTGTGGGCGCTGATGAACACCCCGTCCGCGAAAGGACTTTTCCGCGCGGGCATTTCGGAGTCCGGCGCGGTCACGCAACCCAATGATCGCGCCACCGCGCTGGCCATGTCCGAGCTGTTCACCAAGCGCACCGGTGTGCCCGCCACCGCCGCCGCGCTGCGCGACGTCAGCAAGATGCGGTTGCAGGACATGGAGGACGCGCTGCGTGCTCCCGGTCCGGACAGCACCGCCGCCGCCCTGCTCGGCCTCGCCCCCTGGGCGGACGGCACGCTGATCCCTGCGACCAGCGCCGAGGTCCTGAAATCCGGTGCGGACCAGGATATTCCGCTCATGATCGGCTTCACAGCGCAGGAGTTCAACGGCGCCTCGCTCGGCGGCGAACAGCCGCCGGTCACCGGTGCCACGCTGCCGGCGGCCCTGGGCACGCTGGGTTTCGGCGCCGCCACCACCGCCGCGTTCGGCCTCGCCTACCCGGGGCTGAACGCGAATCAGCTTGCGGGACAGGCGCAGAGCGACGCGGTCATCCGCATGCCGTCCTACCGGGTGGCGGAGATGCGGGCGGGGCGCAACCAGCCGACCTGGCTCTACGAATTCACCTGGGCCTCGAATGCGCCCAAGTACCGTGGCATGTCGTTCCACTGCCTCGACGTGCCGTTCGCCTTCGACCTGCTGGGAGCGCAGGGCGTGACCGCGGTGGCGGGCGACAATCCGCCGCAGTCGCTGGCCGATGCCGTGCACCGGGCGTGGGTGTCCTTCGTCAGCAACGCGGACCCGGGTGGCGGCTGGCCCCGCTACACTCTCGACCGGCGCGAGACCATGATCTGGTCCGATGCACCGCACGTCCAGTCCGATCCATTCGCCGCACAGCGTCCGATCTGGCTGCGCTGACACCGGAGGGCTACCTGTAGCCGGAGCCGGAAGCCGTACGCGTCGAGTCGGATGGGTGGTAGGCATGCAGGTGAACCGCTGGATCGCACCGGTCGCGGTGGCCGTGACCCTGGGACTGTCCGCCGCACCCGCCGCCCACGGCGATCCCGGTGACACGCAGGCCGCGCTCGGCGGCGGCTCCGGTCTGGTCCTGGGCCGCGCCACCAAATGCAGCCTGACCACCATCGGCTACGACGCCGCCGGCCGACTGGTCGGCTTCACCGCCGGCCACTGCGCCGAGGCGGGGACCTCGGTGCGCGGCGAACAGTTCCCCGATGCCGGAGTGGTCGGCGTGGTCCGCGACGCCGACGAGCAACTCGACTATGCCGTCATCGAATTCGATCCGTCCGCGGTCACCCCGCTGCGCACGCTCAACGGCAGCACCATCACCGCCGTCGCCCCCGCACCACCGGCCCTGAGCATCGTCTGCCAGAACGGCCGCACCAGCGGCCACGCCTGCGGCGTCGTCTTGGCCTCCAGCCCCGTGGGCTTCCTCGAACAGGCCTGCTCCAGCTACGGCGACTCCGGCGCTCCCGTCACCAGCGGCGACCAACTAGTCGGCATGGTCTCGGCACCCTTGATCAGCGACACCCGCGTCATCCACTTCAGCTGCACCAACGCCGACAACCCGGTCCACACCCCCGTCATCGCCGTAGCCTTCGACACCATCCGCGCCGCCGTCGACGCCGGCAAGGGCATCGGCAGCGGCTTCCAGCCGATCTGACCTCCGGCCTACCCGGCGAGCACGTCGAGCGCCCGGTCGATGTCCGCCTCGGTGTTGTAGAGGTGGCAGGCCAGCCGCAGTCGCCCGGCCCGCAGGGCGCCGACGATGCGCGCCTCGCGCACCCGCTCCAGGGTCTGCTCCGGCACCTCGATCGACACGATCGCCGAATTGCCCTCGGGCAGGCCGAGTCCCTTGCGCAGCCGATCCGCCAGCGCCACATCGTGCCGGTGAATGGCGTCGATCCCGACCCGTTCGATCAGCTCCAGGCTCCGCCGCTGCCCGATCCACGCGGGCCACACCGGCCCGACATCGAAGCGGCGCGCGTCCTCCGCCAGCCGCAACGGTCCGTCGTAGACGGTCTCCCAGGGGTTGTACCCGGCGTACCAGCCGGCGGCGACCGGGATCAGATCATCCAGTGCCGCAGGCGTTCCCGCGAGGAACGCGGTGCCCTTCGGACCGAGCAGCCACTTGTAGCCGACACTCACGATCCAATCGGCCCCGGTATCGCGCACCGGCAGCCAGCCGGCGGCCTGGCTCACGTCGAAGAGCACCCGCGTGCCGTGGGCACGGGCGGCGGCCACGGTCGCCGCAACATCCAGCACCGCGCCGTCGGCGGACTGCACCAGGGCGGCGGCCACCACATCGTCGCCCGGCCGGATCGCGTCCGGCAGGTCCGCCAGCGGTACGACCCGCACGTTCAAGTCGGTTCGGACCAGGAAAGGCCAGAGCACCGAATTGAATTCGTGCTCGGGCACCAGCACGTTCGCGCCCGGCCGGAGGCTCTGCGCCACCAGCCCGACCAGTTGCGAGACCTGCGCACCCGCCGCCACCTGGGCCGCCTCGAACCCGGTGAGCCGTCCGAACGCGGCCCGGCACGCGTCGACGTGCGCGTCCACGCCCGGGATGTCGAACTCGCCGTGCATGCGCTGTTCCTCGGCCGCGATCACCTCTGCCACAACCGATTTCGGTAGCAGGCCGTAACTGGCCGCATTCAGGTAGGTCGTCGTGGGCGCGAACTCCTCGCGCACCATGGCCGGGAACGAAGGCGGAGTAGTGGTCATTCCACCATCCTGCGATCCCGGCCGGCGGTGCCGAAAGGGCCGGCCGCCGGAAAACTGGCCTGATCGTGAATGCGGCGGCCCGGGAAAGAGTCAGGCGGAACGGGATTCGGCGGGGGCCGGGGTGGATTGGCGGGCGGTGCGGCGGAAGCGTAGGACGCCGTCCTCCAGTGGGGCCTTGCGGAGCATGGCGCGGTCGCGGAAGTAGTTGTTGATGACCTGCCATGGGCCGCGGGTGCCCTGGCGGGGCATGACGCCGTCGCCGCGCTGGATGTAGCCCGAGGTCAGCGCACCGCCCATGAGGGACGCCTCGGAGCGGTCGCCCTCCTCGGGGATGGCGACGACCTCGGTGAATCCGTTGTCGCGCATGTGGTTCAGCAGGCGGCAGAAGTACTCGGCGGCCAGATCGGCCTTGAGCGTCCAGGAGGCATTGGTGTAGCCGAGGATCACCATCATGTTCGGGACGGTGCCGAGCAGCGCGCCCTTGTAGGCCACCAGATCCCGGGTGGCGAGCGCTTCGCCGTCCACCTCCAGCTCCGCGCCGCCGAGCATCTGCACGGTGAGACCCGTTGCGCTGACGATGATGTCGGCCGCGAGCTCCTCGCCCGAGGACAGGCGGATGCCCTTCTCGGTGAAGGTCTCGATGGTGTCGGTGACGATGGACGCCTCACCCTTGCGCAGCACCCGGAACAGGTCGCCGTTGGGCACCACGCACAGGCGCTGGTCCCACGGGTTGTAGCTCGGGGTGAAGTGCTTCATGTCGATGTCCGGCCCGACCTGCGCGCGCACCGCGGCCAGCATGAGCTTGGCCGACAGCTTGGGGTTGGTGCGCGAGAGCTGGTAGCTGGCCCGCTGCAGCGCGATATTGCGCGCCCGGCCCGCCCTGTAGGCAATGGCGGCAGGCACTCTCGCAAACTTGAAGCCGACCGCGACCGGGTCGTCGGCGGGCAGCGCGGCGATGTAGGTGGGCGAGCGCTGCAGCATGGTGACGTGCGCGGCGTCATTGCTCATGGCCGGGATGAGGGTGATGGCGGTCGCGCCGCTGCCGATCACGACCACGCGCTTGCCGCGGTAGTCGAGGTCCTCGGGCCAGTGCTGCGGGTGCACGATCTGCCCGCCGAAGTTCTCCTCGCCGGGAAACTGCGGCCGGTAACCGTTGTCGTAGTCGTAGTAGCCGGTGCAGCCGATCAGGAAGTTGCCGGTGTAGGTCTCGGTCTTGCCGGTGCGCTCGTCGAGCACCTCGACGGTCCACACCCCCTGGTCGCCGGACCAGGCGGTCTTGGTGACCTTGCGACCGAAGCGAATGTGGTCGGTGACGCCGTATTCGGCGGCGGTGTCCTCGATGTACTGGCGGATGTGCGGACCGTCGGCGAGCACCTTGGTGCCGTGCCAGGGCCGGAAGCCGTAGCCGAAGGTGTACATGTCCGAGTCGGAGCGGATGCCGGGGTACTTGAACAGGTCCCAGGTGCCGCCGATGGCGGTCCGGCGCTCCAGGATCAGGTAGCTGCGCCCGGTCTGCTCGCGGGTCAGATGGCAGGCCATGCCGATTCCGGACAGACCGGCCCCGATGATCAGTACGTCGACATGCCGCGTCATTGAGGTTCTCGCTTCTGGTCGCGTCCGGACACCGGCGTCCGGACGCACCGAGTATTACATGTTATTTACGGTAACGTCTACTGTCAGGCGGCGGGTGGGGACCAAGGTCCCGTTCCGCGCCCGTCGCCCCGATCAGGCCGCGCGGACCTGACCCGGGCGATCCGGTTCCGACCGGTAGCGGGTGGTCGCGCCGTCGGTGCCCAGCGCCTTCCACACCTGCTTGGACACCGGATTCATCAGCCCGATCTTCTTGGCCAGCGACAGCACGAACCTGTCTATCGGGTTCGCCTGCGGCACACGATGTTCCAGAAACCCACGGGCGAAAGAGATGTGCCGGGCCTCCCCGGCCGATGTGAATCGCCATGACACCGAGCACTTCTTGATATGTGCACAACACTTATGACCAGAAGTTCGGTGTGAGTCCCCAGGCTTCGAATTCGTCGATGACCTGATCCCGGAGCGCGGCGCGGGTCGGGAAGCGGTCCGGGTCAGCGCCGGTGATCGCGAGTGTGACGGTCTCGCCATCACTCGACCAGGACAGATTCAGCCCGACCTCGAGGCGGCGGAAGAGTTCGGTCTCGCCGGTGCAGACCACCGGGCGCATGAGGACCGAGCGGGCGCGGACATCTGCGATGGTGGCCACGCCCTGGCCGGTCTCGCCCAGATTGGTGCACAGGCATTCCGGAGCCTTTGCGGTGCGGGAGAAGTGGGCGAGCACGATTCTGGGCAGCATCATCTGGACCGGTTGCAGGTGCTGAAGGGCCGGCGTGGTGGCCGGATCGGCATAGGCGCGGGCGGCCTGTTTGATCGCCGCGCGCACGCCGCGCAGGTCGGTGCGCTCGCCCTTGCGGTAGGGCACGGCGGTCGGGAGGCCGGTGGTGGCATTGCCGCGCGGATCGTCGATACCGCGCAGGGAATGGGGAATGTCGACGCGGACCGCCGAGTCGTCGGCGATCCGGCCGCTGCGGCCCAGGATGCCGACCGCCATGCCGACCATGAGGCCGTTCGCGGTGCCGTCGTGTGCGGAAGCAACGGAATTCCATTCGGCCGCGTCGACTTCCACGACCAGGTCGGCGGCGGAGTACCGGTCCGGCAGCGGCAGCAGGGGTGCGGCCGGGCGCGGATTCCGCTCGGGCTCACGGACATTGCGGGACTTGACGGCGGCGCGGATGCCCCGGGCAGCCGCGCGCAGCTGGCCGAGCGCGTCGGCGAGGTGGGAGCGGAGCAGGCCGGTCGACGGAATCGAACCCACGAGGCGCCCCGAACTGGTGGCGATATCCGGCGTTGCCTGGGCGGCGAGCCGTTCGAGCGCGTCACCGACCGCATAGAGCACCGCGCCGCCGTCCGCGACCACGTGCGAGGTGACCAGGGACAGCAGGGTGCCGCCCGTGGTGGTGGGGGCGGCCGACAGCCGCCACACCCGCCCGGTGACCGGATCGAACTCGACGTGGCTCTGCTCGAAGAACCAATCCAGCACGCCTGTTTCGGGAACCTGATCCGCCTGCATCGCAAGCGGTTCCGCGGTGGTCGCGGACACCCACCAGGGCCGTGCGAAGGGCACCGAGGTGGTCATCACCCGCCGGGCCAGGAACCCGTGCGCGAGGTGAGCGTGAAACCGTTCCAGCACAGCCGGATCCAGCTCCTCGTCGAAGCGCCAGGCCAGCTGATTGACCAACGCGTTGCCGTAGAGGTCGTGCAGCTTGAGGAACAGGTCGTCGTCGGCGGTGAGCCGGTTCAGGATGTCGATCATCACGGCCTCCGGATCAGCGGGCACGCAAGCTGCGAACGGTCAAGGGCGCGAACACGATCGCGACGACCAGCGCGGCGCCCACGGACCAGGCGAAGTCGGAGCCGACCGAGCCGGAGTCGGCGAGGGTGCGCACGGCGGCCACCAGGTGCGAGACGGGGTTGTAGTCGGAGACGCGGCGCAGCCAGGCGGGCATGGCCGCCACCGGCACCAGGGCATTGGAGGCGAAGCTGGTGAACGTCAGCACCAGCATCGACATGCCCTGCACCGCGGCGGGTTTGGCCACCGTCACGCCGATGAACGCGAACAGCCAGCTCATGGCGGTGGTGGCGAACACCACCAGGGCCGCGCCCAGGATCAGGCCCAGCGGATGGTCCGGGCGGTAGCCCATACCGAAGCCGACCAGCAGCACCATGAGGGCGGCGATCACGTAGCGGGTCGCGCCCGCCAGCAGTCCCCCGGCCACCGGCGCGAAGCGGGCGATGGGCATGGAGACGAAGCGGTCGAAGACGCCGGAGCGGATGTCCTCGGAGAGCTGGACGCCCATGGCCACCGACGAGGTGAGCACGATCTGTACCAGCACACCGGGAATCAGCGTGGGCAGGTAGGCGTCCAGGCTGCCCGCGATGGCCTTGCCGAAGACGCTGCCGAACAACAGCGGGCCCACGATGGGCAGCAGTACCGCGTCGTAGAGCAGCTGGGGGCTGTGCCGGAAGGTCAGCAGACCCCGTTGCGCCATCACCAGGGATTGGACCAGTGCGGCCCGGACCCCGACATGGGTCATGCGCGGCTGCCGGGCGATGCGAGCGGTGGGGTGCAGCAGCACCGGGGCGTCGGAGAGGACGGTCATGCGGTCCGCCTTTCGGCCGGAGTCGAGGTGCGGGCCGGGCGCTGGGTGAGCGCCAGGAACACCGAGTTGAGGTCGGGGCGTTCGACCCCGAAGCCGCGCAGGCGGATTCCGCTGTCGCGGCGGGCGGTGACGATGTCGGCCGCGGTACCGATATCGCTCAGCGGCACGGTCAGGGTGGCGGGATTGTCGCCGTGCAGCGGTGTGGTCCCGGTGAGCCGTTCGACGGCGGTGTCGGCGAGTGGCCGCTGCCCGGGATCGGCCAGGTCGATGCGCAGCATCTCCGCGCCGATGGAGGACTTGAGCTCACCCGCCGTGCCCTCGGCCACCACGGTGCCGTGATCGATGACGGCGATCCGGTCGGCGAGAGCGTCGGCCTCCTCGAGGTACTGCGTGGTCAGCAGGATCGTCGCGCCCCGTCCGACCAGCCCCCGCACCACCGACCACATGCGCTCCCGGGTGTGCGGGTCCAGGCCGGTGGTGGGCTCGTCCAGAAAGATCAAGGGCGGCACCGTGATCAGCGTCGCCGCCAGATCCAGCCGCCGTCGCATACCCCCGGAGAATGATCCGACCCGCCGCTGCGCGGCCTCGGTCAGCTCGAACTCCGCCAGCAGTTCCGCCGCCCGATCCTGCGCCGCCCGCCGGCTCAGCCCGAGCAGCCGCCCGAACAGTCGCAGGTTCTCCCAGGCGGTGAGGTTCTCGTCCACGGCGGCGTACTGCCCGGTGAGCCCGATCATCGACCGCACCGCCGTGGCCTGCCCGGCCACGTCGTAGCCGAAAACCGTTGCCGTGCCGCTGGTCGGGCGCAGCAGCGTGGCCAGCATGCGCACGGTGGTCGTCTTCCCCGCCCCATTGGGCCCGAGCAGCGCGAACACCGTGCCTGCGGCGACGCTCAGGTCGACCGCGTCCACCGCGGTCATGGACCCGAAACTCTTGGCCAGCCCGCGCGTTTCGATGGCGATCTCCGAACTCATCGCATACCTCCGATCATTGTCGAAACACGATCCACCGCACCGGCCGGAGATGATTCCGGGTCCGGTACAAGGGATTCGATGACATCCGCGGCACGCTGGACCCCGTCGTCCCGGAACCGTGCCCCGTGAGCGGCCGCCCGCAACACCACCCCCGGCTCGGTCGCCCGAATCAGCAACCGCTCCAACCGATTCGCACTCAGTCGCGAGAACGGCGCGGTCGCCCCCAGCCCGAGCGCCTCTACCTGCCTGCCCCAGTACGGCTGATCCGCCTGCACCGAGCAGATCACCGAAGGCACCCCCGCCCGCAGCGCCGCCGCAGTCGTACCCGCGCCGCCGTGATGCACAGCCGCGGCACACAGCGGCAGCACCGCACGGTGATCGACCTGATCGACCACCGCGAGGTCGCCGCCTATACGGCCCCGAAACCGCGGCCCTACCAACAGCAGTCGTAATCCGAGCCGTCGGCACGCTTCTCGCACCATCGCCTCCGTGGCGACCGGATCGGTAACCGGCATCGAGCCGAATCCGGCATACACCGGTGCGGCGCCCTCGATCAGCCACTCCCCCAGCTCCCCGCCGATCCCGACGCCGCCGTCGGTCACAACCGGGAATCCGGTGAAGGGCACCGCCCCGAGTTCATCGGCCAGCCCGGGAAAGAGCGCCGGATCGTAGGCTTGAATGGCGGTGTACGCCGGTACTTCCCCAGAGCCGGGTGAGTTCGCCACAGTCCCGGCGTCATCACGCAGGGCCGCGATTTCGGGAGCCAGCGCCCAGGCACGAGCAGTGGTGAGAGCCTTCCAGCCGAGGCGGTTGACAGGTCCGGGAAGGTGACTGCCCCCGGGCATGGCAAGCACCGCAACCGACCGATTCGGCCGGATCGGGAAGAAATGCATCGCCGCGAGCGGAATGCCGTGCTGCCGGGCAGCCTCAGCGGCCACCTCTTCGCACGCCATCCCGCTCACAAGAACCTCGTTGTCCCCCGTGAGAGAGAGCAGATCGCGAGCGGCCTCGGCGAACCCACGCCGTTGCAGATCCAGCGCCGCGCGCACCCGCTGCACCGGATTCGCGTGCCGGAACCGCCGGTCATCCCGCTGAGCACGCAACAACTCATCACTGTCGATTCCGAACGGCGCGGCCGAAACCCCGTGCCGCTCAGCGAACTCGACCAGATTCGGTGACACGGCCATGGTCACCTGGTGACCCCGACCCGCCAGCTCCCGCCCGAGCAGCACCCCCGGCTGCGCATCACCCCGGCTACCAGCGAAGGCGAGCAATGCCTTCATCGCACACCTCCGATCCGATCCAGCCCCGGCGCGTGCACGACTCACACCTGCGCCGGGGCCGGGATCCGGGGCGCCGGCGTGGGGTCGGGTGCCGCCGCCGGAAGGCCGAAAGGCTGTCGCGCGGCAGTGGTTCGGGCCGCATGGACGCCGCCGGGTTTCCGATCCCTCCCGTCGGGTCCGGTCCCGCCGCACAGGGCGGCTTCCGCCTGTGCTCCCGAAGCGAATTCGCGCATGGCGCGTGTGAATTCGGTGAGGAACCGGTCCATTTCGATGGCGGGGAAGGAGGCGGGGAAGCGGGTGGAGAGGCGGAGGCCGTCGGCGGCGCGGACGATCCAGAAGAAGACCTCGTCGGTCGAGTAGGACTCGGCGCGGAGGGTGTGGCCGCGCAGGGATTCGACGAGTTCGTAGTCGGGGAGGACGCGGATGTCGAGGAAGGAGATGCCGAAGCGGGGGCGGTCGGCGCAGTCGAGGAGTTCCAGGACTCGGGTCCAGGTGGCGTCGTGGGCAATGCGCGAACGGCGCAGGACGGTGCGGGTGGATTCCAGGGCGCTGTCGGGGTCCAGGCCGGGGGCGAGGGTGATGTCGATGGGGACGACATTCACGAACCAGCCCATGGATTCCAGCCAGCGCAGGTCGGGGCGGGTGGCGATGGGCATGATGGCGCGCAGCGAGATATGGCCGAAGGTGCGACGGTAGGCGATGGCCAGCGCGGTGAAGACGGCAACCGAGAGCCGGTGCCCGCGCTGGGAGACGGCCTGCTCGATGCGTTCGAGCTCGGTGAGCGACAACAGTTTTCGCGACACACTGGCCTGCACCCGATTGTCGTCCGCGCCGCCGCCAGCGGTGATGGCGGGCTCGAAGCGCGGCAGCATGCCGTCGGAGCCGTCCAGGAATCGCCGCCAGTACCGCACCGGCTCGCACTCGGTGGTCAAGGCCGCCGCGGTGCTGCGCTCCCACTGCGCGAAATCCGCGGCGCTGCCGAAGGTCGGCGATTCGCGCACCGGCTCGCCCCCGGCGACCGAGCGGTACAGCGTGCGCAGTTCCAGGATGACGATGGCCTGCGAATAGGCGTCCATGACGGAGTGGTCGGCGCCGACCAGGACGGTGAAGTCACCGGTGTCGGCGTGCTCCACGGTGGCCAGCAGGCAGTGCGGCCACCGCAGCGGCGACAGCCGCGATTCCAGTGCGCCGGTGAGGTATTCGTTGATCTCCCGCGACCCGGTGACCCCGGGGACCGGCTCTCCGGTGACGCCGATATCGGCGGCGGCGCACACCAGCCGCTCCAGCTCGGGGGCGTCGTGGCGCACCAGGGTGGTGCGCAGGCCCTCATGGCGGGCGTGCCACTGCCGTGCGGTCTCGCGCCAGTGCTCGGCGTCGAAGGGCGCGTCCATCTCGAAAATGGTTCCGATCCAGCGACCTCGGCCCGGCCGCAGGTCGGCCGCGTCCGTCTCCCGGCAGTGACGGACGTGCACGCTGGCCAGGGGCCGCTCGTCGGCGGCCCACTCGGACCCGGCGGCCAGCTCGGCCCGCCACAGCGTGAGCGCGCCGGGACGGACGGCGAATTCGGACAGGTGGGTGTAATCCATGACCGTCTCCCTCATCGAATTCCGCCGGTGTCGGTGCGACCGTTCGATTTCCGTAAAGAAATCACAGTGCGCGAAATAATCGCGATCGAAACGGTTTATAAGCCGACCGGCGAATTAGAAGCTATTGCCCCTGTAGGGGCACTATTTGCCGGACGATCCCGCACCGGCGGCAGCACTGCCGGATCCCAGCGCCCACGCGGCGGTTCCGCCGGCCCGCGCCGAACCGCCGGCCGCGCCGGAACCGGTGCCCAGCAGTCCGAGCATCGACCCGGGCCCGGGAATCAGCGCGGCCGGGCCGCCCGCGGCGGAGCTGCCGGTGCCGAGGCTCACACCGGCGGAAGCGGAGGAGCCGCCGCCCACCGGTGCGGCGGTAACCAGGGCAGGCGTCGGAAGGGGCACGGTGAGGCCCGCGAGGACGAGACCGGACCGGGCTGCGTTCATGGCCGGATTTCCTTTCACCTTCATCAGGACAAGCGCCGAGAACGGCGACTTGTGGGCAGCAGGTCGATGGCGCGGCGGCGACGCTGCCGAGAGATGCACTCGATGGGTGAATACCCCTTCGTCCATCGGTGGGCCGAAACGACCTGCGAACCAAGAAAAACATCAACATTCCAACTCCGCAACCAGTCAGTGTGCAAACAATTGGTTAACTAACTGTTCTCACACCTTTCGACTGTGCTTCAGGCCACTGCACCACTGAAATTGGCCTCCACTTCACTTTCCACGCCGCCCGACCGGCCGGCCGGGATCGAAATGGAGTTGCTCGCCGGTGCCCGGTTTCTGGGATCCTGGGCTGGTGAACGCAGGGGAAATCACCGTCGAGTTCGCGCCCGAGCTGCGCGTGTTCGTCGGTCAGCGCGACGGCTCGCCGGTCCGGGTGGACGGCACCTCGACGCTGGGACATGTGGTGGAGTCATTGGGTGTGCCGCTCACCGAGGTGGGCGTCCTGCTGGTGAACGGGGAACCGGTTGCGGCCGGGCACATTCCACGCGGCGGCGAGAGCGTCACGGTGGCGGCGGTGGCCCGCCCGCAGACCAGTCCCGAGCCTCTGCGCTTCCTACTCGACATCCACCTGGGCACCCTGGCCCGGCGGCTGCGCCTGCTGGGAATCGATGCGGCATACGAGAATCCGGATATCGGCGACGCCGCGCTCGCGGCCCGCTCCGCGGCCGAGCACCGGGTGCTGCTCTCCCGCGATCGCGGCCTGCTGCGCCGCCGCGAAATATATTCCGGCGCTTATGTTTACAGCCACCATCCGGCGGAGCAGCTGGATGACGTGCTGTCCCGCTTCGCCCCGCGCCTGGCCCCGTGGACCCGTTGCACCTCGTGCAACGGCACGCTGCGTGCCGCCGACCGCGAGACCGTCCGCGACCACCTGCCCGACAACACGGGCCAGACCTACGACTCCTTCGCCCAGTGCGTCGACTGCGGCCAGACCTACTGGAAGGGCGCGCACCACGCCCGGCTGGACGCCATCGTGGCGGACGCAATGGCCAAATTCGCCTGACCGGTCGCGACGAATGCCCAGGTCGGCCCCTGCCAGGCCGCGATCGTGGGGTTCGTCCAGAACGTGGTCGTCCACATCTTCGGCAATACCGAGGATCTGACCTGCACCGCGGCTTCAGCGGGCGCGGGCGGCCGCCGCGGCCGCGTCGAGGCGGGCGCCCAGGGCCTTGACCTGATCGCGCAGCACCTCGATGTCCTCGATCGGGACGCCGACCAGGTCCACCACGGTGCGGATCATCTGCTGTGCGCCGTGCTGGAGTTCGCGGCTGGCGTCGGTGGCGTGCAGCACCACCGCCCGGCCGTCGGTGGCGCTGCGCACGCTCTCGACCAGGCCACGCGACTGTAGTCGCTGGACCAGGGGCGAGAGCGTGCCGTAGTCGAGATGCACCTGTTCACCGAGGTCCTTCATGGTGATGCCGGGCCGTTCCCACAGCGCCAGCAGCACCAGGTACTGCGGGTAGGTCAGGTTCATGTCGTCCAGGAACGGCCGATAGGCGGCGGTCATGGATCGCGACGTGGAGTACAGCGCGAAGCACAGCTGAGCATTGAGCGACAGCAGTGCGTAGTCGATCTCCTCGTCCGCTCCGGCCCGTTGCCCGTCGGGTACGGAAGGCGGATGTTCGTGCATTACTGCACTGTACTGCGGACCGTGGCGAGCACGGCGTCGGTGGCCGCGCGATCGCCGACGGTGATGCGGATACCGGTGGGATAGGCCTTGACGTGGATGTCCGCGCCCGCCAAAGCCGTTGCCACTCGATCGGCCTCGGCGCCGGACAGCGTGAGGTAGGAGAAGTTGGCGTAGCTGTCGGGAACGCACAGGCCGAGCTCGCGCAGCCCGGCGGTGAGATGAGCGCGATGTTCGCCCAGCACCGCCACCCGCGCCGCGATCTCGTCTTCCGCCTCGTAGCAGGCCCGCACCGCCACCTCGGCCAGCGCGGTCATGCCGAACGGCAGTTGCCAGCGGGCGATGCGCTCGATGAGCTCCGGCGCACCGAGCGCATAGCCGACCCGCAGGGCCGCCAGGCCGTACGCCTTCGAAAAGGTGCGCAGTACGAGCAGATTCGGGTGCCGGTCCAGCAGGGCGAAGACATCGATCCGGTCCGCCTCGGCGACGAAATCCACGTAGGCCTCGTCCAGGACGACGGTGACCGCCGCCGGGATCTCGTGCAGGAAGGCCTCGAATTCCCCTGCCGGCACCAGGGTTCCGGTCGGATTGTGCGGGCTGCAGACCACCAGCAGCCGGGTCCGTTCGGTCACCGCGGCGGCCAGTGCCGCCAGGTCCTGGCGGCCCGAGCCGGTGAGCGGCACCGTGACGGGCCGCCCGCCCGCCATGCTGGTCAGGATCGGGAACCCGTCGAAGGTGGGCGTCGCCATCACGACTTCGGCCGCGCCGGAACCGAATTCCTGGACGATGTGCATGATCACGCCGGTCGCGCCCGCGCCCACCACGATGCGATCGGGGTGGCAGCCGAGCCGGGCGGCGATCAGCCGCGGCAGCCGCTGCGGCAGGAATTCCGGATAGCGATTGGCCGAGGCCAGGGCGGCGCTCAGCGCCTGCTGGACCGAGGGCGGCGGTCCGTAGGGAATCTCATTGAGCTGCAACCGATGTCCGGCCGTGATCAGCGGACTCATCGCGGCCCGCCCCTCAGCGCCCGCCCCAGCGGACGGCGGCGGCCCCGGCGAAATCACCCGCGTGCGCGAAGCCCGCGAACATCACCAGCGACCCGGCCGGCACCCGGCCCTCGTCCACCGCCCGGTCGAAGGTGACGGGAATCCCCGCGCCGAACAGGTTTCCGCACTCGTCGAAGGTGTCCGGGTGCCGTTCGGGCGGCAGCTGCAGGGCATCGCGCCAGTTGCGCAGGAAGGCGCGGTTGGGCTGATTGGTGACCAGCAGATCAAGCTCCTGCGCCGACACCCCGATGCGACCGCACACCGCGTTCGCGACCTCGGGCACCAGCCGGTTGCCGCGCTGCAGCACCTTGGCGATCTTCGATTCGGTGAAACCCACGTGCATCTGGCCGGATCCGGCCTCCCAGTAACGGCGCGGCGGGTCGGCGATGACAGTCATCTGCCCGGCGAACTCCGGCAGGTGCCGGGTCTCGACATCCAGGATCGGCGAAGCATCGGACTTCACCAGCAGTCCCGCGCCCGCACCGTCGCCCGGTATCGCGGCCTGTGCCTTGCCGCGCACCTGCTCCTGGGTGAAGACCTGGCCCGCGACATTCTGGATGGTCACCACCAGCGCGGAGCGGGCGTCGGACGAGAGCAGGATCTGGCGGGCCAGCTTCATGCCGTACACGAAGGACGCGCAGCCGCCGTTGTGCAGGTCGATCAGCCACTCGGGCGCGATGCCCAGGCGCGCGGCCACGTCGCCGCCGCTGCCCACGATGCCGATGTCCGGGAGCTGGGTGTGCACGATGAGAACATCGATGTCGCGCAACGCATCCCGGCCCTGCCGGGCCAGGATCGGGGCCACGGCGCGCTCGGCCATATCGGCGGGCGTCTCACCGGGCGCGACATGGTGGCGGAACTTGGGGGCCTTGAACATGATGTTCGAGGTGACCTCGTCCGGATCCGCGTACTGCGCGAAATAGTCTGCCGGGACGATGTTCTCGGGCAGGTATCCGGCGACGTCGAGCAGGCTGACGGTGCTCATGATCAGGCCATCCATTCCGGCTTGATCGGCTGCCCGGCGGCGTGCCGATGTTCGCAGATCGCTTTGAGATTGCGCAGTTCCAGCAGGTGCCCGGCGGCGAAGAGGTGCCAGAAGTCGCCCACCCAGACCGGGCGGCCCTCCGGCTCGGTCTCGGGATAGCCGTTGTCCTCGTAGAAGGGGTGATGGCAATTGGTCCAGGTGACAACGGATCCCGGCTTGTTCAGCACGAGTTGCGCGTCGACGACCCGCATCAGGTAGATCATCCACAGGTGGTCGGCCTGATCCCAGGCGCAGTGGTAGTCCACGGTGCGGGCGTCGGGGTTGGCGACGGTGCGGGTGTAGATGCGGGTGTGCGAGCCGATCCGATCATCCGACACCCAGATCTCGGGATCGCCGGTGCGCTCGAAACCCCGCATGCTGTATGTCCATTCGCACAGGCTGCGCGTGTCGGCCAGATATCCGTACACCTCGTCCGGCGGGGCGGCGATGAATTCGGTGACGGTGCAGTAGTCCCCGTAGATCTGGTCGTGCGGGTACACGGCGCGGGTCATGTCGAGTACCAGCGGCATGCCCTCCTTGAGGGCCATGGTCTCGATGCGGTACACGCCCGGGATATCCAGCTCCGGGACTTCGATCGGCGCGTCGGTGACGGTCTCGGTCATGCGAGGGACTCCTTCAGGAAGGGGGCGAACGGTGGGATTTCGTCTGGGTCACACTGCAGTTCGATGAACGCGGGCCCCGCTACCGCCCGCGCCTTGTCCAGCGCGTTCTCGAATTCGGACAGCGTGCGCGCGGTCCAGGCGGGCAGCTCGGGAAACATGGCCGCGACCCCCGCCCCGATCTCCGCCGCCCGGAACCGGTTGAAGCTGTACTCGCCGGAATAGAAAACCTGCTCCCGCGTCACGCACATGGCGTGCGCGTTGTTGTTGAACACCACGAAGGTCACCGGCACCTGGTACTCGACGGCCGTGTGCACCTCGTGGCCGTGCATGAAGTACGCGCCGTCCCCGGCGATCACCACGGCCCGCCGCCCCCGCCCCAGCGCACACCCGATCCCCGCCCCGAACGAATACCCCATTCCGCCCATGCCGAGCGCGATGAGAAACCGTCCGTGCTCGGGGACCCGCAGGTAGTGCACGACAGCGGCACCTGTGTTCCCGGCATCCACGACCACATCGACCCCAGGCTCGAGCGCCGCCTCGATGGCCGCGACGGCCGGGCGATATCGCACACCCGGCCCGGACGCGGGCGGGACGGTCAGCTCGTGCGGTGGGCGGGGATTCGATTGCACACCACTCGATTCCAAGGTGGACACCGTGCCACCAGCCATCACCGAGGCACCTTGCGGGACGGCCGATTCCGCCAGGAGAGCACGCAGTTCCCCGAGCGATGCACCCAGCGGCCCTGGCGCCCCGGCATGGACCGGCACGAACGGCTGTTCCGCTCCCAGATACACCACGCGCGGACAGGCGGCCAGCGCCGCATCCAATCCGGCCCGGGCGGTCATCGACAGTGGTGCCCCCACCAGCAGGCACAGCTCCGCCGCCGCGACGAGCCCGGCGGCATCGGGGTGCCCCATGACCCCGACGACCCCGGCGAAGCGGTCATCCCGATTCGAGAAGGCATCCTTGGCATCCGGGGTGACCAGCACCGCCGCATCCAGCACACGCACCAACTCCGCAAGCTCGGCCCGTGCATCGGCCGCGGCAACCTCGGGTCCGGCAATGACGACCACCCGGCTACCGGAAGGCATATCGGCAAGCAGCGCCGCGATGTCCGCCGGCATTTCCTCCGAGCTCGCAATCGGCTCATCCCGGCCCACGTGGGCGGGTTCGTATCGCAGATCGGCCTCCAGGGTGGAGCCGCTGGATATCAGGGTTGCTTGAATGTCCTTGGGGAGCAGTAGGACTGCTGGGCCACCGGACAGGGCCGCGGCGATGGCACGATCCAGTGCGGCGGAGATGTCCTGGGGCCGAGCGACTTTGGCGCAGTGGCGGGAGACTGCGGTGAAAATGCGCTCGGCATCGAGGCGGCCGGGGTGGCCGCTGGTGTCCTGGAAGGCGCCGCGGCCTTCGAGGGTGGTCGGGGGCTGACCCACCAGGGCCAGGACCGGGACCCTGGAGTCGAAGGATTCGGTGAGGGCGGCGAGGAGATTCATGGCGCCGCCGCCGGAGGTGGCCGCCACCACGCCGAGGCGGGTGGTTGCGCGGGCGTAGCCGTCCGCCATGGTGGCCGCGCCGAATTCGTGTTTGGCGATGATGCCGGTGAGGCCGGGGTGCCGGTGGAGGGCGTCGTAGAGGTCCTCGATATTGGCGCCGCCCACGCCGAAGACATGGTCGGTGTGTGCCGCGATCCGCTCGGCGATGAGGTCGGCCACGGTTCGGAATTCGGGCTTTCTCTCGGGCACGATCCCCCGCTTCTCATTGCCTTGTCCACGATATATCGCACACAAGGTATCCATCCGGAGCGAACTCGATCAACGTGTCCCAAGTCACATCTAAGTCGGAAGATGCTGTTGGGAAGCACAATTAGCCACGCGAAGACCCCGCCGGGGATGCCTCGGCGGGGTCCCGGTCCGGACGCAGGGGGAGAACCGGACCGCATCTGGATGGCTACCGGCGTGGGGCCGGTCTATCCAGTCAACGATCGGCGGCCGGCCGGGGTTCAGTGCGAGCACCCGATCGGCGTGTCGGCCTTCCGAAGGCCGCGCGGGCCAGCCGGAGGCAACGCCGGTCGCCGTTGAGAGTGAGCCCGAGGCGGTTGGGAACGTAGGCGAAGGAGAGCCCGGTTTCCGGATCGGCGAACCCGAGCGAACCACCCATACCGGGCGTTCCGAAGGCGCGGTGGCCGGGCGAACCAAACGGGAAGGCCGGGCAGGACTTTCGGAATCCGAGGTGGAATCGGGTCGTGGTCTTGAGCACGGCATCGGGTGCGGGCACCGGCCCCGGATCGGCGATGCGGGCGCGCACATCGTCCGCGATCGACAGCTCACCGGTCAGCCCGGCCGCATAGATCCGCGCCAGGCCGCGCGCCGAGCCGACGCCATTGCTGCCCGGCAGCTCCACCGACATGATCTCGGGTCGCACGAAGTCCTCCGGCATGCCCAGGTCCGGAACCGTCAGCGCCCGGAAGAGCGGGCCCCGGCGCAGCAGCGCCGGAACCGCCTGATTCCAGGGCAGATTCCGCTCGTGGCGCAGGTCCAGCCCGGAAGTGCGGACCAGCCGGGCGATTCGCTGACCCCCGAGATCCGCATCCAGCCCGATCGTGAAATCGACGCCCAGCGGACCGGAGATCTCCTCGGCGATGAACCGCCGGATGCTGCGCCCGGCCGGATCGGCGCGACGCACCAGCTCATTGATGTACAGCCCGATGCTGACCGGGTGATAACCCTGCCGCGTACCCGGCGTCCACCCCGGCCGCTGTGCCGCCAGCACGCCGGCAACGCGATCCAGATCGAACAGGTCCGCCAGGGTCATCCGGGTATCGCGCAGAATGTGGAGGCCCACCTGATGATCGATCAGCTGCCGGACGGTGACCTCGGCCTTGCCTCGCGCAGCGAATTCGGGCCAGTACCGCGCCACCGGCTCGTCGTAGTCCAGCTGCCCGCGCGACACCAGCATGGCAAGCGACAGCGCCGCAATACCTTTCGTCGACGAGAACACCGGGGCGATGGTGTCCTGCTCCCACGGCAGCCGCCGGACCGCATCCCGCCAGCCGCCCCAGAGGTCCACCACGGGCGTGGCGCCATCGAACACCGCCACGGCCGCGCCGATCTCCCCGTGCTGGAAGTTGCGCCGGAACGCGTCCGCAACGCGCCCGTACCCGTCGGCCACATACCCGTGAACAGTCATATCCCTCATCGGACGCGAGACTACGACACGCCTAGCGCGACGCCGTACGCCACGGGTGCGGGCCGTGACTCGCGTCTCGAACCCCCGCCAGCCAATTGCAGAGCGTTCACCAACCGCGATCAGGGCGTCACCTCCTCGCATGGCGGCTCTCAGCAATTGCGCCGTATGCTCGGGCATCGGCACGAACGTGGCACCCAGCCACTACTCCCGCTTTTGAAGGGGCCTGGATGCCACGCACCACCCGGATAACCATCATGCTGCTGTTCGCGGCATGGGTGGTCGATTACATCGATCGGACCGTGATCAATTTCGCGCTGCCCTCGATCGGCGACGACCTGGGTCTCGACCACACGCGACAGGGTCTGCTGGTGTCGGTGTTCTTCATCGCGTACGCGCTCATCCAGGTTCCTGGAGGTTTGCTGGCCGATCGGTACGGGGCCCTGAAGGTCGGCATCGTGGGTCTGACGGCCTGGTCGATCTTCACCGGATTGACCGCGGTCGCCTGGTCTTTCGCGGTCCTGCTGGCCATCCGGTTCCTGTTCGGTTTGGTGCAGGGTGTTTTTCCGGCGGCCGCCATCAAGGCGCTGGCGGAACGCAGTCTGCCCGAGCAGCGGACGACCGCGGCGGGCTGGACGAACTCCTCGAACGCGGCCGGCCTGCTGCTGGCCGCGGTGATCGCGGGGGTCATGCTGCCCACGGTCGGATGGCGGGTGATGTTCGGGGTCATCTCGGTGCTCGGGGTGGCGGTCATCCTGGCGTGGCGGTGGTGGATGCCGGAACCGCTGGTGCAGGACGAGATTCCGGTCGCGAACGCCGGCACGAAGGCCGAACGCCGCGCCGTGCTGCTCTCGCCCGCACTGATCGGCTTCGCGGTCATCTTCTTCGGCTACGACATGCTGGTGTGGGGTGTCACGGCGTGGACGCCGACCTTCCTGCACGAGCAGCGCGGAATCTCCATGGGCGGCATCGCCATCGCCGCGGTGCCGACCACGCTGGCCGCGGCGGCCGGCGTCGTGCTGGGCGCCCGGCTCTCCGATCGGATCGGCGGGCGGCCTCGGGTGATCGTGGTGCCGGCCATGGCCTTCACCGCCGCCATGCTCTTCGCCCTGCCGCGAGCCGATTCCTTCCCGCTGTTCGTGCTGCTGGGCACGATGATGAGTCTGGTCGCCGGGATGGCCTACATGCCCGCGTTCTCGGTGCCGCTGCGGTCGCTGCCGAGCGCCTACATCGGCGCGGCCACCGGGGTGATCATCTTCGGCGGGCAGCTGGCGGGGGTGGCGAGCCCGCTCGCCTTCGGTGTCATCACCGATCATGTCTCGTACACAACGGCTTTCGAAGCCATGGCCCTCGGACCGCTGCTGGCGCTGCTGGCAGCGGCCGTGGTCCCGCAAACCGCCGACGCGTTCCGGGCGACGCTGGCCCGCCGCACCTCGGCGACCGTCCCGACGTAGGAGAGTCTCACATGACCGATCACTGGCAGCAGGTCTACCGCCATCTGCACGCCCACCCGGAGCTGTCGGGCCAGGAGCACGCCACCGCTCGCCTGGTGGCCGATGAGCTGCGCGCCCTGCCCGGCTGGGAGGTGACCGAAAACGTCGGTGGCACCGGCGTTGTCGGCGTGCTCCAGAGTGGTCCCGGGCCGGTGGTGTGGCTGCGCGCGGATATGGACGCGCTGCCGGTGCAGGAGGAGACCGGGCTCGACTACGCCTCCACGATCCCCGGCGTCATGCACGCCTGCGGCCACGACGTACACGTCACGGCGCTGCTCGGCACCTGCGCGGAACTGTCGGCGAATCCATTGCCCGGCACGGTGGTCGCGCTGTTCCAGCCCGCCGAGGAGACCGGTGCGGGCGCCCAGGGCATGATCAATGACGGTCTGCTGGAACGCTTTCCGCATCCGCGCATCGTGCTCGGCCAGCATGTGAGCCCGCTGCCCGCGGGCATCGTCCTGAGCCGGCCAGGCACCCTGATGGCCGCCTCCGACTCGGTCCGGATCACCTTCCTGGGCAAGGGCGGCCACGCCTCCCAGCCGCACACCGCCATCGATCCGCTGCTCATGGCGGCCTCCCTGGTGGTGCGGCTGCAATCGCTCACCGCCCGACAGACCGCCACCGCCGCCAGCCCGGTCCTCACCGCAGGCGCACTGCACGCGGGCACCCGGCCCAACATCATCGCGGACACCTCCGAGGTCCTGCTCAGCCTGCGTACCTTCACCGACAGTTCGCGCAACCACATGGTCGAGGGCATCCAGCGCATGGCCGAGGCCGAGGCGGCCGCCGCCGGCGCACCCCAGGAACCGAAAGTCGAGTTCTACGACCATTTCCCGGTCACCGAGAACACCCCCGGCGACACCGAACGGGTCCTGGCCACCCTCACCGCCGCCGGCCTCCCCGTCATGCCCATGGACAACCCCATCACCGGCAGCGAGGATTTCGGCGCCTTCGGCACCGCGGCCCACGCCCCCTCCGTCTTCTGGCACATCGGCGGCATGAACCCCGCCCGCTTCACCGAGGAGGACCAGGCCTACATGCTCACCGAAGGCGCCCTCCCACCCCACTTCCCGTCCAACCACTCCCCCCGATTCGCCCCCGACCCCGCCCAAGCCCTCCCCGCCGCCATCACCACCATGCTCACCGCCACCCGAGCCGAACTCACCCGCGCCTGAAAGCCGACCGATAGCAACACATACCGCGACAGGGCCGACGCGAGTTCAGCGTCGGCCCTGTCCTTTCGGGGACGATCGATACGCAGTAGTGGGCTGCCGAGGGGTTGGGAGTTACGCCAATATCGGCGCCATTGGAAAGGTCGACCGGGCGTCGCCGCTGGGCCGCGAATACCGAGGCCGTCTTCGGATTCCGTGGAATGACTTTCTCCGCGCTCCGCGGGGGAT
Organism: Nocardia sp. NPDC101769; assembly: GCF_044766925.1. Taxonomy (NCBI): domain Bacteria; kingdom Bacillati; phylum Actinomycetota; class Actinomycetes; order Mycobacteriales; family Nocardiaceae; genus Nocardia; species Nocardia sp. NPDC101769. The sequence goes on along the minus strand of NZ_JBIWMX010000012.1, from coordinate 105,007 downwards.
GCGGCGGACCGCGATCCGAAGACGAAGCCGCGCAGGGCCAGGAAGCGGAGGCCGCCGATGGCTGCGGTGAGGACGATGACGGCGGCCGCGCGGGTCAGGGGGCTGACGCCGGGCGCGTAGGAGTCGAGGGCGGCCAGGGCGGCCGTGCTGATCAGGAGGCCGATCACGGCCAGTCCGCCGCCTTCCCACTGGGCGGTGAACCAGGTGACGCGGCCGGCGGCGCGGAAGGTGAGGTGACGGTGGAGTTCGTTGGCGATCACGGTGCTGAGGATCGACCCGGCGATATTGGCGATCAGGGGGCCGGCGCTGTTCAAGGTCAGGAACAGTAGGAGGTAGGTGATATTGCTGGCGCCGCCGACCAGGGCGAAGCGGATCAGCTGGGCGAAGACGTGATCGCCGCGCAGGTAGCGCAGTCCGGGATCGGCGGTGCTGTTCACCTGATCACCGTCGCCGGCGCGACTGACATCGACCTGACGTCGACCTGACGCGCGGCTTGCGTCCGGCGCTCACTGGTCGAAGGCGATGTGGAGGTCGTCCGATTCGGGCAGGGTCTGGCAGGCGAGGGTCAGGCCCCGCGCCAGTTCCTCTTCGATCAGGGATTCGTTCAAGAGCATGCGGGTGCGGCCCTGCTTGACGCTGCAGACGCAGGTGGCGCAGGCCGATTCGCGGCACACGTAAGGGGCGTCGATGCCGTGGTTCAGCAGGACATCCAGGAGTTTCTCGGATCTCGGCCACGGCAGGGTGTGGGTTTCGCCGTCGATGTCGACCCGGACGGTCGCGACATCCGCGGCAGCCGCGTCCCGGGCGGTCGCCACGGCCCGCGTGGATTCGGATGCCACCGGGGTGTGATGCTCGAACGGGTTGCCGGTGAGCGAGCGGTAGTTCTCCCTGTGGATGGCCCGGCCGGGAATGCGCAGCTGACCGAGGCCCTGCTCCACCGAGGACGAGAAACCCGCGGGGCCGCACACGTAGACGTCATGACGCCGGTAGGGACGTGCCCACAACGCGAAGACACGCGCGGACGGCAGCCCCCGCTCGGATTCGAGCCAGTGGGTCACTGTCAGGCGGCGCGGGTAACCGCGGGCCAGCTGCTGCAGCCGATTCGCGAAGATGATCGATTCCCGGTCCCGGTTGGCATAGAACAGTGCGATATTGCCGCGACCGATGGCGAGCGCCGATTTGAGAATGGACATGACTGGTGTGATGCCGCTGCCCGCCGCGCAGAGCAGTAGATCCCGGTCCCACGCGCGCGGCACGAAAATGCCCGCCGGTTCGAGGACGGTGAGGATGTCGCCCGCGGAGACGTTGTCGCACAGCCAGTTCGAGCCGTAACCGCCCGGCGTGCGCTTGACCGTCACGGTGGGCCGGTCGTCGCAGTGCGGGCTGCTGGACAGGGAATAGCAGCGGGCGACCGAGCCGGTGCGTTCGCTGGGAACGCGCAGGGTGAGGTATTGGCCCGGCGCGTAGGCGAAGCGGCGGGTCAGGTCGGTGGGGATATCGAAGATCAGCGAGACCGCGTCGGCGGTCTCGCTGATGACTTCGCGCACCTTCAGCTGGTGGGCGCGTGCGTTCACCAGGGTCCTCCCCGGCCGAACGCCAGCTCCCCCAGGGACTGGATGCGCTCCATCGAAAGCGGTTGCGTCATCCGGCGATTGACGCCCGGCGCGATGCGCAGCATGAAGTAGCCCAGCCACGCCTCGGCGCGTACCGGAACCACCGCCAGGTCGTAGCGGACGGCGCGCACCACGGCCCGCGCCACCAGATCCGGGCTCAGCGGCGAGAACGGCAGCCGCTCGGCCAGTTCCTGAATCTGCGCGGTGAGCTGCTGCCCGCGCTCCAGCAGCCGCGGATCGACGCCCACGGCGATCGCGTGCCGGGCGATATTCGTATTGATCACGCCGGGACAGATCGCGCTCACCCCAACGCCTTTGGGCGCGAGCTCCAGCCGCAGGCACTCGGTGAGCATCTTCACCCCGGCCTTGGACACCGAGTAGGCCGACATCACCGGAGTAGGCGTGAACGCAGCCGCCGAGGCGATGTTCACGATGTGCCCGCGCTTGCCCTCGTCGATCATGAGCCGCCCGAAGGCGCGGCAGCCGAATACCACGCCGAGCAGGTTCACGCTCAGCTGATGCTCCCAATCCTCGGGCTCGAGATCCAGAAACGCCCCGCTGACCAGGATTCCGGCATTGTTGACCAGCACATCCGGCACCCCGTGATCGGCGTGCACGTCCCGGGCGAAGGCGGCCCACGCGTGCGGGTCGGTGACGTCGAGCTGCATGGCGACCGCCCGCTGACCCTGCGACTGGATGACGGCCACCGTCGACAGCGCCGCGTCCTTGTCGATGTCCGACACGATCACCCGGGATCCCATGCGCGCGAACCGCAGGGCCGTGGCCCGCCCGATCCCGCTGCCCGCACCGGTGACGACCACCAGCTTCGGATCGACACTGTTGAGTTTCACGAGACCTCCCGGCGCACCCTGTCACTGGCTCTCACGTCGCCAACCCCTCAGCCGATGCGGTCGAGCAGTTCGCCGTCCGTGCCGAACAGCTCCCGCCGCCACCGTTCGAGCAGCACGGTGGTGTCGATGTCGTCGGGATGGAACCCCGGCCGCAGGTAGGGCCGCATCTCCTTCAGCAGCCCCTGCACAATCGGCCCGCGGTACAGCCGAATCGACTGCCGCACCACCTGCAGGGGCCGCCAGCTGCGTGGATCACTGAGGATCGAGGCGAGCACGCCGAGCGAGACCACCGGAATGGTGAAGACGTACATCCCCGCCATCACACCGATGCGCACCATCTCGGTACCGCCGGTGCTCCGGAACACGTCGAAGGCCACCGACTTGTGCTCGAGTTCCTCGAAAGCGTGCCAGTTCAACAGATTCCAGACCTCCGGATCGCCCGGAATGTCCTGGATCTCCGGGGTGCCCAGTACTCGCTTGGCGAGCGTCGCCGTGTAATGCTCGGCGGCGGCGGTCACCGCCAGATGCACCTGCCGCGGCACCGCGTTCTCGATCGCGACCACGCCCTTCTCCCGTAGCGCGCCGGGCGCGAAGGTGAACAGGCGGACGATGGGGAAGCCGTTCTCGATGAGCTGCTCGTTCAACCGCCGATGCTGCTGCCCGTGCACCGCCTCCTGACCGATGAATCCGGCCACCCGCTTCTTGAGCACGGGATCGGTGATCTCACCGGAGAATTTGCGCACCGAGCGGATGAAGGATTCCTCGCCCGGCGGAAAGGCCGCCGAGAGCACCGCAATCAGGTGGGTGAGGGGGATGTCACCCTGGACGAACTGATGCGCCATCGGTTCGGGCTCGCCGAACCGGAATCGCATGCGCCGCACCTTCGGATAGGGCATGAGGGACGTGCTGTCCTGCCGACCGATCGCCATTGGCCGGTCCTTTCTTGCCATGGGTTGTGATCACTTCACGTGGTCGACGAGCTGACCGTCCGGCCCGAAAAGCTCCTGCTGCCACCGGGACAGCAGTGCCGCGGTGTCGATGTCGTCGGGGTGGAAGCCGGGCCTCAGGTACTTGCCGAGTTCCGGCATGAGCCCGCGGAAGATGGGGCCGGTGAACAGCCGATATGCCTCGCGCGCCACGCGGATCGGCTGCCGGCGCGCGGCCGGGTCGCGCCCGACGGACAGCGCCAGGCTCACGTAGGTCAGCGGCAGCGTCAGCGAGTACATGGCGAGCATGACTCCGATGCGGGTGCGCTCGGTACCGCCGGCCGCGCGGAACACGTCGAAGGCCACCGACTTGTGCTCGAGTTCTTCCAGCGCATGCCAATTCAGCAGATTCCACACTTCCGGATCACCGGGAATGGCCTGGATCTCGTCGCTGGACAGCACCCGCTGCGCCAGCACGGCGGTGTAGTGTTCGGCCGCCGCGGTCATGGCCAGGTGTACCTCGGGCGGGACCCGCTCCTCGATCCAGAGCATGCGCTCCCTGGCCCGCTCGGAGTCCAGCCAGGCGATGGGATAGCCCAGCTCGACCAGCTTTTCATTGAGTTTGCGATGCTCCTGGCCATGCATGGCCTCCTGTCCAACGAAACCGGTCACCCGCTTCTTGAGCATCGGATCGGTGACCCGGTCGGCCACCCGGCGCACCGAACGAATGAAGGACTCCTCCCCCGCCGGGAAGCCGCCGGACATGCCGGCCACGAAATGGCTGTAGACCATGTCGTTTTCGACGAAGTACTTGTCGCTGGAAGTGCGCTGATCGAATCGGAACCTGATGCGGCGGGCCTTGGGATAGGTCTGCGCCGGAAGGACATTCGCCATCTGGACCATCCTTGATGCAACACGAAGTACCTGGTACTGCATGTTCGATGTGATGCCCAGTGTAGGATTGTCCCAGACAGCATGCAAGACGTGCGCCGTAACGGATCGAATTACAATCTGCCGCATGGCCTCCCACCCGCGTCACGACCGCCCGGGCGAGAGGAAGGGCGATGCGCGCTACGACCGCTGGCACTCGCACCGCACCTCGGTCCGAACCGAACTCATCGAGGCCACCATCCGCGCCATCGACGCCCACGGCCCCGATCTGTCCATCGACGATGTGGTGAAAACCGCTGGTATAACCCGCCCCAAGCTGTATCGATTCTTCGGCGACAAGGTGGAACTGCTGGCCGCGGTGAGCGGGAGCGTCCAGCAGCTCATCGTCGAGCGGGTCACCCCGCACCTGAACCCCGCCGGACCGGTCCGCGACGGCCTGCGCACCGCCCTGACCGCCTACATCGACCTGGTAGCCGAGCGCCCCAACCTGTTTCGCTTCATTGTCAGCTCACATGTGGTCGCGGCCTTCGGCGCGACCCGCCTGATCGAGGATGGCCGTCCACTGTCCGATACAGTCGCGGACTTCTTCTCCGGCGTACTGCGCCTGCGCGGCGCGAACGGCGACCACACCCAGTTCGCTGTGGATGCCATGCTCGGCGCGATCGGGCTGGGCGTACTGCGCTGGCTCAACGAACCGGCAATCACCGCAAAGGAACTCGCCGAGGAGCTGACCGCCTTCGCCTGGGGCGCGCTCGCGGCCACCGCCGCCGCCCGCGGCCTCACCCTGGATCCGGACGCGCCGCTGCTGCCGCTGCCCCAGCTCAGCGAATGAAGCGCTCCACCATCCGCCGCTCGCTGGCGACATCGGCCAGGGGCCAGGTCAGCAACGACAGCACCATGCGCACAATCCATTGCGCCGCTTCGTCATCCGGCGCGATCCCGGTGAGCAGGGTGGCGATCCGCCCCAGCTCCGGCGAGCTCGCGAAGGCACCGTCACTGCCGCCTGCCCCGGTGCCCGCGAATCCGTTGGCCAGCACCGGATCCGAGCGTACCGCCGCCACCGACGCCAAGATCGCCTCCACGATCCGGCGCGAGCCCTCGTACCGCCGCACCGCCGCGGCCACCCGCTCCGCCACCGCGATCGCCGATTTGGCCATCACCGCGTCGAACAGTGCGGCCTTGCCGGGAAAGTGCCGATACAGCGTGGCCCGCGAGCATCCGACCGCGCTCGCCACCTCGTCCATCCCCACATGGTCGAACCCGCGCGCCTGGAACAGCTCCGACGCGACCCCGACGATCCGGTCCGCGGCGACCGACCGCCGCACGCCACCCGCCAGCCAGTCCACGCGCTGCTCGGTCACCATGCCCACTCCTCATCGATGAAGATCAGGTCTCATCCTGAGATGTGAGTCCGGATTCGTCCAGGGTCAATGCGGACATCCCGGGGTGCCCACTGGATATCCAGTGGATAGCTGAATATCCGCAAATGCACCAAATCACCTCGGATATCGATCTACAACAGACCCATCTCAAATTGCTGGAAGTTCACCTGTTCTGTGTGAGGCTGGCGGAAGACGTGGCGTGGACGGTGTCCGCGTACGGGCTCGAGAAACATGCGTACTGGATCGGGGATTGCGGTGGCAAACGGTCGGCGAGGAGACAACGCGCGGAGAAGAGGGTGGCGCGGCTCGGGCGCAAGCTCGACTACTACCGCCAATATTCGGGCCGGTCTCCAAGGCCGTCGACCTTGGAACCAACTGGATCGAGAGCCGGAAAGCCCAACAGTGAGGTGACACATGACAGTAGAACCTGCGGATCGCACCGATTTCGACAATGCCGAGCGCGGCTTCATCGCCCGCCTCTCTCCCGCCGTGATTCCCGGGAAGAACGGCGGCGTGGCCTACGACGCGGACTCCTTCGACTTCCTGAAGGCCGATGGCGCGGCCACCGTCCCCCCGAGTCTCTGGCGGCAGTCCCAGCTCACCGCGATGCACGGCCTCTACGAGGTGTGCGAGAGCGTGTATCAGGTTCGCGGCCTGGATATTTCGAACATGACACTGATCGAGTCGGACAATGGTGTCATCGTGGTCGACCCGCTGGTCAGCGCGGAGACCGCGGCCGCCGCGCTGGCGCTGTACCGCGCGAACCGCGGCGACCGCACGGTCACCGCGGTGATCTACACCCACCCGCACGCCGATCACTTCGGCGGCGTCCTCGGGGTGGTCGAACCGGACACCACCGTGCCGATCATCGCACCCGAGCACTTCATGGAACACGCCATCTCGGAGAACGTGTACGCCGGTACGGCCATGCTGCGCCGTGGCATGTACTACTCCGGCGCGAATCTGGCGCGCCACCCGAAGGGACTGGTCGGCATGGGACTGGGCCCGGTCGCCTCGGCGGGTGAATTCGGGCTGCTCGCACCGACACTCGACATCACCGACACCGGCCAGGAGGAAGTGTTCGACGGGGTGCGGATCATCTTCCAGATGACGCCCGGCACCGAGGCGCCGGCCGAGATGAACTTCCTGCTGCCCGACCGCAATGCGCTGTGCATGGCCGAGAACGCCTGCCACACCCTGCACAACATCCTCACGCTGCGTGGGGCACAGGTTCGCGATGCCCGCATGTGGTCGCGGTACATCGCCGAGGCGATCGAGATGTTCATCGACCGCACCGATGTCGTGTTCGCCTCACATCACTGGCCGACCTGGGGCCGGGACAACATTGTCGAGTTCCTGATCCAGCAGCGCGACACCTACGCCTACCTGCACGACCAGACCGTGCGGCGAATGAACCGGGGCGAGATCGGAATCGAGATCGCCGAGGACTTCCCGCTGGCCCCGGAGCTGGCCGCACAGTGGAACAACCGCGGGTACTACGGCTCCATCAGCCATGACGTGAAGGCCGTCTACCAGCGCTATCTCGGCTGGTACGACGCCAATCCGGCGCACCTGTGGCCGCACCCGCCGCAGGAGCAGGCCACCCGGTACGTGCAGCTGCTCGGTGGCGTGGACGCGACCGTCGCCAAGGTGAAGGAGTTCGTGGACCAGGGCGATCTGCGCTTCGCGGCCGAACTCGGCAGCCACGCGGTCTTCGCCGACCCGTCCCACGCCGAGGCCAAGGAGACCCTGGCGGCGGTGTTCGAGCAGCTCGGCCTCGGCTCCGAGAACGCGACATGGCGCAACTGTTTCCTCACCGGCGCACAGGAACTCCGCCGGGGTGTCACCCCCACGGCGATCGCCGCCAGCCAGGCGGTAGCCCTCGCCATGAGCATCACCCAGCTGTTCGACACCCTGTCGCTGAACATCGTCGGGTCCAAGGCGTGGGACGAGAAGTTCAGCATCGCTTGGCATTTCACCGACAGCGGCGAGAACTACCGGATGGAGCTGAGCCACGGCGCGCTCATCCACCATCCGGCCACCCGCAAACGGGATGCCGATCTCGACATCACCCTCACCAAGCTCGGCCTGCTGCAGCTGATGGCGACCGGTTCGTTCGACGGCCTGCGGACCAAGGGCGACGCCGGGGTGTGGAAGCGGCTCACCGGCCTGCTGGACAAGGCCGATCCCAATTTCACGGTCGTCGTTCCCTGACGCTCGGGAGACCGCCGGACCGCATCGGCACCCGCCGAGGCGGTCCGGATTTGCGCTACGGCCGGCGCGTCTACCGCAAGATCCGCGCCGCCGAAAAGAGACTCGGCTGGAGGCCGTCTCGCGCTGCACGGTGGTCGTGATCTCGGACGCGGTCAGGATCATGGCCGCCAGGAAGTCGATGAGCTGGGCACGGTCGATATGGAGCTCATCGCGCAACCATCGTTCACGCTACGGCCGATTTGTCAATTTCTAGCGGTCGGGTCGAAGTCGAACACGACCCCGGTAAGCCGTTCGGATGCCTCCCACAGCCCTGCGGCCAGCGTCAGATCGTGGGCCTGCTCCCCCGCCCCGCTCAGCACCGGATACCCCGTCACGCGTCCGGCAGGACCGAAGTACTCACCCCCGCGCACCGCGGGGTCGGTGGCCGCCCGCAGTGTCGGTAGCGCGCCCATTTCCGCGCTCTGAACGAACGGCCGTAGGAGCTTGTCCAGTAGCGGCGCCGTCAGCACCCGTCGTAGGGCCGGACTCAGATTGCGGCTGAAGTCGGTATGAGCGACTCCCGGGTAAGCCGCGACCGCGACCAGGCGGGTGTCGATGTCGTTGAGGCGCCGCTGCAGCTCGAACGCGAACAACAGGTTCGCCAGTTTCGACTGCCCGTAGACCCGCAAGGCTCGATATGCACGCCGCTCGTAGTGCAGATCGTCGAGATCGAGCTTGGTAGTGCGGTATCCGGAGGTCCCGCTGCCGACGGTCACCACGCGTCCGTCCGGCGCGGCCATGAGCAGGCTCAGGATCAACCCGGTGAAGGCGAACGGCCCGAGATGATTCGTGGCGAGGACAGTTTCGAAACCGTCCGCGGTAACCGACCGCGCCCGCGCGAGCGTCCCCGCGTTGTTGATCAGTAGATCGAGGTGCTCGTATCGCGCGTGCAGCCGATCGGCCGCCTCGCGTACCGACCGCTGAGATGCCAGATCCAGGCGCAAGATCGGCAACTGGGCCGCCGGCACCGCCTGTCGTATCGCCGCCGCCGCCGCGGCGGCGCGTTCGGTGCTTCGGCAGGCCAGTATCACCTCGGCACCACGTTCGGCGAGCAGCCTGGCCGTTTCGAGGCCGAGTCCCGCGCTCGCGCCGGTGACCACGGCCGTTCGCCCACGTAGGTCCGGGATATCCGCAGTCGTCCACGGTGTTGTTCCGCCCATCCTGCAATAGTGCAGGGCGCCTCGGCCTTTCGCAGACCAATCGCCGTCGGGGGAAGGCTCGGGTCGGTCCATGCTGGCGTTGAAGCCGCCCGGTCTCGACCACGACCGGGACGAACCACGATTGCCCCCACCGAATCGAACACCGCTCTCGTAGCGCGCCCGGACGACACATACCGCACGTGCGTCGTGCGGCGGCGAACACTCGGCGCTCCGACATCCGGTCCGGCCGTGTCGAGGCCCGTGTTCCCAGCTGGACATCGTCGACAATCGGGCATGCACCGATCACTGATCCGGCGGAGACCGCCGCCGGCAACGCGTCCCCGCAGGTACCGGCATTCGAATTGGGTTGGCCTTCACAACCATTCGGCCCACGATGATCCGCGACCGGACGTAATGACATCGGAGCCGCTGCGGTAGGGTCTCAAGCCGGCAACGCTTGAGATCGGAGTGAGATTCATGGATAGGGCGACTCCCGCGCCGACGCCGACACGAACTGTTCTCGGGTCACTCAACAGCAACTCGGTATCGTCGTCGAATGCCGTCACCGATGGCAAGCCGCGACGACCTCGACAGAAATGGGCCTTGATTGCCGGAGCCGTCGTAGTGGCAGCCGCGATCGGCGGTGGCACGGCAATTGCTTTGCACGGCAAGGATTCCGATCCGACTGCCACGGGGCCGACCTATCAGAGCCCGACCGACGAATGCGCGCTGATCTCGCCGGCAGTACTCACCACGTACACTCCCGGCGCGGCGTGCAAACACACCCCGACGGTCCCGATGGCACAGGGCGAATTCACCCGATCGCCCAGCTGGACAGTCGATTCTCCGACTCGCCCCGCGCGTATTCAGGTGGATCTGCGTATCACCTCGACTGCGGCGAAAAGCTATGCCAGCGCGAAGAGTTCGTTCCTGGACAGCTACGGTCCACAACTCACCAATCCGAAGTCGGCCGATATCAACCCATCCGACCTTGGGCCACAAGTTCAGGAAGCCTTCGTGATCAGTGGTGCTTCCGTGGGTTTCCCCGGCCGCGCCGACAGCCGGCTGATCATGCGAGCCGGAAATGCCGTCGCCGAAGTCGCGTTCAACGACTGGACCAGCCCTGATGCGTCAGAGGCCGCAGTCAAGGCGATCGCGGCCGACCTGATCACCAACCTGCGCTGATCCAAACCGGTCGTCCGCCGCCACACCGGCCGTGGTCGGTGTTCGATACCGGCGAGGGCCGTGATGCTGCTCCCGGGGGCAGGCCCACATCAAAGCCCCGCTGAAGTCGTCGAAGGCCCGCGGGCTTTTGGCGCCCTATCGCCCCGGCGGGCCGATCGCATGGTCCTGGCGGCGGTCCGACCCAGCGGGACGGCCCGTCCCACAGTGAGGTTCGCGACGCAGCTGGTACCCGCGTACAACTCGATCTAGGCTCCCTGGCGGGAAGTACTGGATCTGAGTAGTCAGGATCGCACCGTGGGTAGCTCAACGATGCCGTGGACCGCCGACGACATTCCGGATCTCAACGGGCGCACCGCGATTGTCACCGGGGCCAGCGCGGGGCTGGGGCTGGAGACCGCGCGGCGGCTGGCCGAGCGTGGAGCCCGGGTGGTGCTGGCCTGCCGGAATGCCGAGAGGGCCGCGGCGGCAGCGGAAGTCATTCGGGAGAGTGCGCCCGATGCCGAATTGCCGTTCGTGGAGCTGGATCTGGCGTCGCAAGAGTCGGTGGGGAAGGCCGCGGTGTGGGTGCACGACGAGTTCGAGCGGATCGATCTGCTGGTGAACAATGCGGGGACGCTGAACCGGGAGCGGTCGGTCACCGCGGACGGGTTCGAAAGCACCTTCGCGACAAATCATCTGGGACCGTTTGCGTTCACCGGCCTGGTGCTGGATCTGCTGCAGGCCGCGCCGCACGGGCGAGTGGTGACGGTGACCAGCGGGCTGTCCGCGCGGCAGGGGACCTCGTTCGAGCTCGACGATCTGTTCTACGAGCGGCGCAAGTACAAGGGGCTGTCGGTCTACGCGCAGTCCAAGCTGGCCAATGCGTTGTTCGCGTTCGAATTACAGCGGCAGCTCAACGGCACCGGGTCGAGGCTGATCTCGGTCGTGGCGCACCCGGGGGCGGCGGAATCGGACTTCGCCCAGAACCTCGGTCCCACAGTGGCTTTCCTGTCCCAGCCGCCGATCCGGTGGATGTTCCGGATCTTCATGCAGACCGTCGAGATGGGGGCGCTGCCGACGCTGCGCGCGGCCACCGATCCGGGGGTGCGCGGCGGGGAGTTCTTCGGGCCCAGCGGTGCCAGCAAGGGCTACCCGGTCGAGAACAAGATCGGCGAGCAGGCGTGTGACCCGGAGCTGGCGGCCGAACTGTGGGCCGAGTCCGAGCGGCTCACCGGGGTCACCTACCGGTTCGACGACGACATCGCGGAGTAGCCGAAGCATGCCGGGCGGATGTGCACCGGCGTCAGCCGCATCCTCGGACAGTCGAGAGACTCAGTGGTCCGCCGCTCCCATCGGGCACTCTCTCCCACGCACCCGTGGACGCCTTTCCTCGCGTCGGGCCGGGGGCGTCGGTGGCGTGTTCCTGCGCGCAGCTCGGTACGGGGTTCGCCGCGGCCCGCCGGTGGCGGGCCGGTCAATTCTCGGCCGCCGGATCGGCGGCCGGATCAGTTGTTCGTGTGTGTCTTCGAACCGTCGATGAAGCCGACCAGTGGGAGCCGCAGGGCTGCCGGGGCGGTGGGCGGGACAACGGGGTTGCGGGGCGGAATCGGGGGTACACGGCGGTAGGCCGCGCCGATCTCCGGGCGGGGGTCGGGCTCACCCTTGTTGGGCCACAACGAGAGTGCGCGTTCGGCCTGGGCGGTGATGGTGAGCGACGGGTTGACGCCGAGATTGGCCGAGATGGTGGAGCCGTCGATGACGTGCAGGCCGGGGTGACCGTAGAGCCGGTGGTAGGCGTCGACGACGCCGGTGGCGGGCGAGTCGCCGATGGCGCAGCCGCCCAGGAAGTGTCCGGTCATGGGGATCTTCAGGATGCTGGAGCTGGCGCCGATGGGGATACCGCCGATGGCATCCGCCATCCGGCGGGCGACCTCGTGCCCGGCGGGTACCCAGGTCGGATTGGGTTGGCCCTCACCCTGTTTCGTCGTCATGCGGCGGCCGAACAGGCCACGCCTGGTATGGGTGGTGATGGAGTTGTCCACCGACTGCATGACCAGCAGGCCGATGGTGCGCTCGGACCAGTGTCGCGAATTGTGCACCCGGACCGCATCGCGAGGCCGACGTCGGGCCGCTCGCAACCAGAGCCGCCAGCGCGGGGTGTCGCCCTCGTCGTCGACCATGAGGGTGCTCATCACGCCGAAGGCATTGCTGCCCTTGCCATAGCGGACCGGCTCGACATGGGTGTCGTGGTCGGGGTGGATCGAGGACGTGATCGCCACGCCCTTCGTGTAATCCGCGTGCTCGTCACGGCTGCGCACGCCGAGCAATTCCTCGGAGTTGGTGCGTGACAGATAGCCGAGGCGGTCCGAGATCCCGGTGAGCGAGCCTTTGTCCCGCAGCCGATGCAGCAGCCGCTGGGTCCCGAGCGAGGCGGCGGCGAAGATCACGTGCTCGGCCGTGAATTCGCGACGCTGCTTCCCGACCACGCGCCCGGTACGGACGGTCTCCACCGCGTAGCCGCCGCTCAGCGGTCGCACGTCGGTGACGGTGGTGAGCGGATGCACTGCGGCACCGGCTTTTTCGGCCAGGTACAGGTAGTTCTTGACCAGCGTGTTCTTGGCGTTGTGCCGACAGCCGGTCATGCATTCACCGCAGTGGGTGCAGGCACGCCGGTGCGGCCCCGCACCGCCGAAGAACGGATCCGGCACGTCCTCGCCCGGGCGGTGGCCGGGTCCGCCGAAGAAGACGCCGACCGGAGTGGGCCGGTAGGTGTCGCCGATTCCCATGCCATCGGCCACGTCTCGCAGCACGCGATCCGCCGGGGTGGTCGCCGGATTGGCCGTCACGCCCAGCATGCGCTTGGCCTGGTCGTAGTGCGGGGCGAGCTCGTCCTTCCAGTCCGTGATGTGACCCCACTGCGGGTCCGCGTAGAACCTGTCCGGCGGCTCGTAGAGGGTGTTGGCGTAGACCAGCGAGCCGCCGCCGACACCCGCACCCGCCATCACGAAGGTGTCCTTCAGTAGCGCCAATCGCTGAATTCCGAAGCAACCCAGGGCCGGGGCCCACAGATACTGTCGCAGCCGCCACGAAGTCTTCGCGAACTCGTGGTCCTCGAAGCGGCGGCCCGCCTCCAGCACGCCGACGCGATAGCCCTTCTCGGTCAGTCGCAAGGCGCTCACGCTGCCGCCGAAGCCGGAACCGATGATGAGGACGTCGTAGTCGAATCGCATTGCTACTCCTGGGATTCTGCGCCGACGACCGGTGTGTTCTCGCGCCACGCCACGCCGACATCGCCGCCGCGCTCGAGGATGACGAAGTCGTCGATCCCGGCGCGCGCCAGCTCGAGTGCCATGCCGAGGCCGCCGAAGCCGGTGCCGATGATGACGATCGACGAGCTGGTGGTCATGCGTCCCTCTCCTCACCTCGATGTTCGGTTCCGACGCTACGACCTGCGCATATCCGGCCATGAAAGAGCGACGGCCACAAAATCAATACTTTCGGCCATAATCGGTCCATCAGTACGGTCGAGGAGCCGGAGGTCCGGCGTGCGGCCACGGTTCGACTGCCCGCACACCGTTTTCGGTATCGACCCCGACCTGCTGGCCCGGCCGCTCCCGCAGGCCAACCAGCCCACCTGGGCCCTGTGCGTGGCCCAGTGCCGCGACCGGCTGCACCGCCGCAGCGCCCGCACCGGCATTGCTGGGATCAACACGACCGAGCCGAATCAGCACGGCGGAACTGGAATCAGACCGATTCCAACGCTGTCCGAAATCCGCCGGGCACCACATAGTGCAGACCTGCTGTACTGCGTGATTTCCCTGGAGGCCCCTGGTGAACAGTCCCAATCCCGCGCCCGCCGGTGCCCGATCGTCGAGGCTCAACGCTCTTGGGCGGCTCGGCGCCGACTGGTGGTCCGTGATCGTGTCGGGCATGGTGACCGTGCTCGCCGTGCTCGACGTGCTGCCGAAGATTCCGTGGTGATGACATGGGTGACACCGCCGTGAATCTCGGCAGGAACGCCGAAACAGATTCCATGACAACCGACTTCGACGAGTCCTCAGGTCCGCTCACCGTTGCCCGCCTGCTCGGCTACGTCCCCGGCATCCTGCTGCTCATCGCAGTCGGCGTGCTCGGCAAGTACGCGCAGATCTGGTGGAACGCCGCCGCCAGACATCAGCACTGGACCGTCCCCGATATCGAATACGTGCTGTGGGCCATCCTGATCGGCCTGCTCATCACCAATACCGTTGGCCTGCACCCGATCTTCCGGCCCGGTGTGGGCACCTACGAATTCTGGCTCAAGATCGGCATCGTGGCGCTCGGCTCGCGCTTCGTGCTCGGCGACGTGGCGAAGCTGGGCGGCACCAGCTTCATTCAGATCCTGGTCGACATGACCGTGTCGGGCGCGATCATTCTGGCGGTGGCGCGCCGGCTGGGCCTGTCCGGCAAGCTCGGATCGCTGCTGGCCATCGGCACCGCCATCTGCGGGGTATCGGCCATCATCGCGGGCAAGGGCGCGGTCCGGGCCCGCAATTCCGATGTCGGCTATGCCATCGCGGCCATTCTGGCACTGGGCGCGGTCGCGCTGTTCGTGCTGCCGCCGCTGGGGCACGCCATCGGGCTCAGCGATCACGAGTTCGGGCTGTGGGCGGGCCTGGCCGTGGACAACACCGCCGAGACCACCGCCACCGGCTATCTGTTCTCCGATGAGGCGGGCAAGGTCGCGGTGCTGGTGAAGTCCACCCGCAATGCCCTGATCGGGTTCGTGGTGCTGGGCTTCGCGGCCTACTGGGCGGCGCGCGGCGAGGCCGAGGCCATCGCGCCCGGGCTGCGGGCGAAAGCGGTGTTCGTGTGGTCCAAGTTCCCGAAGTTCGTGCTGGGCTTCCTGGCCGTGTCCGCGGTGGCGACCTTCCACTGGCTGAGCAAGCAGCAGGTCGCGAACCTGGCCAATGTGTCCAGATGGGCCTTCCTGCTCACCTTCGCGGGCGTCGGGCTCAATACCAATATTCGCGAGCTGGCCCGCACGGGCTGGCGGCCGCTGGTGGTCGCCGTGGTCGGCCTGGTGACCGTAGCGGTGGTGTCGCTCGGGCTGGTGCTGTTCACCTCACGCGTCCTGCATTGGGGTGTCGCGGGCTGAGATTCACCAGAAAGGGCCGGGATCCAACGGGATCCCGGCCCTTCGCCGATGATTACGCGCCGCGGCGCAACGCCGGAGCGTCGGCCTGCTCGGTGAGACGCTCGGAGAGGAATCGCATGGCCGGTCCGGCGAAGGCCATTGCGCCGCCGATGTGTTCGCGTCCCCGCATGGTGTGCATGGTGACGTCCGCGCCCACCGCCTCCCACTCCTCCGCGAGGCACACGGCCTGCGGATACGGGATGACCTGCTCGCTGGTGCCACCGGCGACCAGAACCGGTGCGGCGGGTGCGATTCCGCCCAGCCGGTTCTCCAGCAGCCGGGCCTTCACCTCGGGCACGTCGAACGGGGGCCGGTGGCAGAAGGTCGAAACTCTGGTGGGCACGATCAGACCCGCACCGATCCCGAGCACGGCCGCCGCGGCGACATGGGTGCGGCGGAACAGCGCGGCCAGGGCGCGGCCCTGCGGCTTGAGGTGCTGGAGCACATTCAGTTCCGGATAGGCGGCCTCGATGCCGAGCACACCGTAGAAGAGCAGGAAGGCGTAGGGCGTGCCGTCCAGGAACTTCACCATCTCGACCATGTCGGCGGGCGCCGAGCCGACCACGCCGCCGGCGAGCTGCAGGTCGGGGGCATAGTCGGGCTGCAACTGCAGCGCCCAGCCCGCGGCATTGCCGCCCTCGGAGTAGCCATAGACGCCCAGCGGGCCATCGGGATCCAGGTCCGCCTCGGGCAGCCGGCGCGCGGCCCGCATGCTGTCCAGGACAGCCGGGCCCAGGGCGCGGCCCATGACGTACGGGTGCAGGCCCGGACTGCCGAGGCCCGGATAGTCGGTGATGGCGAGCGCCCAGCCGCGGCGCAGCGCGGCGCGAAGGAAGATCGATTCGTATTCCAGCCCGAACCGCAGCTGCCAGGACGCGGCGGCGACCGTGCTCGCCAGACCCTGCGTGCCGACCGCGTACCCGACCAGTGGTCGCGAGCCGGGTCCGCGCCACGGCGTGTTCGGCACCAGCACGGTGCCGCTGACCTGCGTCGGAGCCCCGGCGGCGGTGGTCGAGGTGTATTTGATGCGCCAGGCCCGAGCAGGCAGCGGAACTCCGGGCAGCATCCGTGCGGTCATCGGTTCGGCGGCCAGCAGCCTGCCGGGTTCGAACGCACCGGGATGTCCGGCACCGACCGCCGCCTCGTCGAGGCGGTTGGTGTTCGCAGTCATCGTTGCCTGCCCTTCTAGCACATACTCGCGTTATGCAGTTGTCGCACAACCGGATCCGAGGGGAGGCGTCAGCTGTCCCGGACAGTCCGGTTGAACGAAACCATACCCACTATGAGAGATGGCGACACTTTTTGTCACAACAACTCCCATTCGGTGGGACGGCGCATAAGAGACAACAGCTCCGTGACGTCGAAATACTCCCGGCCCCATCCCCGTTGGCGCAGTTGTGACCATTCTCCGCATCCTCTTGATTTCGGGCAGCACTCGCGAGGGCTCGACGAACACCGCAGCGCTGCGCTCGATCGCCGCCGACGCCGGGCTCGATTTCGAGGCCGTTCGATACCAGGGCCTACTCGACCTGCCCGCTTTCATCCCCGGTGACGAGCCCGAGCCAGCCGTGGTCGAGTCCCTGCACCGGCAGCTCGCCGAGGTCGACGCGGTGCTGTTCTGCACCCCCGAGTACGCGGGCATGATCCCCGGCAGCCTGAAGAACCTGCTGGAGTGGACGGTCGGCAATGCCGATCTCGCCGACAAGCCGGTCGCCTACGTGAACGTCGCCTACGAGGGCCGCGGCGAGGCCGCCGTGGCCACCCTGCGCACCGTGCTCGGCTACGTCGGGGCCGAGCTGGTCGAGGCGGCCTGCGGCCGGATCACCGTACTCCAGAGCGGTATCGGTCCGGATGGCCTGGTTGCCGACGCCGATGCGCGTGCTCGCCTGAATGCCGCCGCGCGCACCCTGGCCGCGCACGCCGCCCACCCCGCCGAGCCACTCACCGCGGTACAGCTCGACAATTGACACATTGCACGTCGAAAAGAGCAGACAGACCGGGCGATTGCTAAATATTCGCTGAAGTCAGGTCCTCCGCCGCGGGCACTGACCCGAAACGTCGAGTGGCACAGCTCCGAGGTCTCTGAAGATGCGCCACGCGCCGAGGGACTCTGTCAGTCGGCCTCGTCCGGGAACGCCTGCTGGCGGTGGCCGCCGCGGAGGGTGCCCTCCAGATAGGCCGCCTTGCAGGCGCGGCGGGCGATCTTGCCGCTGGAGGTGCGGGGAATCGATCCGGCGGGAACCAGCAGCAGGTCTCGCACGGTGACACCATGGCGCTTGGCGATGGCCGCCCGCACGGTCTCGGTGATCGGCTCCGGGTCGAGCTTGGCCGCGCCGGTACCGCGTTCGGCCACGATGACCAGTTGCTCGCCGGCGGAGGCGGACGCGGCGGTGTCGACCGTGGCCACCTCGACCGGGAGCTGATCCCCCGCGACCGAGAAGGCCGCCACGAAACCCGGGCGCAGGGCGGTGCTGGACTCCTGGGCGGAGTACTCCAGATCCTGTGGATAGTGGTTGCGGCCGTCCACGATCACCAGGTCCTTGACGCGGCCGGTGATGAACAGCTCGCCGTCGTAGTACACACCGTAGTCGCCGGTGCGCATCCAGTTCCCGTCCGCCGCTGCGCCTTCCGCGTGGCTCGCGGGCTGCCGGGAGGTGAGCCTGTTGTGGAACGTCGCAAGGCTCTCCTCCGGACGGCCCCAGTAGCCACGGCCGATGTTCGCACCGTGCAACCAGATCTCACCGACCTCGCCCTCGGCCCTCTCCGCGCCGGTGTCCGGGTCCACAATGGCCGCCCACTGGGACTTCGCCACATAGCCGCAGGACACCTGGGCCACAGCGTTTTCCGCGTGCTCGTCGACCTCGACCATGTGCCCGGCATTGAGCTGGGTCCGGTCCACCCAGACCGTGCGGGCCTCGTCCTCGCGCTTGGTGGCGGAGACGAACAGCGTGGCCTCGGCCATGCCGTAGCAGGGTTTGATGGCGGTCTTGGGCAGGCCGTATGGGGCGAAGGCGCCGTTGAACTTCTTCATCGAGGTCACCGACACCGGCTCGCTGCCATTGATCAGTCCGATGACATTGGACAGGTCCAATTCCTCGCCGGCCTTGGGCAATCCGCGGGCCGCAGCGTGCTCGAAGGCGAAATTCGGTGCGGCGGCGAAGATCTCGGCACCGTCCTCCTGGGCGGCCAGCTCCTTGATCCAGCGAGAGGGTCGGCGCACGAAGGCGCTGGGCGACATGATGGTGATGTATTTGCCGCCGATGGTGGGCAGGATGACCGTCAGCAGCCCCATGTCGTGGAACAGCGGCAGCCAGGTGACGCCGCGGGCCTTCTCGGTGATGCCGATGGCATCGATCATCTGCAGCAGGTTGGTCCCGACGGCCCGGTGCGTGATCTCCACGCCCGCCGGGGTACGGGTGGAGCCGGAGGTGTACTGCAGGTAGGCCACATCGTCCATCTGCAGGCGCGGCCGCGCCCAGCTCTCCCCCACGCCGTCCGGGATCGCCTCGACCGCGATGATGCGCGGACGCTGCTGCGCCGGTAGGTGTTTGAAGATCTCGCGCACTCCGGAGGCAGCCGCACCGACCGTCAGGACGGCTGCGGGCGTGCAGTCCTCGAGTACGGCGTGCAGCCGATCGGTGTGGCCCTGCTCGTCCGGATCGAACAGCGGCACCGCGATATTGCCCGCGTACACCGCGGCGTACATGGCCACGATGTAGTCGAGTCCCTGTGGAGCCAGGATGGCGACCCGGTCGCCCGGCTGCGTGACCTGCTGCAGCCGGGCGGCTACGGCGCGCAGCCGGACGCCGAAGCGATTCCACGTGATGTCGTGGTACTCGCCGTCGCGTTCGCGTGAATAGTCGATATAGCGGTAGGCGAGCTCGTCCCCGTTGGCCGCGGCGTGCTTGTCGACCAGGTCGACCATGGTCTGGTTGTCAGGGATTTTGATGTTGCCGTGCTCGTCCAGATAGTCATCGAAGGTCTCGCCGATCATTCCCTATCCTTTTTCAACTCACAGCCGTCAGAACTGTGCAGTGACACCGAACAAAGATCGACACGAAAGCCCGAATGTTGCTGGGGGCTGGGGAACTCTAGCAGGTGCCGGAATCCCGCGTCACTGTCTACGGCCGATGGAGGTACCGCGTACGGCCGGAGCGATCAGTAGCGGCCGAAGGCAATGGCCACGTTGTGCCCGCCGAAGCCGAAGGAGTTGTTCAGGGCGTAGTCGTAGCGACCCGGCCGGGCCTGGCCTTTCACCACGTCGAGGTCGATCTCGGGGTCCTGATTCTCCAAATTCAGTGTGGCGGGGATGATTCCGTCCCGCACACTGAGAACGGTGATGACCGACTCCAACGCGCCGACCGCGCCGATGGAATGCCCGAGGGCGGACTTCGGGGCGTACACCGCAGCGTGATTGCCGACGGCTTGCTTAATGGCGTTCGCCTCCGCGGTATCGCCGATCGGCGTGGCGGTGGCGTGCGCATTGATGTGCGTGACATCGGATTTGGACAGGCCCGCGTACTCCATGGCGCGGGACATGGCCCGGGCCGCGCCGGTGCCCTCGGGGTCGGGGGCGACCAGGTGGAAGCCGTCGGAGGTGACGCCCGCACCCATGATGCGGGCGTGGATGGTGGCGCCGCGGGCCTTGGCGTGCTCCTCGGTCTCGATGACCATGAGCGCTCCCGCCTCACCGAAAACGAAACCGTCACGGTCCAGGTCGAACGGCCGCGAGGCGCCCTTGGGGTCGTGGTTGCGGGTGCTCAGGGCACGCATCATGGAGAACCCGGCGATGGGCAGCGCCTGGATGGAACCCTCCACGCCGCCGGTGACCACCATGTCGGCATCGCCCATGACGACCATGCGCCAGGCATTGGAGATCGCCTCCGAACCGGACGAACAAGCCGAAACAGGCGTGGACACACCAGCCCTCGCGCCCAACTCGACTCCGACGCAGGCGGCCGCGCCATTGGGCATCACGGCCTGCACGGTGTGCGGCACCACCTTGCGGTAACCGCCGTTGACCAGCTTGTCGCGGGCGGACATGAGCACCTCCGCGCCGCCGAGGCCGGTGCCGATGGAGACGCCGAGACGATCCTGGTCCACCTCGGGGCTGCCGGCATTGACCCACACCTCACGGCCCAGCACCACCGCCATCTGCTCGACGTAGGCCAGGCGCCGGGTCTCGGCCTTGGTGAGCTGGCTGGTGGGTGAGATCTTGAGGTGACCACCGATACGGACCGGTAAGCCGAGATCGTCGAGGAAGCTGTCCTCGAGGACGTCGATCCCGCTCTCCCCATTGAGTAGTCCCTTCCACGTCGAGTCGACGTCTCCCGCGATCGAGGTGGTCGCCGCGAGCGCGGTGACAACGACACTGGGGTACTGCCGGCGGTGGGGCGTCTGCATGTTCACTCTCCGTAGCAACGATTAGGCGAACCAGTGTGCGATCCGCATGGCTGTCAGGGACTGGTTTGGAACTACCGAGTGAGCCCGGCCGTGAACACATCGGCGGGGTTTTGAGCCAATATTCGGCGAACTGAGCTAGATTATCCGAGGCGGAGCCGACCAGTCTCATTAAGCGACACGCGAGCATCCCTTTTCAACTCCACGGATCCCTCTCGCCGCGGCGGCGATCGCCGGATCTCCAGCATTCTCTCCTACATCATTCCCCCAGCACCGAGCCATTTCGAGGGAGGGCAAAGGATCGTGGCCAGGAGTCTCACGCAGTTGGAGCTACTCATCGAGCTGGAGCCGATCGCCGAGCAGAACGTGAACCGTCACCTATCGATGGCCAAAGACTGGCACCCGCACGACTACGTGCCTTGGGATCTAGGTCGCAACTTTGCAGCTATGGATGGTGTGGACTGGGACCCGGAGCAGTCGAAGCTCAGTGAGGTCGCCAAGGCGGCCATGGTGACCAATCTTCTCACTGAGGACAATCTTCCCAGCTATCATCGCGAAATCGCCGAGAACTTCTCCCAGGACGGGGCTTGGGGCACCTGGGTGGGCCGCTGGACGGCCGAGGAGAACCGGCACGGCATCGTGATTCGCGACTATCTGGTGGTCACCCGGGGTGTGGATCCGGTGGCGCTCGAGCAGGCGCGAATGATTCACATGACCGAGGGGTACAACCCGGCGCGTCTGATCAAGAAGTACTCGAACACCGAGTTCATTCAAGCCGATGCCGGATTCATGCATTCCGTCGCTTATGTGACATTCCAGGAATTGGCGACCCGTGTGTCCCACCGCAATACCGGCAAGGTCTGCAATGATCCCGTCGCGGACCGCATGCTGCAGTGCATCGCCGCCGACGAGAACCTGCACATGATCTTCTACCGCACCCTGTGCGCCGCGGCCCTGGACCTCTCGCCCGACCAGGCCATGGACGCCATCACCAATGTCGTGACGAGCTTCCAGATGCCCGGCCTGGGCATGCCCAACTTCCGCCGCAACGGCGTGCTGATGGCCAAGCACGGCATCTACGATCTGCGCCAGCACCTCGACGAGGTGCTGGTCCCCAACCTCAAGAAGTGGAACATCTTCGAGCGCACCGACTTCGGCCCCGCCGGCGACCGGCGCCGCAATGAGCTCGGCGAATTCCTCGACAAGCTCCGCAAGGACGTGGTCCGCTTCGAGGAGCAGCGCGACCGCGCCCTCGCCCGCGAAGCCCAGCGCGCCGGCAAACCGCCGGTCCTCGTGGGCTGACTCAACCGGTGGCGCACGGTGGAATACGGGCCGGGCCCCGCATTCCACCGTGTGCCGTTCGGGCCGGCCCTGCCGCATTCAGGGACGACCGTGCCGCACTCAGGGACGACCCTGCGACGGGAGGAACGACCTGGCCAGGGCGGCGGCGACGAGGTAGACCGCGGCGGCGATCGCCAGCGGGATGGCGAGCGAATCGGGGGCGAGTGGAATCAGCGCGCCCAGGACCGCGACACCGAGCGCCGAACCCAGCTGCCGGGCGGCATTGAACGCGGCAGCAGCCAGCCCCGCGTTCGCCGGGCCCGCGGCCGAAACGGTGACATTGGTGGCCGCGGGCATGGTGTAGGCCATGCCGAAACCGATGAGCAGCAAGGGTATCGCGACCATCGGATACGGCGTGCGGGCGCTGATGCAGGCGAGGCCGATCAGGCCGGCCGCGCCGACCGTCAGGCCGGTGACGATGACCGTGCGGGGACCGCGGCGCGCGGCGTGCCTGCCGCCCAGGGCGGAGGCCAGAATGCCGACGGCCATTTCGGGCAGCAGTGCCGCACCGGCCAGCGCGGGTGAATAACCCAGGTGCCGTTGCAGGTACAGGCTGACCGCGAAGAGCTCGCCGTAGAAGCCGAAGTTCTGCGCCAGGCCGATCATCGCGCCGCCGGTGAAAGCACGTTCACGACGAAGTCCCCTGGGCAGCAAACCTTTACCCGCGCGTCCCGCCGCGGATCCCAGCAGCAGACCCGCCGATGCCACCACCACGGTGACCGTGAGCAGCTCCGGGCGTACGGGACGGGCACCGGCGAGAATCACGAAGGCGGTGACTCCCGCCATGGCGACGACGGCCGCGACGTGCCCGGACACCGGAATCGGCTGCGCCACTCCGGGTACAGATGGTGCCGCCCGATGGATCAGCACCGCCGTCACCGCGCATACCGGCACGTTGATGACGAAAATCGCGGGCCAGCCCAGGGTTTCGGACAGCACGCCGCCCAGCACCGGCCCGCAACTGGCCGCCGTCGACCCGATCGCACCCCAGATCCCGGTGGCCCTCGCCCGCGCCGCCGCATCCGGATACGTGAACCGGATCAATGCCAGCGACGCCGGGATCAGTAGCGCCGCACCGATTCCCTGCACCACGCGGGCCGCCACCAGCACCCCGACCTCCGGCGCCACCGCACACCCCACCGAGGCCACCGCGAAGAACCCCAGCCCCGCCTGGAACGAGCGCCGAGCCCCGAACCGATCCGCCAGCCCGCCACCGAGCATGAGCAGCGCCGCGACGGTGACGGTATACCCGTCGACCACCCACTCGAGTCCCGTCACCGTGGTATGCAGCCCGACCGCCATCCGATCCAGCGCGATGTTCACGATCGTGGCATCCAGAATGACAACGAAATATCCGGCGGAAATCGCCGCCAGCGCCAGCCCACCGCTCCCGGTCCGTGCCACTTCCAGTGTTCGAGTCATGCCCTCCACCCTGGCCCGCAACAACTTCGGCCCGGACCGAACCATCCCCGGCGTCGATCGACCGCCGCTGAGTTGATCGTCCGGCGCGCAGCCCGGACGCTGTTCTCGAGTTTCCTGCCCGAGAAAAGCCGTTACTCTCCGCTCGCTGCCGGATCGCCGCGGAGGCCTCCCGACCGCGTCGAAATCGCATCGGCCCCAATGAGTCACGACTTACCGCTGCAGTACGGACGCGGCGTTCGGGCTGACCGGTGTGCGCATCCCGGCAGCACTCCGTTTCAGGCGCGGCGGCTCGTTTCTTCATGCGCCGCGGGAAACGGCCGCTGCGGGGGCTCGGGTGGCGGTTCCGGGGATCTCGGAGCTGATGGCGGTCTTGTCGATACCGGCCGTGCGGCTGAGTGCCACCCAACCGGCGGGGGTGAATGTCATTGCGCGGGGGGTGGTTCCGGGGACACACCAGTGGTTGTCGAGCATGCGGCGCAGCATCAGTGCGCCGAGGCCGCCGGCCAGGTGGTAGCGGCGTTCGGACCAGTCGAGGCAGACCTTGACCGGTGGGCGGCGGCCGAAATGGCGGAGATCGGTTGGGGTTATGGCCAATTCGTCGAGGAGGGGGTGGGAGTGGTCGGCTGCGGTCCAGTGGCCGCCGATCACGTTCAGGAGGGCGGCGTCGTGCAGGGCGTCGAAGATCGCTACCCCGACGGCTCCGGCGAGGTGGTCGTAGCAGGTGCGGGCGAGCTTCAGGTCGCGGTTGGCGCGGGCGCCGCGTAGCGAACGGACCGGTTGGACCGGCGAGATCAGGGAAATGGCTTCCAGGACCTGGACCACCTCGGGGAGAGCGATGCGGTAGTAGCGATGACGGCCCGCCTTCTCGACGGCCAGCCAGCCCTGATCGACCAGCTTGCCCAGGTGCTCGCTGGCGGTCGCGGCCGTGACGCCCGCCGCCCGGGCCAGTTCACCGGCCGGCTGGGCGCGGCCGTCGGCCAGAACGGTGAGCATGCGGGCCCGGGCCGGGTCCGCCAGGAGGCGGGCGGCGCCGGAGATGTCCACATCGCCGTCTCTGATCGGTTCCATGGGTCCAGTGTCCCGCCGCCATCCTTCGGCCTGCGCCGAACCGTCCGCGGGTTCGGTCAGAACAGGGTCATGGGGTCGGTGGGGATGGGGTCCGGCAGGGGTTCCAGGTCGGGGAGGTGGGCGCGGACCTCGGCGTGGAATCGGCGCGCGAGGGTCCGGGCCGAGGCATTGTCGGGCGTGTGGATGAACACGGTCGGGGAGCGGCCTTCGCGCAGCCAGGCGACGGTGGTGTCGATCCAGGGCTGCCAGCCGGCGACGGTGGTGGCGATGTCGTCGCGGCCGTGATATCGCACGATCGGGAATGCGGTGAGGGCGCGGGTGCGGCGCGGGTTGTTGGGCTTCTTGGAGCGGGCCTCGTACTCGGCCGGGCTGGCGGGCGGGCCGTCGAACAGGACGGTGGTGTCGAACGGGATCCACTCCGCACCCGCTGCCGTCAGCACCTGTTCGAGTTGGGCGGTGGCGCGGGGGTTTTCGAAGAAGGCGGGATGGCGCACCTCGACGGAACAGCGGTAGTGCGACGGCAGGCCGGCGAGCAGCTCGGCGAGGGCGGGCAGATTGGTGAAGGAGGCGGGCAGCTGCACCCACAGCGAGTGCAGGCGGCGACCCAGCGGTTCGATGGCGTCCAGGAACGCCGCCATCTCGTCGTCGATGCCGGTGAGGCGGCGGTCGTGGGTGATGGTGCGGGGCAGTTTGATCACGAAGCGGAAGTCGGGATCGGTTTGGCGGGCCCAGGATTGGACGGTGCGCCGCTGCGGGACCGCGTAGAAGGTGGTGTTGCCCTCGACCGCATTGCACCAGGAGGAGTAGGTGCGCAGCCGTTCGGCCGGAGGTAGCGGCTTCTCCTGCCAGTCCGGGTGTGTCCACATTGCGCAACCGACGTAGAGCCGCATACCTGCCACGTTAGGTCAACGACTTCCGCGTCGTCAGGACACGGGCTTGTTGGGCCGCAGCCACCCGAAGGTAAGCTCCACGGCCCGCTTCCAGTTGTCGTACTCCTCGGCGCGCAGGTCCGCGTCCATGCGCGGCAGCCACTGCGCCGCGACGCGCCAATTGTGCCGCAGGCCCTCGAGATCCGGCCAGTAGCCGACCGCCAGGCCCGCCGCGTAGGCCGCGCCCAGCGACACCGTCTCCGCCACGATCGGACGCATGACCGGTATGTCGAGTACATCGGCGATGATCTGCATGAGCAGGTTGTCCGAGGTCATCCCGCCCGCCACCCGCAACGCCCCGGCCTGCAGTCCCGAGTCGGCGTTCATGGCCTCCACCACATCGCGCGTCTGCCAGGCCGTCGCCTCGAGCACCGCACGAGCGATGTGCCCCTTGGTGATATACGAGGTGAGCCCGATGAGCAGCCCGCGCGCATCACTGCGCCAGTGCGGTGCGTACAGCCCCGAGAAGGCGGGCACCAGATAGCAGCCGCCATTGTCCTCGACTGTGCCCGCGAGGGTTTCGATCTCCGGCGCACTGGCGATGAGCCCGATATTGTCCCGCAGCCACTGCACCAGCGAGCCGGTCACCGCGATCGGCCCCTCCAGCGCGTACACCGGTTCCGGCCCCACCTGATACCCGATCGTGGTGAGCAGTCCGTGCTCGGACCGCACCAGCTCCCGCCCGGTGTTCATGAGCAGGAATCCACCGGTGCCGTAGGTACATTCGGTCTCGCCGGGCGCGAAACAGGTCTGCCCGAACAGCGCCGCGTGCTGATCGCCCAGCGCCGCCGCGATCCGCACTCCCGGCAGCACTCGCCGCGCCGTGCCGAACTCACCGGTCGAGGGCTGGATCTCGGGCAGCATGGCCTTGGGAATATCGAAGAACCGCAACAGTTCTCGGTCCCATTCCAGGGTGGACAGGTTCATCAGCAGTGTCCGGCCGGCATTGGAGACATCGGTGACGTGCACCCCGTGATCGGCTCCTCCGGTGAGATTCCAGATGAGCCAGGTCTCCATGGTCCCGAACAGCACGTCACCGCGCTCGGCCCGCTCCCGCAGTCCCGGCGTGCGATCCAGCAGCCATCGCAGCCGCGGCGCGGCGAAGTAGGTGGCCAGCGGCAGGCCGCACAGCTCTCGAATCCGTTCCGCCCCGGGCGATTCCCGCAGTCGCTCGACGAGCTCCTCGGTGCGCACGTCCTGCCATACGATGGCCCGCCCGATCGGCGTCCCGGTGCGCCGGTCCCACACCACCGTGGTCTCGCGCTGATTGGCGATCCCCACCGCGGCCATCTGCTCCAGGGTGACCCCCGAATCCCGCAGTGCCGCGGGCACGATGCGCTCCACATTGCGCCAGATCTCGAGCGCGTCCTGCTCCATCCACCCCGGCCGCGGATAGTGCTGCCGGTGCTCGCGCTGCGCCACGCCGGTCAGGCGCGCGCGCTGATCGAAGAGGATGGCCCGGGTGGAGGTGGTGCCCTGGTCGATGGCGACCACGTAGCGTTGCGTCATCCGAGCCTGCTCCTGTCCAGGAAAATCATTGCGCACCACCGAGATCCCGCGACACCGCGGCGGCGGCGTCGCGCACCTGGGCGATGGGCGCGGACCGGAACCGCAGCTGCCCGTCGCAGAGCCGGTCGACCGGCCCGGTGATGCCGATGGCACCGACCACCAAACCACCCCGAGAGCGAATCGGCGCGGCGACGCCGGCCTCACCGGAACGGTATTCGCCGATATCCCCGGCCCAGCCGGTGCGCCGTACCTCGGAGATGGCCCGCCGCAGCTCCGCCGGATCGGTGAGGGTGCGGTGCGTGATCGCGGGCAGCCGGCCGTCGCGTGCCGCGTCGGCGAGCTCCCCGTCGTAGGCCAGCAGCACCTTGCCCAGAGCTGTTGCGTGCGGCGGCAATTCCTCACCCACCGCCAGTTCCTGCTCGGTATTGTCGGGCCGGAAGACGTGGTGGATCACCACCACTCCCCCGTTCACGGGCGCGGCGATCCGCACCGATTCCCCGCTGCGCGCGGCCAGCGCGTCGGCGCGATTGATGGCACGGGAACGCAGTTCATTCGCGTCCAGGTGCCCGGACCCGAGATCCTGCAGCGCCGGACTCAGCAGATACTTGCCAGTCACGGGATCCTGATCGACGAATCCCACCCCTTGCAGCGTCCGCAGGATGCCGTGCGCGGTGGGCTTGGCCAGCCCCAGCGCCGCGGCGATCTCCCCCACTCCCATCCGCCCGGGCCCGCGCGCGAGTAGCCGCAGAATGGCCGCGGCGCGCTCGATGGACTGAATCGGACCCGGCATGCCCGTAACCTACCAGCTAACCGTTCGGCATTGTCGAACGCACCCTCTGCCATACGCACGTTCCACTTCGTAGCGTGGAGCTCGGTCCGGGCCGGTCCCGGTCCCACCTCCCGCCAGCTGTCTGGGGACCCAGGCAAACGGACTCAATGACGAGCTTCCCGGAAGGACCGTGATGACGCAGTACGTCGGAGCCATCGATCAAGGCACGACCTCCACGCGATTCATGGTGTTCGACCACGGCGGCAGTGTGGTTGCCCGCCATCAACTCGAACACGAGCAGATTCTCCCGCAGGCCGGCTGGGTGGAACACAACCCGGACGAGATCTGGGAGCGCGCCCGCACCGTCATCAAGAGCGCCCTGGCCGGAGCCGGACTCACCGCGAGCGACCTGGTCGCCGTCGGCGTCACCAACCAGCGCGAGACCACCATCGTGTGGAATCGCCACACCGGACGCCCCTACTACAACGCCATCGTCTGGCAGGACACCCGCACCGACCGCATCGTCGCCGAGGTGGAGAAGGCCGGCCACGGCGATCTCATTCGCGAACGCGCCGGACTGCCGCCCGCGCCGTACTTCTCCGGCGGCAAGCTGAAGTGGATCCTCGACAATGTCCCCGGCGTGCGGGCGGACGCGGAGAACGGCGACGCCCTCTTCGGCACCTCCGACAGCTGGATCATCTGGAACCTCACCGGCGGCGTCCACGGCGGTGTGCACGTCACCGACCCGACCAATGCGTCGCGCACCATGCTCATGGACCTCGAAACCCTGGACTGGGACGACGAATTGCTCGCCGTGTTCGGGGTGCCGCGCGCCATGCTGCCGCGCATCGCGCCCTCGTCGAATCCCGAGGGCTTCGGCACCACCTACCCCGACGGCCCGTTCAAGGGCTCGGTGCGGATCGCGGGCGTGCTCGGCGACCAGCAGGCCGCCACCGTCGGCCAGGTCTGCTTCCGGCCTGGCGAGGCCAAGAACACTTACGGCACAGGGAATTTCCTGATGCTGAACACCGGCACCGAGATCGTGCACTCCAAGCACGGCCTGCTGACCACCGTCGCCTACCAGTTCGGCGACGACAAGCCGGTGTACGCGCTGGAGGGCTCGATCGCCGTCACCGGCTCGGCCGTGCAGTGGCTGCGCGACCAGCTGGGGATAATCTCGGGCGCGGCAAGGGTCGAGGCCCTGGCTCGTCAGGTCTCCGACAATGGCGGCGTCTACTTCGTGCCCGCCTTCTCGGGGCTGTTCGCGCCCTACTGGCGCGCGGATGCCCGCGGGGTGATCGTCGGCCTGTCCCGTTTCAGCAACAACGCCCACATCGCCAGGGCCACACTGGAATCCATCTGCTACCAGACCCGCGACGTGGTCGAGGCCATGCAGCAGGACTCCGGGGTGAAGCTCGACACCCTGCGCGTCGACGGCGGCGTCACCACCAACGAGCTCGCCATGCAGATCCAGGCCGACTTCCTCGGCGTGCCGGTCTCCCGGCCGGTGGTCTCCGAGACCACCGCCCTCGGCGCGGCCTACGCCGCCGGTCTTGCCGTCGGATTCTGGCGCAGCACAGACGAACTCGTCGCCAACTGGCGCGAGGACAAGAACTGGCAGCCCACCATGACCGACGAGCAGCGACACCGCGGTTACGCGCGCTGGCAGAAAGCCGTCTCGCGCACCCTCGACTGGGTTGATCTCGATGACGAGGACTGACCGGTGACCGCTGCACCCCACCAGCCTGAAAACACCGATAGCAAGGAGTATTTCGTGTCCGCACAACTGGATCCCGCCTACCGCGCCCGGGCGATTGATTCGCTCGGCGACACCGAAATCGACGTTCTCGTGATCGGTGGCGGAGTGACCGGAGCGGGCGCCGCCCTCGACGCCGCCTCTCGCGGACTGTCCGTCACCCTGGTCGAGGCGCGCGACTTCGCCGCCGGTACTTCCAGCCGGTCCTCCAAGCTCATCCACGGCGGCCTGCGCTACCTGGAACAGTACGATTTTGCCCTGGTCCGTGAGGCTTTGAAGGAGCGCGGCCTGCTGCTGAACAAGCTGGCCCCGCACCTGGTGCACCCGGTCTCGTTCCTGTTCCCGCTGCAGAAGCACTACGAGCGCTTCTATATCGGCGCCGGCATCGCCCTCTACGACACCATGGGCGGCGCGCGCTCGGTGCCCATGCACAGGCACCTGAGCCGTTCCGGCGCACTGGAATTGGCCCCGGCGCTCAGGGAAGACGCCATGACCGGTGCCATCCGCTACTACGACGCCCAGGTCGACGACGCCCGGCACACCATGATGATCGCCCGCACCGCGGTCCAGCACGGCGCGACCGTGCTGACCCGCACCCGGGTCACCGGGCTGCTGCGCGACGGCGAGAAGGTCGTGGGCGCGAAGGTCATGGATCTGGAAACCGGTCTGGAGCACAGCATCCGGGCCAAGACCGTGATCTCGGCGACCGGCGTGTGGACCGACGACATGATCAAGATGACCGGCGTGGACTTCCCGTTCCACGTGCGCATGTCCAAGGGCGTGCACATCATGGTCCCGCGCGAGAAGCTGGACCTGAACACCGGCATCGCCATGAAGACCGAGAAGTCCGTCCTGTTCGTCATCCCGTGGGCCGAGCACTGGATCATCGGCACCACCGACACCGACTGGTCGCTGGACAAGAACCACCCGACCGCCACCGCCGCCGATGTGCAGTACATCCTCGACCATGTCAATTCGCTACTGCGCGAACCGCTCACCCGCGCCGACATCGTCGGCACCTATGCGGGCCTGCGGCCGCTCATGACCGGCGCGTCGAAGGAGACCTCCAAGCTGTCGCGCGAGCACGCGGTGGCCGAACCGGCCCCGGGCCTGTTCGTCATCGCGGGCGGCAAGTACACCACCTACCGGGTGATGGCCGCCGACGTGGTGGACGCCGCCGCCGAGCGCCTCGGCAGCGATGTCGCGCCGTCGGTGACCGCGACCCTGCCCATCCTGGGTGCGGTCGGCTACCAGGACATGCTCGACACGATCGCCGAGGTGGCGGCGCGGGCCGGGCTGCCGGTCGAGACCGTGGCGCATCTGCTGGGCCGCTACGGATCGCTGACCGCGGAGATCTTCGACCTCATCGCCGCGGTTCCCGAACTGGGCCAATCGATTCCGGGCGCCGAAGACTATCTTGCCGCCGAGGCCGTCTACGCCGCCACCCACGAGGGCGCGCTGCACCTGGACGACCTGCTCACCCGCCGCACCCGCATCTCCATCGAGGTGCCCGACCGCGGCCTGCGGGCGGCCCCGGAGATTGCCCGACTCATCGCCCCGCATCTGGACTGGGACGATGAGCGCACCAATGCCGAGATCAACCGCTACTTCGACCGCGTGCACGCCGAATTGGCGGCCAACGAGGAGAAGGACGACGAGGCCGCCAACGCGGCCCGCATGGTCGCCCTCGGCTGACCCCCTCACCTGAATCGGGAGCGGTTCGAGGGCCCAGCCCTCGACCGCCCGGAGAACAGCGATCGGCTGTGGTTCGCGCGCCGCGGAGCGATTTTCCGCGACGCGTCGGAGCCATATTCGTTTCACGAAAAGCGCCGTGCCGGAATCAATTCCGGCACGGCGTTGGTGTTTTCCAGGTCACGAATTCACCCACCTGTCGGCCTTGTTTCCGATGTCCGCCTACCTCTAGCGTGTTTCTAGAGATTTGCTGGACGAGAGACCTCAGAGTCTGGTTCAGAGTTGCACCGACGGCCGATCGAGAGGCGAATCAATGGACTTCAGCTCTATTTTTATCAGCGAGGCATTGGGCACCGGGATTTTGATCCTGCTGGGCGCAGGGGTGGTAGCCAATGTTGTGCTGGCCAAATCGAAGGGTTTCGATGGCGGGTGGCTGCTCATTACCTTCGGGTGGGGTATCGGCGTATTCGCGGGCGTTTACGTCGCTTACAGGACCGGTGGCCACCTCAATCCCGCGGTCACCATCGGCAATCTCTTCGCCGGCGTGGAGGAATACGCCCCCGGCATTCCGGTGAATCTCACCGATACCGTCGCCTATCTCTCCGGCCAGCTGATCGGCGCGTTCCTGGGCGCGTGCGCCGCCTACATCGTCTACAAGCGGCACTTCGACGAGGAGCCCGACGAGGGCAAGAAATTGGGCGTTTTCGCCACCGGCCCGGCCATCCGCTCCTACACCTGGAACTTCCTCACCGAGATGGTTTCGACCTTCGCCCTGGTGTTCGTGATCCTCGCCCTCGGCAAGACCCCCAGCGGCCTGGGCCCGCTGGCCGCGGCCCTGCTGGTGGTCGGCATCGGCGCCTCGCTGGGCGGCCCGACCGGCTACGCCATCAACCCCGCCCGCGACCTCGGTCCGCGCATCGCCTACGCCCTGCTCCCCACCCGCCGCACGGCCAACGTTCTCCCACAGCGGATTCCAGCCGAGGTGACGGCGGGCGGCGTCCGCCCGGTCATCGACGAGAGCCCCGGCGCACCCCTGCCGTCCACGAAGAAGAACGCCGACTGGGCCTACGCCTGGGTCCCGGTTCTCGGTCCCCTCGCCGGTGGCGCGCTCGCGGGCCTCGTCGCCCAGTGGTACCTGTAGCCCCGCCGCGCCAGGTCACAATCCGATGCTGGGCATCTCCCCGAGGGTCGCTCCGAGACTCAGGAAGTGCTCGGCGGCGACCTCGACGAAAATCGCACGGCCGGTGGCGATCACGGTGTCGCCATCGGTCAGCGTGGTGTCGATGTAGAGTTTGCGGCCCTCCCGGGCGGCGAGCACCGCGGTGACCACGAATTCGCGGTGCAGGCGGGCCGGGGCACGGTAGGTGACGTCGAGTTTGACGGTGACGGCGGGCTGACGCAGGGGGACCAGGATCGCACCGCAGGCGTCGTCCAGGGCCGCGGCCACGACACCGCCGTGGGCAACGCCGGGCGCGCCCTGGTGCCGTTCGTCCATGGTGAAGGTGCCGCGCACAGTATCGCCCAGTCGTCCGAAGGCGATCTGCGGGGAGGCCGGATTGGCGGGGCCACAGCCGAAGCAGCCGGGGTGATGCGGCGGGAAGGGCCCGTCGGCGACGAGGTCGCCCAGAGGTAGCGGCACAGCGTCGCGATTGTGGTCCATGCTCAGAAGTTAACGCACATTCAGAACCGACTCGCAACCACCCCAAAGCCGACATGCCGCACTACCCCGCCGGCGCCGGCGGCCTTCCCGCTCGATCGCCACACCATCGGCCACTGCCGCATGACCGTCATCGCCCAGCAGCAACCGGAACCGCACCGTAGCCCGGACAGCAGCGCCGCGCCGGAATCGGCTCCGGCGCGGCGCTTTTCGTGTGCGACGTGCTCAGTCCCCGGCCGAGGAAGCCTTGCCGCCCGATGCCTTCGTGCCGTGCTTGCCGTGGCCATTTCCGCTGGCGTGCTTGGCATCCGGCTTGTCGGACTTGACCTTGCCGCCCTTGCTGACGGTCATGACCGATTCCTCGGTGATCTTGGCGTCGGTCTTCTTCCCGCCGGTGTGGTGGATCGCCTCGATCTGCAGACCGCTGCCGTCGGCATCGATGCGCACCGTGTCACCAGGCGCCAGCGCGCCCTCGAGCAGCTTCTTCGACAGCGCGTTGTCCAGCTGCTTCTGCACGGTCCGGCGCAGCGGACGGGCGCCGAACTCGGGCTGATATCCGTTCTCCGCCAGCCAGTCCATGGCCCGGTCCGAGACATCCAGATCGATGTCCTGGGCGTGCAGCCGCCGCTTGGTGCCGTCGAGCACCAGGCCGACGATATTGCGCAGCTGCGACCTGTCGAGCCGGTGGAAGATGATCTGCTCGTCGAGCCGGTTGAGGAACTCGGGCCGGAACTGCTTGCGCAGCCTCTCCTCCAGCTGCGGCGTGATCGAGTCCAGGTCGCCGTCCTTCGCGGACAGGATCAGATCGGAGCCGATATTGCTGGTCAGAATCACGATGGTGTTCTTGAAATCCACCGTTCGACCCTTGGCATCGGTGACCCGGCCGTCGTCGAGCAGTTGCAGCAGCACATTGAACACATCCGGATGCGCCTTCTCGACCTCGTCGAACAGGATCACCGAGTACGGCTGCCGGCGCACCTTGTCGGTGAGCTGGGCGGCGTCGTCGTAGCCCACGTATCCGGGCGGCGCGCCCACCAGCCGCGAGACCGTGTGCTTCTCCTGGAACTCGCTCATATCGAAGCGGATGAGCCGGTCCTCGTCGCCGAAGACGGCCTCCGCCAGGGCTTTCGCGAGTTCGGTCTTGCCGACGCCGGTGGGGCCCAGGAACAGGAACGAGCCGATGGGCCGGTTGGGATCCTTGAGCCCGGCGCGGGCGCGGCGCACCGCCTCGGCCACCGCGACGATGGCCTCGTCCTGGCCGACCACCCGCCGGTGCAGATCCTGTTCCAGCTTCAGCAGTTTCGCCCGCTCCTCGGTGGTGAGGTCGGCGACCGGGATGCCGGTCTGCCGCGACACCACCTCGGCGATATCGGTGATCTCGACCGTCGGGATCTCGGTGCGGTCCACCTCGTCGGCGGTCTTCCGCTCCAGCTTCGAGATCTCGGCCTTGATCTTGTTGGCCCGCTCGTAGTCCTCGCCGGCGACCGCCGCGTCCTTCTCCCGATTCAGGTGCGCCAGTTTCTCTTCCAGCTCACGCACCTTGGGATCCGGTGTGCGCGTTCGCAATCGAACGCGCGCGCCCGCCTGGTCCACCAGGTCGATGGCCTTGTCGGGCATGAAGCGGTCGGTGATGTAGCGGTCGGACAGCTCGGCCGCCGCGATCAGCGCCTCGTCCAGGTAGCGCACCTGGTGGTGCTCCTCGTACACGTCGGAGAGCCCGCGCAGGATCTCGATGGTGTCGACCACCGACGGCTCGGACACCATGACCGGCTGGAAGCGGCGCTCCAGGGCCGCGTCCTTCTCGATGTACCTGCGGTACTCGTCGATGGTGGTGGCGCCGATGGCATGCAGTTCGCCACGGGCCAGGGCGGGCTTGAGCATATTGCCCGCGTCCATGGAGCCCTCGCCACCGCCGCCCGCGCCCACGATGGTGTGCAACTCGTCGATGAAGACCACCAGTTCGTCGGAGTGCGCGCGCACCTCGTCGAGCACCTTGGTGAGCCGCTCCTCGAATTCGCCGCGATACTTGCTGCCCGCCACCATCGAGCTCACGTCCAGCGCGATGACGCGGCGGTCGGTCAGGGTGGCGGGTACGTCGCCATTGACGATGCGCTGGGCCAGACCCTCCACGATGGCGGTCTTGCCGACGCCTGGATCACCGATGAGCACCGGATTGTTCTTGCGCCGCCGCGACAGGATCTCCACGGTCTGCTCGATCTCCTCGGCGCGGCCGACCACCGGATCGACCTTGCCGGCCCGGGCCTCCGCGGTGAGGTCGCGGCCGTACTCGTCGAGGGTCGGGGTGTCGGATGGCTCCTTGGCGGTCTGGGCGGCGGGCATCTTCGCACCCGAGAGGGCCTGGGCGGCCGGGCTGTCGTGCACGCCCGCGATGCCGAGCAGAATGTGCTCCGGCCCGATGTAGCTGCTGCCCGCCTCCGCGGCGCTGCGCTGCGAATTGCGCAGGGCCAGCTTGGCGCCCGGACTCAGGACCAGGGCGTGCTCGCTGCCGTGCGCGCCGACGCCGCTGCCCGCGGCGGTGCGCATCTGCTTGCGCAATTGTTCGGGGTCCCTGCCGATTTCGGCGATGATGCGCTGGGACGGCTCGATGGCGGCGGCCGCGTAGAGCAGGTGCTCGGGGGTGATCTCGGCGCTGCCCCATTCGTGGGCGGCCTGCCGGGCGGAGTCCACGACCTGTTTGGCGCTCTCACTCAGCAAACGACTCAGGTCGATGCGCTGCACCGGCGGCTGGCGGGACATTCCGGATCCGAAGAATCGGTTGAAGATGTCGTCGAAGGAATCGAAGGAACCCATCGAACTGGGCCAACCCTGGGTCATGGTCACCTCGTAGCTTCGGGTGACGCTCGGAAGGACTCGGGTTCGCAACGAGCCTGCCGACGCGTCAGTTAACGGATGGCGAACTCGGGGTCCACAGTAGTAGCCTCGGCGCGGACGGCAAATGGCCGTAACGACTTTGTTTTGGATCGGTTCGGCCCTTGCCCCGTCGTCGGAGTACCGACCGAACGGAGTCCTGATGCGTGCGATCCACGACGAACTCGACGCCCGCGCGGCTGCGGTGGCCGGACAGGTGGTGCACTGGCGGCGGTATCTGCACGAGCATCCGGAGCTCTCCAATCGCGAGGTGAACACCGCGGCGCTGATCAGCGATCACCTGAAAGCATTGAGCCTGGACGAGGTTCGCACCGGCATCGCCGGGCACGGCGTGGTCGGCGTGCTGCGCGGCGGGCAGGCAGGCGACCGGGTGGTCGCGCTACGCGGAGATATCGACGCGCTGCCGGTGCCGGACCTGTGCGGGGTACCGTTCGCCTCGCACGTGGTCGATCAGCAGTACCCCGGCGGGCCGTTCCCGGTGTCACACGCCTGCGGGCACGACTGCCACACCGCCATGCTCATGGGCGCGGCCACGGTCCTGGCCGGCGTCCGCGAAAAACTGCCGGGCACCGCGCTTTTCGTGTTCCAGCCCGCCGAGGAGGGCCCGCCGGTGAACGAAAAGGGCGGTGCGCGTGAGATGCTCGCCGAGGGAGCGCTAGACGATCCCGCGCCGACCATGGTGTTCGGATTCCACGTCACGCCATATCCCAAGGGCTACATCGGATATCGGGTCGGGAACCAGTTCGGGGCGTCCTGCCTGACCAGGATCACCCTCGCCGGCCAGCAGGTGCACGGATCCATGCCGTGGATGGGCATCGACCCGATGCCGGCGGCCGGGGCGATCCTGACCGGGATCGGGCAGCTCTACCGGCAGGTCAGCGCGTTCGACCCGATCACCGTGAGCATCGGACACGTCGAGGACGTCGGGCGGTTCAATATCATCGGCCAGACCGTGACGCTGTGGGGCACCATCCGCTGCGCGGTCGAACACGACATGGGTACGGTGCAGACGCGGCTGCGGAAACTCGCCACCCACACCGCGGCTGCCTACAACTGTTCGGCCGCAGTGGATTTCCTTCAGGACGTGCCCGCGGTGCACAACGAGCAGGCGTGGATGGATGCCGGGCTGTCCACCTTCCGCCGGGTGGCCGGGGACGACCGGGTGGTACCGACGGGGGCCACGCTCGGATACGACGACGTCTCGGAGTTCGTCAACAGGTATGGCGGGCTGTACGTGACGCTGGGTGTGCAGGACGCGCAGCTCGACGCGGCGGGTCTGCCGACGCCCATGCCCGGCGGGCGCGGGCTCTTCATGAACCACAACCCGCACTTCTACGCCGACGACGACACCCTCGTCACCGGCGTGCGACTGCACGCACAGGTGGCCTACGACCATCTGAGCGGCGCGCTGGCACCCGAATAGATTGTGCCGCAGTCAATTCAGCTGCGGGCGGCAAGAGTGGGGTGCGCCGCGATCACCCTCGCGGCGGAAACCGTCAGCGCCCGGCGACGACCGGCATGAACGGTGCGTAGTCGCGGACGTGGCCCTCGGTCCAATCCCAGAGGGACTTCGGGTCCACGGACACGCCGCGCTGCAGGATCAGCCGCCAGCCGTCGTCCTGCTTCTCCCAGATATCGCCGTCACGGTCCACGTACATGCCGGTGCTCTCGGGCTCGATGCCGGTCTCTCCCAGACCTCTGGGGAAATCCACTGGCTTCGTCACACCAACCACCCCTTCAACTTCAAGGTTGCTTCCAGTCAGAAGTATTCTCCCCGCCTACTCTTGCGATCCACTTCCGGCGGGGTTGTGTGACGCATTCGCACTGTTAGCATTGGAAACAAAATTCCGTACCACACGGTCTTCTTTATGGCGGCGATCGGCCGTAACTATCCGACAACCATTTGGCTACCTTTTGGCATCTTCAGTTTTTTGAGGGATAGTGCACTTCTTGCGGCGAATGACCAGTTCGCTTCCAGTCGCAGGAGGACACCGATGGCAGGCGCGGAGCTGAGAGTGCTCGGCCCCCTGCAGCTGTCCGTCGACGGTCGCGACATCCCCTTGGGCACCCCCATGCAGCGCGCCGTCCTGGGCCGCCTCATCGTCGGACACGGCCAGGTCGTGAGCACCGAACGGCTGATCGACGACCTGTGGTCCGGACATCCGCCACCGAAGGCCACCGCCGTACTGCAGGTGCACATCCACAATCTGCGGCGACTGTTCGAACCGCAGCGCCCACGGCGTGCGCCCTCCCGCTTCATCGTGTCCGAGTCGCCCGGGTATGCCCTGAAGATCCCCGAGAACGCCGTGGACGCATGGCATTTCGAGCAGCAGTTGCGGACCTATCAGGAACTGGTCAGCAACCCCGAGATCCACACCGACCCCACCGAACGCAATGCCCTGCTGGAGGCCGCCCTCTCACTCTGGCACGGTCCCGCCCTGGAGGCCTTTGCCGAGGCCGACTGGGCCGTCGCCGAGGCCGACCGGCTCACCGACCTCTACCTCACCGCCGTCGAACTCAATGCCCGCACCGAATTGGAACTGGGCCGCTCCGGCGAAGTGGTCCGCGAACTCCGCCAGCTCTTCGAGGACAATCCCGGCCGCGAGGAAATCGTCCGCCTGCTCGCCCTGGCGCAATACCAGCTGGGCCAGCAGCTCGAGGCGCTCACGACCATCCGGCGCTCGCGCGAATTCCTCGGCGGACTGTTCGGTGTCGATCCCTCCCCCGCGCTGCGCCAACTCGAAATAGCGATTCTCAATCACTCCGCCGGCCTCGCCCAAACCCCGCCCTTGCCGGCTCACCACCGCCACCCCACCGGCCCTGCCGCACCCCCGGCCACCACCACGAGTACGGCCGCTCCAGCGCCGGTCTCCAGCCCGGGCATCGAGACGGCGAGAACCAGCACCGCCCGCGAGGCCGCCGACGGGTTCCATTGCGCTACCGGCTATCTCACGGAGTTGTCGGAGCTGCTGAACGCCGCCGAGGCGGCGCGAGCCGGGCAGTTGCGGGTCGCCTGGGTCGCCGGGGAGGCGGGAATCGGCAAGACCGTGCTGGCGGAGGCAACCCTCGCCACGCTGTCCACCGCGGGCTGGACCGCGGCGACCGGAACCTGCCCGGAGATCGACGGCGCGCCCGCGGCCTGGGCCTGGACCGAAATCAGCACCGCCCTCGACGTGACCGAGCCGAGCCGGGCTGCGGCCGCACAGCTTTCGGAGGGCACGGTCGGCGCACCGGGCACTCCCGCCGCGGCAAGGCCGGATACCGGCTCCTCCCAGCCGATTTCACCGGTCGCAGAGCAGCCGAGCGCGATCGACGCGGGGACGCCGGCCGAGGACACATTCACGCTGGCGCGGGTCATCGCGGAAAAATGTAGGCGCGCGGCCGGTTCCGCGCCGGTGGCACTGCTGCTGGAGGATGTGCAGCGGGCCGATCCGGGGACCTTGCAGGTATTGCGGCAGGTGGTGAGCTGGCTGCGGGACGAGCCGGTATTCGTGCTGGTCACCATGCGGCGATCGGAGGCGGGGCAGGGGGCCCACAACACGGTCGCGGCGCTGGCCCAGCATACGGGGGCCTGGCTGGAGCTCAATGGACTGGACGCGGAGGGGACGCGGCGAGCCGCGGCGGCCGCCGGGTTGACGGGGATCGAGGCCGAGGCGCTGGAGCAGCTGCAGCGGCGGACGGGCGGGAATCCGCTGTTCGTCCGGGAGGTGGCGAAAGCGGCTGCTGCACAGGGGAGTTTGGACGATGTGCCGGACTCGATCCGGGAGCTGATCGAGGATCGGGTGGCGCAGCTGCCCGACGGGGTCGCCGAGGTGCTGCGGCAGCTGTCCATCTGGGGTGAGAGCGTCGATCTGGCGATCCTCAGTGCGGCGGCGGGGCTGGCCGAGGACACCGTGATCGATCTGGTCGCGGCGGCCGAGGCGGCCGGACTGGTGGGCTCCGGGAGCGGCGGGAGTATCCGGTTCGCGCACGGGCTGATTCGCGACGCCGTGTATCTGGGCATACCGCCGCTGCGGCGGGGCCGGATGCACTGGGCGGCACTGGAGCTGCTGGAACAGCGTGCCGACGCCTATCCGGCGGTGGCGCGGGACCCGGATGTGCTGGCCCGGCACGCCCTCGCGGGCGCGACTGCCGAAACCGCCTCGCGCGCTATCGAATACGTGGAACGGGCGGCCGAGCGGCGCACCAGCCGCGGGATGCGCAGTGCCGGTGTGCGGCTGCTGCGCTCGGCGGTGGACCTGCACCGGCTGGCCCGCCACGACGCCGACCACGCGCCCGCCGGCGACCGCATCGCACTGCTGCGCACCCGCTGCGCGCTGGTCACGGCGCTGGCCTACGACAATCGGCATCGGGAGGCCCGCGTCGAACGCGACCGGGCCCTCACCCTCGCCGAGCAGCTGGGCGATCCGAACCTGGTGGTCCGGGCGCTGACCTGCTGGCGCGCCCCGATCATCTGGGCGATTCGCAACTGGCGCAGGCCCGATCAGCACATGAGGCGGGCGCTGGCGCGCGCCCTGGCCCGGCACGGCGTCGGCGCGTCCACCCTGGCCCTGCTGGTGAGCGAGGTCCCCGACCCCTCGGTACCGGCCGTTGATGACCCGAATATCGTTGCGGTGCAGGATGATTCGAACAATGTGGCAGATGCCGATCTGGTGCGCCTGCTGGTCGCGGCGACCTTCGAGACGGGACTGGTGGAGTCGGCCGCCGGGCGGCGGCTGGCCCGGCTGGCCCTCGAGGCGGCGCGGCGCACCGGCGATCCCGAATTGCTGTGTGCCGCCATCAATGCGGTGACCTATCTCGCATTCGAGTACGACACGGAGTACTCGGCACTGGTCGACGAACTGGAGCGGCTGGCCACCGCCGCCGGCCTGGCCGAGTACCGGGCGCTGGCGCATTATCTGGGATATCGGGCCGCGGTGGCCCGGGCGGATCTGCGGGAGGCGGGGCGGCGGGCGACGGCCGCGGTGGAGTTCGCCGACGAGGGCCAGTTGCAGCCGCTGCTGGATATGGTCAGCTGTCTCGCCGCGACCATGGAACTGCTGCGCGGGAACATCGACGCGGCCGAGGAGCTGTACCACCGGTTCACGGCCCGCACCCGGCTTTCCGGCGTGGCCAATCACGCGGAAGCGGAGTTGTTCTGCGCGCTCTCGATCGACTGGGCGCGAGGCGAGCTGGGCGGCCTGACGGATCGGCTCGCGAACGCCTATGCGGCTCTGCCCGCGGCCGCCGCCCCGGCCTACACGCTCGCGCTGCTGCAGAGCGGACAACGCGAGCGCGCACGCGGCGTGTACGAGGACTCGGATCCGATTGCGGCGGGCTTCTATCCGGTCCTCATGTCGGCATTGCGGGCGGTCGCCGCCATCGAACTTGGCGACACTCCAGCAATTCAACGGCTCTACGAATACCTGGCACCGTACAGCGGCACCCTGATCGGCCTCGAAACCGGGATGACCGAGTTCGGCCCGATGGACTCGATCCTGGCGGCGCTGGCCGCCGCCCAAGGCGACACCGAGGCGGCCGCGGCGCATCGCGACCGCGCCGAACGCCTGCTGGAAAGGATTCGAGCCGAACTTCCCGAGTGCGGCGCCGCACTACTGCGCGCGGCTTGACGCACGAGAAATCCGGATCGAGTCATTGGCCTGAAATGTCGCTCCGCCTCCCCGCGCTTGGAGCCGATGCCCGCAGACTCTCGACTCCCAGCGAATTTCCAGCGCCTTGATTTACGCTGGTTAATTCTTGGCGCGCTGGTAAGCGTCAACGATCTCGGCCGGGATACGGCCGCGCGAGGAAACCTGGTGCCCCTGAGCGCGCGCCCATTCGCGGATCGCGGTGCTCTCCTCGCGGTCCACCGCCGGACGGGTGCGGCCGCCCGCGGCCACCTTGCCGGTCCGCTTGGAACGACCGACCTTGCGGGCCTTATCGGTCCACGGTTCCAGGGCCTCCCGCAGCTTGCCGGCGTTCTTGTTCGACAGATCGATCTCGAAGTCGTTGCCGTCGATCGAGAAAAATACCGTCTCGTCGGCCTTCGATTCGCCGTCGTAGTCGTCAACCAGAGTTACGGTGACTTTCTTCGCCATGGACTGCCCTTCCACGTGTGAGGTGCCGCTATTCGCCGAAATGTTAATGCCGCGCGATGCAGGATTCAAACCAGGCGCGAATCGAATTAGGGGCAACCAGACTATTCTGCTATTACCGCAGAGACCGTCCGGTCTTCAGCACACCCGGAATGCGGCCAAACGCCACCCGGAACGACCATGGACAATACGGGCGGCGAGCGCGAAACGCCGCCCGCCGCGGTCGTAACCCGCGCAAACTTCCGCCTGCCCCGGTCCGGCCATGATCACATCCACCCTGGTGAGGGTGGCGGTGCCGAGCTCCCGCCCGGGTAGCCGGCCCGCCCCCGCCAGGGTGCGCATCGCGGCCGCCACCGCCGGCTCGGCGAGCGGGCCCAGCTGCCTCACCGGACGGCGGCCGTCCAGCACCTCGAGCGCCAGCCGCAGCGCGGTCCCCGCGAATTGCCTTGCCGCAGTGTTGCATTCATCAGCACCCCGGGTTTTCACAGGGTGCGAAGAACGCAGAAACCGTTGCAGGCCGACCGATCCGGGCACAGCAGAAACCGATCGGCGATCCACTCGATTCCGGCATCCCGGCGATCGGTTCGCGGCGGCGGCCGGCCACTGATCGGGCCGCGGAACCCGGCCGCCCATCCCTGGTGCCCGGCGGCCCGCCTCTGGAGCGTGGCGGACCGGCCCCGGCTTACGACGACACTGCTCCAACGGCGGCTCGAATCGTGGTGCGGGCAGCAGGAATCCGCCCGCCGCCGTCCTCGAGTCGGCCGCCGTCCTCGAGTCGGCCGCGGCCCGCGACTCGACCACTGCTCTCGTCTCGACTCGTCCCATGGCGCGAAAGCATGGCAGCCCAGCCGGGCGCGGGCGGCAGGAAATCGGGGTTCGCACCCCTCGGGCTACTTCAGCAGCGCGAGCCGCCCCAGCAGGTCGGTGGGCAGGTAGAGCAACCGGCTGGTGGTCCACAACTGCCCGGACCGGGGGTCGTACTGATCGGGCATGGCGACACCGGCCGGGGCGAAGGCCCGGAAACCGTGTCGGGCGGTCGTTCTGGTGGCCCGCCACTGATGGTCCGCGAAGGCCACCACCGCCGCTGCGTCGTCCGCGATCGCCGCGCCCCGGAGGGCGGCGACCTGCGCGGCCACCCCGTCGGTGGACAGATAGATCAGGGTCCCTTCGGCATTGCGCACCGGATCGATGGACACCACATCGGTCATGCCGTACCGCGAGGAGAGCACCTGGGCGATTTCGGTCTGCGCGTACACCGGGAGGTCGCGATCGCCGCGCGTGGCGACCACGGCCGCGGCGA
Organism: Nocardia sp. NPDC101769; assembly: GCF_044766925.1. Lineage (NCBI taxonomy): Bacteria > Bacillati > Actinomycetota > Actinomycetes > Mycobacteriales > Nocardiaceae > Nocardia > Nocardia sp. NPDC101769. The sequence continues at coordinate 61,806 of NZ_JBIWMX010000012.1, read as the reverse complement.
GGGCCTCGTTGACCGGTCCCGGATCGCCGATGGTGCGCGCCGGATCCGCGCCCGCCGGAATGCGATTGCCGAAGCTGTAGGCCACGATCAGCGTGGCCGAGTCGGCGGGCGCGGTGGGGATCGTCCAGAGGCCCTGCGGCGCTTGCTCGCTCGCCGACGGCTCGGCCGGCGACGGCGCGGCGGCCGCCTGGGTGCACAGGCCGCCGGCCACCGCGAGCAGGGCCGCGGAGACCGCCGTCACCGCCACTCGCACCGACCGCATCGGACCACTGAACCGCGTGGATGTCATGGCGGCCATGCTAGCCAGCAGCAGGCGAATTTCAGTGGACCGGTTCGAGCAGCTTTGCGGCCGCGACCGGCCGCAGCGTCTTGCCGAGGTCGGTGCGCATGACCGTCGCGGTGTCCAGCAGGTAGTTCTGCCGTACCTGCCACGGGTGCCGATCGCCCTGGCGCGGGAAGTCGCCGATCGAGCGCTGGACGTACCCGGAGGCCAGATCCAGCAGTGGCCGCTCCTGCAGGGTGTGCTGCGGCTGCGGGACCACCGCCCGGTAGCCGTTGCGGTCCATGTACCCCAGCACCTTGCAGACCAGTCGCGAGGTGAGGTCGGCGCGCAGCGTCCAGGAGGCATTGGTGTAACCGATGCACACCGCGAAGTTGGGCACGCCGGTCAGCATGGTGCCCTGCCAGACGAACTGCTCGGACAGCTCCACCGGCGCGCCGTCGACCACCAGGTCGACGCCGCCGAAGGCGAGCAGCTGCAGGCCCGTGGCGGTGACCACCACATCGGCCTCGAGCACCTTGCCGGACTTCAGCCGGATGCCCTCGGGCACAAAGGTTTCGATGTGATCGGTGACCACCTCGGCCTTGCCCTTGCGCATGGCCTTGAAGAAGTCGGCGTTGGGCACCGCGCACAGGCGCTGATCCCACGGGTTGTATTCGGGCGTGAAATGCTCGGCGACCAGCTTCTCGTCCTTCAGGATTCGCGTGGTGAGCCCGGTGAGCAGCTTGCGGGCGGCCTCGGGCCGACGCCGGCAGTACTGGTAGAAGCCGATGTTGAACAGGATGTTCTTGGTGCGGATGAGCCGGTGCGCCAGGTTCGGCGGCAGCAGTTCGCGCATCCGGTCGGCCACCTTGTCGCGGCCGGGGACCGCGGAGATCCAGGTGGGGCTGCGCTGCAGCATGGTCACCAGTTCGGCCTGCTCGGCCATGGCCGGGACCAGGGTGACCGCGGTCGCGCCGCTGCCGATGACCACCACGCGTTTGCCGGTGTAGTCGAAGTCCTCGGGCCAGAACTGGGGGTGCACGACGGTGCCGGCGAAGTCGGCGATGCCGGGGAACTCGGGCTCGTGGCCGTGGTCGTAGTTGTAGTAGCCGGAGCAGGAGTAGAGGAAGCCGCAGGTGAGCGTGCTGCGCTCGACACCGTCGGCACTGCGCCGCTCGACCGTGAGGGTCCACCGCGACTCGCCGCTGTCCCATTCGGCGCCAACGACTTTGGTGCCGTAACGAATGTGCTTGTCAATGCCGTTCTCGGTGGCCGTCTCGGTGATGTAGCGCAGGATGGCCGGCCCGTCGGCGATGGACTTGGCGTCACGCCAGGGCTTGAACGGGTAGCCGAGGGTGAACATGTCGCTGTCGGAGCGGATGCCCGGGTAGCGGAACAGGTCCCAGGTGCCGCCGAGCGCGTCGCGCGCCTCGAGGATGGCGTAGCTGCGGCCCGGTTGTTCGGCCTGCAGGCGGTACGCCGCGCCGATGCCGGAGAGCCCGGCTCCGACGATGACGACGTCGAGGTGTTCGGCAAGTGGTTGCGCGGCGTTCATGACTTCCAGTCTGTTGGGCCTGCCATCCGGTTTCTTGACTCTGTGCGACAAGTATTTGATTCTGGACGACATGTCGGTGATCAGATCCGCGGGCTTGCGGGGCTTCCGAGCCACCGTAGCCGAGCTCGGCGGGGACGCCGAGGAGCTGGCCGCCGCCTGCGGACTGCCTCTCGCCGCCCTGGACACCGACGATCTACTGGTCCCCGACCACGCGGTCGGGGCGGTGCTGGAGCTGGCGGCGCATCGGCTCGACTGCCCGGATCTGGGACTGCGGATGGCGTCGCGGCAGGACCTCGACATGCTCGGCCCGCTGGCGTTGGCCATCAGGAACGCCACCACCCTGGCCGCCGTGCTGGAGTGCACCTCGCGGTATCTGTTCGTGCACGCCCGCTCGCTGAGCCTGACCTTGGAGCCCGACCCGTACGGCGATCGCGGCGTCCTCGCCCTGCGCTACGGCATCACCGCGCCCGGCCTGCCCACCCCGGTGCAGGGCACCGATCTCGGATTGGCCTTCGTGCACAGGACGATTCAGCGTCTGGCCGAGGAGCGCTACGGGTTGCGCTCGGTGGAGGTCCCGTACCGGCCCGCCGCCCCGATCCAGGCGTACGAGGAGTTCTTCGGCGCGCCAGCGCGAATCGAGCGCCCGGCCGCGCTGCTGCGGATACCGGCCGCGCTGGGCAATCGGCCGCTCTCGGGCGGCGACGAGAACCTGCACCGGCTGGCCATGGCGTTCCTGGCCGAGCAGTCCGGCGGCGCGGCCACGGCCATCACGCCGCGCGTGCGGACCACCCTGCAGAAGCTGCTGGGCACCACCGCCCCCGAAATCGATGCCGTGGCACGGCTGCTCACCATCCATCCGCGCACCCTGCAGCGACGGCTGGCCGCCGAGGACACCACCTTCGCGGCGATTCTCGACGAGGTCCGGCGCACCGAGGCGCGGCGCTACCTGACCACGACGGATATGCCGATGAGCCAGGTCGCCTCGCTCATCGGATTGTCGGAACAGTCGGTATTCACACGTTGTTGCCAGCGCTGGTGGGGTGCAACACCGACTGCGGTGCGCAAGGGCAAAGCGGGCTGACCACACTGGATGTCAACGGGGTGCTGCCGAGTTCCGATGGGCCCATTGGCAAATCACGCACGGCGAGTCACTCATGACACGCCCGCGATTTGCGGGTCACCGCGTGTCGATCATGGTCAATCGACGCTCCCGCGTCCAGGATGTCCTGATGATCGCCGAATGCCCTTCCTGCGCTTGGCCCTCTCCCACAGCTGTCTCCTCCCACCGCGGGGTGCAGTACCTGCGCTGCGTGTGCGGCCAGTGGCTGATCAGCGTGCACGGGAAGGTGGTCGGCGCGGCCGGGGGCACCACATTCAGCGGGAACAATCCCCTGGCGGAGATCGCCGGGATCCGGGATTAGCTCGCCGGCACGAAGATTCGCGCCGACTCGATGCGCAGCCCGCGGTCGGCGAAGTCGAGTTCGGCGATGCCGCGGCCCTCGCGGGTCTCCACCGACACCGTCACCGAGTGCCCGGCGGCAATGGCCTTGCTCCAGCGCAGGCCCTTCACCCGGGTGGTGAAGTCCTCCAGCGACATCGCGCCGTCCACACCCCACTCCAGGCGCGGGACCGGAGCCAGAACCGCACGGGCACTGGACGAATTACCGGCGGCCACGGCATCCAGCAGCTGCCCGGCGGCCTGCTTGCCCGCCGCGCCGACACCGCGCAGGCCGGACATGAAGCCCATCGCCCCGCCGACGCCCTGATTGCCGAGCAGCTGCGGGCCCAGCTTGGCACCCGCCAGCAGGCCCTGCATGCCCGATCCCAGCAGCTGGCCGATCATGCCCGCCAGCTCCCAATGTGCGCGCAGGGCACGGATTTTCAGCGCGCCGTCCACCTCGGCCAGGTCATAGCGCAGATGCATGGGCACATGCAGGGTGACCCCGGTGGACATGGTGGTTGCGATGGTGAGATCGCGGAAGACGGTCATGCCACACACCACGTCGCCGGTCACATCGAAGACGATCCCGTTGGGCGCGATGAAGGTGTCGTAGAAGCGCTCGATGGCCGCGCGCCCGATGTGCGGGCGCGAGCCGACCGGGTCCTCGACACTGCCGTTGTCGGCGAAAAGGCCCACCCAGGCGGCCTTGTCGTGCGCGCCGACCGCCCGCGGTGACGCTTCGACGGTCGCCAATAGTTCGGCGGCAGTGGGATTCGCGGGCACAGTGTCCTCCAGATGTTGGCAAGCGCGCGCGATGATACCGAACGCCCCGGCCCCGGACTAGATGGCCGCCAAGCGCGGGAGCAGGCGTTCGGCGAATTCGGTGGCGAAGACGACGGGATCGCCATCGGGCATGAAGTCCAGCTCGGTGATGCCCAGGGCGGCAAGCTGCTCGGCGTCTCGCAGCACCCGATCCGGATCGCCGAGGGCATCGGACACGTAGACCGCGGTCTTGCGGATGGCGTCGTAGTCGCGCCCCTCGGCCTCACAGTGCGCGCGCAACACGGCCAGCTTGGCGTCGACCTCCTCGGGGCTGCTCGCGAAGAGGTTGCAGGCGTCCGCGTAGCGGGCCACCAGCAGCAGCGTCTTGCGCTCACCGCCACCGCCGATCCGGATGGGCGGGCGCGGGCGACTCAAAGGCGCAGGCACGCACAGGGTCTCGGCCAGCTGGTAGTGCTCGCCCTTGTACGGCCCGTTGTCGGGACCCCACATCTGCAGGCAGATCTGCAGCGTCTCCTCGAGCCGTTCGAACCGCTCGGCCATCGGGACGACCGGTACGCCGAGGCCGCGCTGCTCCCGCTCGTACCAGGACGCTCCGATGCCCAGTTCGGCCCGGCCGCCCGAGAGCACGTCGAGGGTGGTGACGATCTTGGCGAGCAGGCCGGGATAGCGGTACATCACCCCGGTCACCAACAGCCCCAGCCGCATACGCTCGGTCAGGGCCGCCAGGTAGCCGAGAGTGGTGTAGCCCTCCAGCATGGGTTCCTCGGCGGTGCCGCGAAGCTCCATCTGGAAGTAGTGGTCCATGACCGTGAACTGCGCGAATCCGGCCTGTTCGGCAATGCGGGCGGTATGCGCCAGCGTCGACGCGATCCGATCGGTCGCGGCGGGGTGCGAGTAGTTCCAGTAGTGCAGGCCCAGCTCCATGGCGGACTCCTCCGTTGGGGACGACATGCCTTGTGTTCGTGCGTGATGCCGTGCGTTCGTGCGCAATACAGTCTGCCCCACGATCACGCCGGGAAGGTCGACTCCGTAGTCGGTACCGTCGGAGGCGTGCCTGCACTCCGGAGGGTCATCGCAGGGGTCGTCACCGTGACGGCACTGATCGTCGCTCTCGCGTTCGCGGGGCTGCCGGTGTTCGTGCACCCGCAGGTGGATCCGCTGCGCCGGGCCGACGCCATCGTGGTGCTCGGCGGGACGGCCTACGCACGCTACGACGTCGGGCTGCGGCTCGCCCAGGAGGGCTATGCGCCCGAGCTGCTGATCTCGCGATCCACCGGCCAGAACGACCCGGTGATGGACCGCTATTGCGACGGCGGGTTCGCCTTCACGGTCTCCTGCTTCGTGCCGAATCCGTGGACCACCCAGGGCGAGGCCGAGGAGATCCGCCGCCGGGCCCAGGCTGGACACTGGCAGCACATCATCGTGGTGACCTATACACCGCACGTCTCTCGCGCTCGATACATCGTGGCGAAGTGTTTTTCCGGCCAGATCACCATGGTCGCCAGTCCCAGCGATTCGGGGCTGTTGTTCTGGTCCTGGATGTATGTGCGGCAGTCGGCGGGTTATGTGCGCGCGTTTCTGCAGCGCGGATGTTGAGCCGAAAGATGCCCCACGGCCGCGCAATTGAACGGTTACGATGAGGTCCGGGCAAAGGGAAGCGCGTCCGTCGCGGGGGTGGATGCGGGTGCGGGAGGATTTCCGGTGCGTATCGACGACCTTCGTGCCGCGCGGGACAGCGAGCTGACGGCCGACCTGTGCATTATCGGGTCCGGACCGGCTGGCCTGACCCTGGCTGCCGAACTCGCGGAAAGCTCGCTACGAGTGCTGGTGCTCGAGAGCGGCGGGCGCGAACTCTCCCCCGGCACCGATGCGCTCAACGACATCGAGAATGTCGGCGCCGCGCGGGCCCAGCCGTATCGCAATGCCCGCAATCGCATTCTGGGCGGCAGTTCGCACACCTGGAGCGGACGCTGCGCGCCCCTGGACGACCTGGATTTCGCGACCCGCGCCTGGGTCCCGTTCTCCGGCTGGCCGATCGGATTCACCGAGGTCGAGCCGTATCTGGATCGGGCGGCAGGACATCTGGGACTGGGGTACGGAGCCGGGTTCACCGGCGACCGGTTCTGGGAGCTGGCCGACCGGATTCCGGCCCATCCGGAGGTGGACCGGCGCTGGCTGCGGCCCTACTTCTGGCAGATCAGCAAGGACCCGGCGGATCCGTTCGACTCCAAGCGATTCGGCATCCACGCCGGGGAAATCTCCGCAGCCAATGTTCGAATTCTGCTGAATGCCACCGTTTCCCATATCGATACCGATCCGGACGGCAGCCGAGTCGAGGCATTACGGGTGGTGGATTCCGACGGAAATACCCGTGTCGTACGTGCGGCGCGAATTGTGCTGGCCGCCGGAGGAATCGAAAACGCGCGCCTGCTGCTCGCGTCGAATCACATTGTGCCGGAAGGTATCGGTAATCGTCACGACGTGGTGGGCCGGTATCTGCTGGATCATCGCTGCGGTGTGGTGGGCGCGCTGGACCCGCACACCTCCGCCGCCGCGCGCGACCGATTCGGCAAATACGTCGTGAAAACCCGCGGCGGTAAGCACACCTTCCTGCACGGGCTGGCACTGTCGCCGGAAATCCAGGCCGACGAGGGACTCCTCAACTGCGCCCTGTGGATTCAGGAGGTGCCCTCCGAGGACGACCCCTGGGAGTCGGTGAAGAACCTGCTGCGCGGGCACATCAACCTGCACGACGCCCGCACCGTCGCCAGCCATCCCGGGCTGCTGCTCTCCGGAGCAAAACGCCGCCTCATCGACCACACCGGTCTGCCGCGCAAGCTCGAACACGTGGAACTGCGCTGCATGGTGGAGCAGACCCCGGACCCGCGCAGCCGGATCACGTTGAGCGACACCGTGGATCGCCTCGGCATACCGCATCCGCGCATCGACTGGCAGGTCAGCGCCCTGGAGGACGCCACCGTCCGCCGCGCCGCCGCCCTGGTCGCCGGCGAGTTCGCCCGCCTCGGCTATCCCCCGCCCGCCCTGGACGAATGGGTCCGCGAGACCAGTGATCTCCCGGCCCGGCTGACCGACTGGGCGCACCCCACCGGCGCGACCCGCATGTCGGCGGACCCGCGCACCGGCGTCGTGGACGGCGACTGCCGCGTGCACGGCGTGAGCAACCTGTATATCTCCGGCAGCTCGGTCTTCCCCACCAACGGCCACGCCAACCCCACCCTGACCATCGTCGCGCTGGCCGTGCGGCTGGCCGACAAGCTGCGCGGCACCGCCGCCTGACGGGTGCACCGGAAGGCCCGCCGAGCTCGAAAGCTGCGGCGGGCCAGGGTTTTCCGGGACACGGTTACTGCTTGGGCAGCGGGAGGTCGATGCCGCCGACGTCGGTGACCCTCCAGTCGCTCTTGGGGTCGACGCTCACCGTGTAGTAGATGGTGGTGAGGACGCCGTCCGGGTTCTGCGCATTGGTGGAGTTGACGTTCAGATAGACGTTCACCTTGTAGGCGCCGTTGTCGCGATTGGTGACCTGCGAGCTGAGCAGGGTGGGGCTCGAGGTCCACTTCAACGGAACCAGGATCTCCCGCAGCTTCGAGGAGGTGGCGTCGAACTTGCTCGCCAGCGCCGGGGTGGTGTTGGACTCGAGGCGAGCGGTCCAGGCGTTGAAGTCGGAGAAGTTGAGGTTGGCCGCGCCCATGGCGTAGTCGGAGGCCACCTGCTCGGCGTGCTTGTCGTTCGCGGCCTGGGTGTCGCGGTCCTTCAGGTCGCCGCGCGCGGACTGCCACAGCACGGTGACCGTCACCAGCGCGCCGATGAGCAGCACCGCGGCGACCGCGGTCACCAGGGTCGAGACCTTCAGCTGCACTGTCTTGCCCGGGGCCGGCGCCGATTCCGGGTCGACCGGCTGCTTCGATTCGGTGTCCTGAGACACGGGTCTCCTCCTTGGTGGTACTGCTACTTCACGCCGACCTGCACGCGCACGGCACCGTCGCCGGTGGACGCGAGCGCCTGCGAGATCAAGCTGCTGATATTGAGCTGAGGCCCGGCGGTGCGTGCCGCGTCGGCGAGCGGCTGCAATTGGGGCGCGAGGGTCTTCAATTCGGGTCCGGCCTGCTGCAGCCATCCGGTCAGCTTGACCAGGAAGGGCGCCAATCCGTTGCCGGAGACGTATGCCTGCGGCCCGGGGGCACGGTCGACCAGTCTACCGACGGCATTGATGAGCTCCTTGAGCGACTGCTCGAACTGCACGAACGCCGGTGCTGCGGCCGCTGTAGCCTCGCCCATTCCATCGATATTCGAGGCGGCCGCCTGGAAGCTGTTGAGTAGCTGAGCAATCTTGGGTTCGCGGCTCATCATCGCCGCGGCCAGCAGATCACCGGCGCGGGTCAGGTTCGGCATGGCCGAATCCGTGTCGTGGAAGGCCGCTCCCAGCGTGCTCGCCAACGAGGCCGCCACTTTCGGATCGAGCTGGTTCATGACCTTGTTGACCAGTCGCGACACCTCGGGGATGGACAGCGGCGACTTCACCGCGGCGGCGTCCAGGCGCTGGCCGTCCTTCAGGTACGGCCCGCCCGCGGTGCGGGGCCGGAATTCCACGAACGGCTCGCCCAGCGCGGACAGCTGCTCGATGGTGACGTCACTGTCGGTGGGCAGCCTGCGGTCCCCGTCGATGCGGAAGCCCACCTCGACGCCGCGCGCGGTGGAGTCCACCGACGTGATCTTGCCGACCCGCATGCCGGTGAGCAGGATGGGCGAACCCACGCTCAGCCCACCGGAATTCGCCATCACCATGGACCCGCCGGTGTAATGCGCGAACGGATCCGCCCGCACCACGCCGAAGGTCAGATAGCTCGCGCCCACCACGGTGACGGCCGCGATGCCGCCCAGCGACGCCAGCGAACCCCACTTCATCGCACCGCTCCGATCATGCGCAGCCCGGCCAGAATGTTGGTGACCTGATCGTCGCGGGACACCGAATCCGCCTGAATGCCGGTGATGTTCACCTTGGGCCCGTTCTCGACGAACGGAATCAGCTTGTCCCGCAGCAGCGAGGTCAGCAGCGACAGATTCGACGGCACCGACAGGTCCAGCGGCTGCCCAGAAAGCGCCAGCGGCGCAAAGGATTGCGTCACCGGATCCAGCGCGGTGGCCAGCGGAGCCAGCCACACCAGCGACTGCCCGAGCTGGCCGAGCACGGCGAAGATCTGGGTGACGCCCTTGATCGAGCCGGTGATCCCGGCCATGGCGTCCACCGACTCCTGGCTGAGCTCGTGGTCCAGGAAGTCCGCGCGATCGTGTAGCACCTGGGCGTTCACACCCAGACCGTCGAGCAGCTTGTCGACCTGGTCCAGATTGGCCGCCAGATCCACCGCGTTCCCGGCCGCGTTCTGCGCGATCCGCTTGGTCTCCTCGGGATCGCGGGGCAGCACCGCGTTGAAATGGTTGATGATGTCCTGCAGCTGATTCACCGCCCCGCCCTGGGTGAAGGCGGCCAGCGCGGCCATGGTGTCCTCGAGCTGCACCGGCGGGCGGGTGTGGTCCTGGGTGATGGTGCCGCCGTCCTTCAGCAACGACCCGAAACCGTCCGGCGGCGTGGTCAGCGCCAGATGGATGTCACCGAGCACCGTGTTCTGCCGCAGCTCGGCCACGGTGGTGGCCGGCAGCGGCACCTTGGACGAGATGTCCGCGTCCACCACCACATAGCCGCCGCGCCCGCCCGTGTGAGCCGAATCCACCACGCGCACACCGCTGACCGAACCGACCTGCGCGCCATTGGCGATGACCTTGGCCTTGGCGGGCAGATTCAGCACATTGCCGAACTCGACGTGGATCCGATAGGTCGGGCCCGAAATCGTGGTCCCCGGTACCGGCACCGAAGACGGATCGAAGGCGCAGCCCCCCGCCCCGGCCAACAACCCGGCGGCCAACACAGCGGCTCCGGCACGCCTGGCCATGGCCGCACGTCCCCGCGGACGCATGCCGGAGCCGGCCCCCTGCGCAGGCTTCGACCATGCCGAGCTGCCCTCTCGCGCACCGGAACCTGGCCGGGTGGCGACGACGATCTCCCAGCGTCCGAACCTCATCGCGCACCTGCCATTCCGAGCACCAACGGGACCAGCGGGACGTTCACCATGCCGTTGGCGGCGTCGGTGCAGCTACCCGGGGTGACGGCGTTGACGGCGGCGCAGACCTGTTCGGCCTGCGGGGCCGGCAGGGCCGCGCGCGGAGAGCCGTAGGTGATGCCGTTGCCCATGATCTTCTGGGCCGCATTGGTCAGCACCGGCAGCTTCAGCATGACCTCGGAGAGCGAGCCGACATTGGCGCGCAGCAGGCGGACCAGCGGGAGGGTGTCGTCGAGGCCCCGCATGATGGGGTCGCCCGCGATGGTGACCAGATCATTGAGCATGGGCAGCACCTCACCGAGCCGGTCGATGAGTTGCGCACCGGGACCGAGCAATTCGGTACTGGCATTGTCGAGGGCGGGAGCCAGCCGCAGCAGCATGGAGCGCAGGTCGCCCCAGTGCTGCTCGACCTTCGCACCGACCGCGGCGAAGGCGTCGAAGATGCCCGCCAGGTGCCCGATGTCGGCATCCGGCTGGGCCAGAGCCGAACCCAGCTCCTTGACGATCTCGTTGATCTGCGGGCCCGCGCCCTGGGTGGCCGAGTCCAGCGCGGACAGGCCGTGCGCCAGCGCATCCGGGGCCTGCGCCTGCTGCAGCTGCGAGGACAGATCGGCCAGCGCCGTCAGGGTCTCGGTAATGCTCTTGGGCGTCAGGGTTTTGGTGATGCACTGCGACGAATCCCAGTGCGCCAGATCCTTACCGCTGTTGAGCACCGCCAGATTACGGTCGGCCACAATGGAATCCGAGACCGTGGTGGCAGCGGCGTCCGCGTACACGGGATACTTCGCGTCGACCGAGAACGTCACCTTGACCTTGGTGCCGTCGGAATCGATGGAATCGACGGTGCCGACCGGGATTCCGCGCATGGTCACCTTGTTGCCCGCGTACAGACCGACGGCATCGGGCATCACGGCGCAGTAGGACACGGTCTTCTTCATCGGGTTGAACCACAGGAGGTACCCGACCACCGCCAGCAGCACGACCAGTACCGCACCGCCGACCGACATGAACGCCTGCGATCCGAGCATCCGCTTGAACATCAGCAGTCCTTCCCCGGCACCGGAATGCACACCTGCGGCTGTGCCACGGGCTGCTGCGACAGCGTGACGGTCTGCTGCGACTGGTCGATCTGACCGCCGTCCGGAATCACCAGGTCCGACAGCTTCTTCTGCAGGTCCTGCGCGGCGGTCAGGGTCGGGGTGAATTTCTGGCCGAGTTGTTCGAGCTGGGTGATCGCGTCGGTCAGCTTGGGCTTCAGATCCGACCAGGTGGGTTCCACGCCGCCGAGCCGGCCGAGCACATCACCGAGCAGCCAGATGGCCTCGGCCATCTCGGCATGCTTGCCGTCGAGCACGGTGACCAGCAGGTTGGCATTGTCCATGAGCCGGCCCAGATCGGACTTCGCGCCGTCGTACATGCGCACGTACTCATCGGCCACGGCCACCGCGTTCGACACCTGGCTGCGCTGCTTGTCCAGCGCGTCCACATAGGTGTCGACCGTGGCCAGCGTGGTGCGCAGGGTGTCGGGCGAGCCGTCGATCGAATTGCCCAGTGCCGCAAGGTTCTTGTTCAGTGTGGAGCCATCGATCTTGGAGAGCGGGGTGGCCGCGTCCCGGAAGGTCTCGATCAGGCTGTAGGGCAGGCGAACCCGGTCCGCCGGAATGGCCGCCGACCCCAGCGGCTTGCTCCCGGCCGGGAACACCGCCACATAGTGGCCGCCGACAATGGTCAGCATGCGAATGTCGAGGGAGGTCTGATCACCCAGGAACACATCGGATTTCACCGTGAAGCGCATGACGACCTTGTCCGGCTTCAGCTCCAGCGACTTCACCTCGCCGACCGAGATGCCGGCGATGCGCACGTCGTCGCCCGCCTTCACCGACTGCGCCTCGGACAGTTCCGCGGTGTAGATGTGCTTGCCGAACGGGATCACGTACAGCGCACCGGCGGCCGCCAGGCCCAGCACCACCAGTACCGCGCCGATGACGCCCTTGCGCAGGTGCCGCTTCTGCTTGGTGGCGTCGTCGACCACCCGGTCATCACGTCTCATGCTGAACCAGCTCGAGAAGCGGGGCAATGTCATCCGTTGCATATCGCCACCTGCTGTCCCGACACGAGCACCCTGACCACCGCCGGTACATCGGCGGTTCCCTTGCTGCACACCGGCTTCCAGCCGCTCGGACTGGTCGGCAGGGCCGCGTCGGCCGCACCCAGCACCGCGGGCAGGCGGCCGAAGGCGTCCACCGCCTCCTTGGCGTCGGGGAAGATCTTGCGGATCAGCGCGTCCACGTCGGAGCCGCTGTCGATCCCCAGCGAGCGCAGCAGATTGTCGATGGGCCGCAGCACCGAGGGCGCGGTGACCGCGAATTGCGCCAGGCCGCCGATGTTCTGCTGCAGCGCCTCGAAGATGTCGGAGAGCTGCTTCAGCAGCGGCACCAGGTAGTGCACGCGCCCGCCCAGCCGGTCCGACAGATCCGACATGTTGTGGATCAGCGTCGAGATCACCTGCTGCCGGTTGTCCACGTACGACGCCAGTTTCCCGATCGCGTCCATGGCCGGGCCGATCCCGCTGCCGTCACCCTCGATCAGGGCCACCATGCTGGCGCTGAACTGGTTGATGGCCTCCGGGGAAATGGTCTGCAGCACCGGCTTCAGGCCGTTGAACAGCTGCGTCACATCGAAGGACGGGACGGTGTGGTCCTCGCCGATGCGCGCCCCCGCCGGAATCCGGGTGCCCGGCTGCGGCTGCTGCTGCAGATCGATGTACCGCTGCCCGGTCAGATTCTGATAGCGGATGGCCAGCTTCGAGTTGTCGTAGACGGGTGCATCGGTCTTGACCGACAACTGGACCCGGGCCTTCGCCCCCTCGAGGCTGATCTGCTTCACCTTGCCGACCTGCACGCCGAACATGCGCACGTCGTCGCCGACCTTCAAACCGTTGGCATCGGTGAAGATGGCATCGTGGGTCTCGGTCTTCCCCGACACCGGACGCTGAATCGCGGTGAGCACCAACATGAGCACCACCACGATGACGCCCCCGAACAGGGCCAGCCGCCAGGCTGCGGCTTGCACATGCCCACCCGTCGCCCCACCGCCGCCCCTGATGGAATCGCTGCGCGATGCACGCCTCATTTGGCCCCTCCCAGCAGCGGCACCGCGATGGCCGGCACACCCTTCAGGTCGACCTCCACATTCAGCACAGGCCCCTGCCCGGTATCCGGCATGGCCGCGCGCAAACGCTCCAGCAGCAGGCGCAATTCGGCCGCGGACTGCTGCGGCTGCGGCACCATCTGGGCCAGCGCGGTCAGCACCGGCACCAGCATGTCGGTGGTACCGGAAAGCTGATTCCCGGCCTGGGTGAAGGTGGTCGCCAGCGCCGGCAGCAGCTGGCCGGTGACCGTCGCGACACCCCTGTCGTAGGCGGCGCGGTCGGCCTGGAGCCGCTGCATGCTGCGGATCAGATCCACCACCTGCACGGTCGCGCCCGCGAACCGGCCGCCGCCGTCGAAGGCCGGGCCGAGGTTGCCGACCAGCTCCGACATCGGCATCTTCTGGTTATTGGTAACGGTGCGCTGCGCGGTGATGAGCGCCTGCGCCAGTGGCATGAGCGCCTGGGTGTCGGCCGCGGCCTGGGCGATCACCGACGCCATCTGAGGCGTGAGCACCGAACCGCCCACCTGCGAGGCGCTGCGCAGAATCGAGCCCATGGTGGCGTCGTAGATCGCGGCGGCCCGGCTGCCGGTGAAGTCCAGCACCGTACCCGAGCGCAGCGGGGAACCGCCTGCGCCCTTGCGCAATTCGATCTCGCTGATGCCGAAGAGGTTGGCGGGCGCGTAATCCACCTGCAGGCTGTCGTCCAGGCCGAACAGCTCGGCATCGTCGAGCCGCAGCGAAATCTGCTGTGTCCCGTGCTGATCCGGCGCGATCTCGGTGACCTTGCCGATCACCACGCCATTGGCCCGCACATCGGTGCCGACCAGCACGCCGTCACCGATCTGCTCGGTGCGCAGTGAAATCGGCAGTCCGGCCTCGGTTTTCTGTGACCGGTACAGCGCCCAGCCCGCCACCACGGCCACCACCAGCGCCAGCGCGACGGTGCCGACCGTCATCGCCCGCTTGCGATCGACGGCCACACCCGGCATTCCGTAATTCGGCATCCCCTACCCCGTGAACGTAATCGCCGAGTTGAAGCCCCACAGGGACAGCGACAGCACCATGTCCATGGCCACGATGGCCACCGAACTCGCGCGCACCGCCTTACCCGAGGCGATGCCCACACCCTCCGGCCCGCCGGTCGCGAAAAAGCCGAAGTAGCAGTGGATCAGGATGACCACCACCGCGAACACGGCCACCTTGACCACCGCGGCGATCACGTCGAACCCGGACACGAACTGGAAGAAGTAATGGTCGTACACACCGGCCGAGGCCCCGTGCACCAGCGTGATCAGCCCACGGCAGGCCGCGTAGGACAGGATCAGCGCGATGAGGAAGGTCGGCACGATGGCGACCGCGCCCGCGAGCACACGGGTGGTCACCACGAAGGGAACCGAACGCAGACCGAGAGATTCGATGGCGTCGATCTCCTCGGAGATACGCATCGACCCGATCTCGGCGGTCATGCGGCAGCCCGCCTGCGCGGCGAACCCGATGGCCGCCACGATCGGCGCCAGCTCACGGGTGGTGGCGTAGGCCGACACCAGGCCCGACACCGGGCCCATGCCCAGCATGTCCAGCGTGGTGAACGACTCCACCGCCACCGACGCGCCCATGACCAGGCCCAGCACGATCATCATCGGCACGGTCCCGCCGCCCACGATGACCGAGCCGCGGCCCCAGGTCATATCCGAGATGGCCCGCATGGTCCCGCTGCGATACCGCCCGAGAGTCAACGGAATCGACGCCAGCACCTGCCAGACGAAGGCCAGCGTGAAGCCCAGGTTCTCCACCCGGCGCAGGATCAGGCCACGGCGGCGATAGGCGCGCGCGGCCCAGCCCAGCCCCTTGGGCACGTAGGTTGCCGACATCAGGCCAGCCTCGTGGGCAGGAAGAGATCGGTGATCTGGGTGGCGACCAGGTTGACGGTCACGATCGATACCACCGACAGCACCACCGCGGCGTTCACGGCGTCGGCGACACCCCGCGGGCCGCCCTTCGCCTCGAGCCCGCGCTGGCAGGCGATGATCACCACGAGGAAGCCGAAGATCACGGCCTTCAACAGCGACACCCACACATCGGCGGTGGTGGTGAAGGATCCGAAGGTGGACCAGTACGAGCCCGGCGTCACGCCCTGCCCGCCGATGGCGACGCCGTAGCCGGCGAGCACGCCCACGAAGATGATGAGCACGTTCAGCAGCGGCGCGACGAAGACCATGGCCACCAGGCGCGGGATCACCAGCCGATGAATCGGGCTGATGCCCATGGTGTTCAGCGCGTCGATCTCCTCACGAATGGTGCGCGCGCCCAGATCCGCCGCCAGTGCCGCGGCGCCCGCGCCGCCCAGCAGGAAGCCGGTGGCCAGCGGCGCGCCCTGTTTGATGACACCCAGGCCGCCGGTCGCGCCCAGCAGTGAATCCGCGCCCAGGGTGTGAATCAGATTGCCCACCTGGACCGAAACGATGACACCGAACGGAATCGCGATGAGCACGGCCGGAATCGCGGTCACGGTAATGAGCCGCCAGGCCTGGAGAATGGCTTCTTTCCATTGGAATTGGCGGCGCGCGATATCGGTGACGGTGCCGACCACCGCTTCCTCGGCAATTCCGACCGCGCGACCGAAGGTGCGCAGCGACGCCACCGAGGTGCTGGAGAAGTTGTCACGCACGATGCGCACGGCGGACCGACTCTGGACGGCCCGGGTCATCGCAGGACCGCTTCTTCGAGACGCCGGAACCGACGTGTGGTGGCGAGCTTCAAATTTCTTCTCCGTGATCGGCAACACTGCCTGCCATCAAAGCTAATGGTTACCCGGAGTTACAACAAATCGGTTCGAGTGTGATCGAAACCTCTAAGTTATCAACCGGTACACCCGAGGCTGGTCCCGGTCAGCGGAACGAATAGGCACGTGACCTGCGGATCTAGAACGTGTTATCAGAGCGGATCTGCTATCAATATGACGCCAGTCACGCCCCGGGCGAACCTCCGGCGAGACCGTTTCGAACCCCTCGGCCATACCCAAGGACGAATTGAGTGATCTCGCAGCAACCCCCTATTTCACCGCGAACCCACGCGTAACCCGGACAGTGCGTGTTCACTGTCGCTGTGGACAACACGGTGTCGGCGGTCCTGCGCACGATCGAAGCCGGCGACTGGGCGGAATTCGCGAAACTGGTGCACCCCTATGTGCATTGGACCGAGGACGGCGTCACCACCCGCGGACGAACCCGCGTCATGGCGCTGCTCTCCCGGCACGATGCCACCAATCCCGCGACGACCTACGAGCTGCGCGACGGCCAGGTCTATCGCTGGAATTCCTGATTACGGGCTGACCGCCAGAAAAACGAAGGCCGAGAACAACACCAGGTGCACACAGCCCTGGAGCAGCGTCGCGCGTCCGGGCACCACGGTGAGCGCACCGACCACCACGGTCAGCGCCAGCAGCACCATCTGGGTCGCGCCCAGGCCGAGCTCGAGCGGGCCCTCGATCCACACCGAGGCGAGCGCGATGGCCGGAATGGTCAGGCCGATACTGGCCATGGCCGAACCCAGCGCCAGATTCAGCGAGATCTGCACCCGGTCGCGGCGCGCAGTACGCACGGCCGCAATGGTTTCGGGCAGCAGCACCAGCATCGCGATCACCACGCCGACCGCGGACTGCGGCAGCCCGGCTGCGGCGATACCGGATTCGATATTCGGCGTATCCACCTTCGCCAGCCCGACCACGCCGATCAGGGCAACCAGCAGCAAACCCAGACTCAGCAGCGCCTGCCCGCGGGTGGGCGGCTCCTCGTGCTCATCGTCGACGGCAGCGACCCCCTCGACGGGCAGGAAGTCGTCGGGATGCCGGACCGTCTGCACCATGACGAAGACGCCGTAGAGGACCAGCGACGCCACGGCGGCGAAGGCCAGCTGCGAGGCCGAGAACACCGGGCCGGGTTCGCTGGTGGTGAAGGTCGGCAGCACGAGACTCAGCGTCGCGAGCGTCGCGACGGTGGCCAGCGCCGCGCCGGTGCCCTCGGCATTGAAGACCGCCACCCGCCGCCGCAGCGCGCCCACCAGCAGCGAGAGGCCGAAAATGCCGTTGCACGTGATCATTACGGCGGCGAAGACGGTGTCGCGGGCCAGCGAGGCGGACTTCTCCGGACTGGACACCATGAGCGTGACGATCAGCCCGACCTCGATGATGGTCACCGCCACCGCCAGGATCAGCGATCCGAACGGCTCACCCACCCGGTGCGCGACCGTCTCCGCGTGGTGTACCGCGGCCAGCACCGCGCCGATCAGCACGGCTCCCACCAGCACCGCCGGGACCGGGCTCAGCTCCCGGCCCCAGGCCACCGCCAGCACCGCGGCGCCCAGCACCGGGAGGATGGCCGACCAGTACCGCTTGCCGAAACCCACCATGACCCCATCGTTGCAGCAAACCGTCCGCACACCACGCAAATGGGAGCGATGCCTCCCCCGAACGCGTTACCGCATGAGTGGGTCCCGGTGAATTAGGCTGCCCACGTGGACGACACCGGAGCCGGAGCCGCGGACGCCGCGCTACCGCACCCGCACGAGCCGCACGACGAGAGCCTCGCCTCCCGCCTCAACTGGTTGCGGGCCGGCGTGCTGGGCGCCAATGACGGCATCGTCTCCACGGCCGGTCTGGTGGTCGGTGTCGCCGCCGCCTCCACCGACTCCAGCGCCATCCTCACCGCGGGCGTCGCGGGCCTGGCCGCCGGCGCCCTCTCCATGGCGGTCGGCGAATACGTCTCGGTCAGCACCCAGCGCGACTCCGAGCGCGCCCTGCTGTCCAAGGAGAAGCGGGAACTGGCCGAGGAGCCGGAATACGAACTGGCCGAACTGACCCAGATCTACCGGGCCAAGGGCCTGTCCGCCGAGACCGCCCGCCAGGTGGCCCAGGAACTCACCGCGCACGACGCCTTCGCCGCCCACGCCGAGGCCGAATTGGGTTTGGACCCACACGCTCTCACCAATCCGTGGCATGCCGCGCTGTCGTCGGCCGTCTCCTTCACGATCGGCGCCATCCTGCCGATCCTGGCCATCCTGCTGCCCCCGACCCAGTGGCGCATCCCAGTCTGTTTCGCCGCCGTGCTGGTGGCGCTGGCCCTGACCGGGTCGGTGAGCGCCCGGTTCGGTGGCAGCAATCCGCGCCGGGCCGTGCTCCGGGTGGTCATCGGCGGCGCGCTGGCCATGGCCGTCACCTACGGAATCGGCCAGCTGGCAGGGATTTCCGGACTCTAGTCGGAGGGTTGGCCCGAATCCTCCGGCGGCGCGGGCGGATTCACCGGCCCGCCGCCCGGGCCCACCGGCGCCGGGATATCCACCGGATGCGGTGCCACGGGCGCCGGAATCACCATTGGCGGAGCCGGAGCCTGAGCCGGAGCCGGTCCCGGAACGGACGGAACCTGTTCGGCGGGAGCGACATTGGGCGGGTGCGGAGCGGGAGCGACATTGGGCGGGTGCGGACCGGGGGCGAAACGGTCGTGACGCGGGCGGGGGACATTCACGATCGAGGTGCCGGCGATCGGGCGATCACCGGACGAGGTGAGCCATATGCCCGCCCCGACAGCCATCGCCAGGAGGACGGCGGCCAGGACCACACGACCCAGCCGCCGGGGGTTGATATCACCTTGGTCGCGCCGGATCTCGTCTGCCGTGCCGAGCATGGCTGTCCTCCTTCGGATTCCGGGCCGCGACTACTAGGGAGCGGGCGGCGGGGGCGGGGGTGGCACCAGGAACGGGAGGATCGGGGCCAGAATGTCCGGTAGTGAGGGGGCGGGTGGTGGGGCCGCCGGCGCGGGAGCGGGTGCGGGCGGCTCGGGAGCCGCCTCGACCGGCGCGGGCGGAGGGACGTATTGCTGAGTTTGCGGGGCGGTTTGCTGAGTTGGCGGGGCGGTGGAGGGTGCCGGGGCGGGCGCGGGATTCTGTGCGGCCGCCGGGGCGGGCGATGGTGGTGCCGGGGCGGCGGAGGTGGCGGGCGGGGGCGCCTGGGGCTGCGCCTTGACGGACTCCGGTGCGGTGGACGTGGAAGCCGGTGGAGTGTCCGGTGTTTCGACGCCACCGGGTCTGTCGAGGGCGGCCCACAGGGCGCCGCCGATGAGGGCGAAGGTCACGCTGATCGTGAGGACCAGTAGGCCGCCGAGCACCCCGAAGGGCATCGCCCCCGCCGCGGTCAGACCGGGGGTCCCGTCATTCGATGCGGCGGGCTCCTCCCCCGCCCTATCGGGTCTCTCGCGTACCGCGCCCACCGCCACCGGGGAACTCCTTCGGCTCGAAGCACACGCCCGTAGATCCGAAATGCTTCTCCTTCAAGGCACGGTACACAGATTTGCTGATTATCTGAACCGGCTACACGGTAAGGAAATAGTTCCAGGTGGATATCTATCCGAACCGATTGCCAATAAGTTGCTATCAATCCAAGGTGAGCACCACCTTGCCGAACGGGTCACCGGTCTCGAAGTATTCGAACGCCTCGACCGCCCGGTCGAACGGATACACCCGATCAATCACCGGCCGCATGTCGTGCTCGGCCATGGTGCGGTTCATGAACTCCAGATCCGCCCGGCTGCCCACCGCGATGCGGCGCAGGCCGACATACTTGCCGCCCAGCGGATCGGCGGGCTGCTGCCCCGGATCGGCCGGAAAGGCCCCGATCAGCACGACCTGTCCGTTGTAGGCCGTGGCCGCAAGGGATTTCGCCAGCGTCCGCTTGCCCACCGCCTCCACCACGAGCTGCACGCCCAGGCCCTCGGTGAGCTCCAGCACCACCCGCTCCCAGTCCGGGGTCGCGGTCCGGTCCACCACCTCGTCCGCGCCCAGCTTGCGCAGGCGCTCGCCCTTCTCCCGCGACGAGGTGAGGGAGATGACCTGCGCGCCCAGCATTTTCGCGTGCTGCACCGCGAAGAGCCCGACCGGACCGGACCCGACGGTCAGCACGGTGTCGGAGGGCCCGACGGGCACGGGCTTGGTCACCGCGGCCCAGGCCACCAGACCCGCGCAGGTGAGGGCGGCAGCTTCCGCATCGGTCAGATACGGCGGCACCTGCACCACCGAGTCCTCTTCCAGCAGCACATAGGTCGCGAGCCAGCCGTCATGGGTCACGCCGTACTGCTCATTGCTCAGCGCCCGGGTCTGCGGGCCGTCGTTCCAGCCGACGAAGTAGGTGCTCATCACCCGGTCCCCCAGCGCCGCGCGGGTCACGCCCGCACCCAGGCCGATCACCTCACCGACGCCGTCGACCAGCGGCACCACGCCCGGCCGGGCCGGCACCGGGTAGGTGCCCTCCATCAGCATGATGTCGCGCCGGTTCAGGGAGGCGGCGCGCGCCCGCACCAGTACCTGGTGCGGTCCGGGGATCGGCGCCGCCTGCACCGCGGTACTCAATCCGGCCGTACCGCGCAGCGGATCAAGGTGGTAGGCAACACCATTCGCGTTCTGCTCGTGTCCATCGCTCATGGCCCCGAGTCTGTGCCGCGCCGGCTGCCACCGCGATTCCCCGTGGGGAATGATCGAGGCCCGGCTCCCCGGCCGTGTGACGATTCCCTGGAGGGAATCGCGATGCGACACCGCCTCGAACACAGTGGAGGTATGACGACCATGGCCCCGGCGGCGACCACACCGTTCGCACAGCAGCTCCGCGGCTGGCGGACACGGCGGCGGTTGAGTCAGCTCGATCTGGCCATCGCCGCCGAGACCAGCCAGCGGTATCTGAGCTTCCTGGAGCAGGGGCGCTCGCAGCCGGGGCGGATCATGGTGGTCCGCCTGGCCGAGGTGCTGGGGCTGTCGCTGCGGGAGCGCAACGCAATGCTGCTGGCGGCGGGCTATGCGCCGATCTTTCCCGAATCCTCGCTGGACGCACCGGAACTCGACGCGGTCCGGCATGCGCTCGACACCATCCTGCAGGGGCATCTGCCGTATCCGGCCGTGGTGACCCGGCCGTTCGGCGTGCTGGTGGCGGCCAATCCTGGATTCGAGCTGCTGACCGAGGGCTGCGCGCCGGAACTGCTGGAGCCCCCGATCAATGTGCTACGGCTGGCCTTGCATCCGGATGGGCTGGCCCGGCGGGTGGAGAACCTGCCGGAGTGGGGGCGGCATGTCACCGACAGCCTCCGCAATCGCGCGGGCCGCAGCCCGGATCCCGCGCTGGACGCGCTCATCGCCGAACTCGACGGCTATCTGCCGCCGGTGGAGCCGGGCCCGGGGCATCTGGGTTTCGCGGTGCCGCTGCGGCTGCGGTCCGAGGCGGGCGAGCTGCGGCTCATTACCACTGTCACCTCGTTCGCGACGGCCACCGATATCACCCTGTCCGAGCTGCACCTCGAGGCGTTCCTGCCCGCCGACCAGGCCACCTCCGACCACCTGCGCGCCCGCTTCGCCCGCGCGTAGATGCCGATCGGAGCACGATTCCGGCCGAATACTTGTCGCCGAATACTCGTAGACGTATATTCGTAGACGAGTAAGGAGGCGCCGGATGGCTCGCAAGCGCAAGGTCGCCAATCTGATGGGGCTGGCTGTGCTGTCCACCGTCGTCGTCAAACCCATGCATCGATACGAGATCGCCGCGCAGTTGCGGGCATGGGGCAAGGACAACGACATGAGCGTCAAGTGGGGCTCGCTCTACACGGTCGTGGACAACCTCACCAAGCACGGCTTCGTCGAGATCGCCGGCAGTGAACGCGACGGCGCCCGGCCGGAACGGACCATCTACCGGATCACCGATGCCGGGCGCGCCGAACTCACCGACTGGACCAGGGAACTCATCGCCGACCCCGAGCACGAGAAACGCCGCTTCACGGCCGGGCTGTCCGTTGCCTCGGTGCTGCCGCCCGACGAGGTCATCGACCTGCTCACCCAGCGAATCACCAAGCTGGACCGCACCATTGCCGAATCCCGCACCCAATTGGCAGCCCTGGACGGCACCGTGCCGCGGCTGTTCCTGATCGAAGATGACTACCAGCTGGCCATGCTGGCGGCGGAGTCCGAATGGGCACGCGCACTGCGCGATTCGCTCGCCGACGGCAGCTTCCCGGACGTGGAGGGCTGGCGGGCCTGGCATCGCGACGGCATCATGCCCGCCGACATCGACGAGCCGGCGGAAGGGGGAGCCGACACACCGCAGTCCCAGCACAACTGATCCATTTGGACCGGGCCCCGGCGAGGGTGCTGCAACACCGCCGCCGAAGCCCGGGAACACACCGTCTCGAACCGCGTCCGTGCAGGCGAACCCGGCACCGAGTTTGGCAACTACAGGATAACT
Source organism: Nocardia sp. NPDC101769 (assembly GCF_044766925.1). Lineage (NCBI taxonomy): Bacteria > Bacillati > Actinomycetota > Actinomycetes > Mycobacteriales > Nocardiaceae > Nocardia > Nocardia sp. NPDC101769. Next base: position 39,210 of record NZ_JBIWMX010000012.1, on the reverse strand, counting down.
GGGTTCTCCACGCGCGGGACGGTTCGGGGATTTCGACACCCTGCGAACACTTCTCGGGAGAGAACCATGTCCATTCGTTCCGCACTCGTCATCGGTGGCGGCATCTCCGGCCCCGTCACCGCCGCCGCGCTCCACCTGTCCGGAATCGACGTCACCGTCTTCGAGGCCTACCCGGGTCCCGCCGACGGCATCGGCTCCAACCTGGCACTCGCGCCCAACGGCGTGGCCGCGCTGGACATCGTCGGGGCCGGCGACGCGGTGCGCGCCCACGCGGTGCCCATCAGCCGGTCCTCGATGTCGGTCAACGGCAAGCGATTCGAACTGCCCGGCATGACCGACATCGAGCCGCTGCGGGTGATCGACCGCGCCGACCTGCACCGGGTACTGCACGACAATGCCGTCGCCGCCGGGGTGAGCTTCGAGTACGACAAGCGGCTCATCGAGGTGGAGGAGCACGCGGGCGGGGTGACCGCCATCTTCGCCGACGGCAGCAGCGCGACCGCGGATGTCCTCATCGGCGCGGACGGAATCCGCTCCACCGTGCGCACCCTGGTCGATCCGAAAGCCCCCGGGCCGACGTACCTGCGCATGCTCAGCTTCGGCGCGTACACCGACTGCCCGATCGACCTGGAGCCGGGCATGATGACCTTCGCCTTCGGACGGCGCGCCTACTACCTGTACTGGGCCATGCCCGACGGGCGGGTCTCGTGGGGCGCGAATCTGCCCAGCGAGCAGTACTATTCGCTCACCGAGGCCCGGACCGTCCCCGCCGAGCAGTGGCTGCGCACGCTGCGCGAGACCTACGCCGGGGAGGATCCGGGCGAACAACTGGCCCGCAGCACCACCCCGGCGCAGCTCGCCGTGATCGGCGCGCTGCACATCATGCCGCCGGTGCCGCACTGGTACCGGGGCCGGCTGGTGGTCACCGGCGACGCCATCCACGCGCCCAGCAACACCTCCGGGCAGGGGGCCTCGCTGGCCATCGAGAGCGGGATCGAGCTGGCCCGGTGCCTGCGCGATATCGACGATCCGGCACGGGCTTTCGCCACCTACGAGGCGCTGCGGCGGCCGCGGGTGGAAGGCGTCGCGGCCCGCGTCGCCCGGATGAACCAGACCAAGGCCGCCGGGCCCATCGCACGCAAGGCCATGCAGCTGATGATGCCGCTGCTGTTCAAGCGGATGGATCCGGAGAAGATGCTGGGCGGCGAGCAGCGATTCCGGATCGACTGGGACGCCACCGTGCGGCCCACCACCGTATCCGTCTGACGCCCGAAAGCACGACGCCCCGCCGCGAATTCCGCGGCGGGGCGTCGTGATCGTCAGTGCACCGGCAGGACATCCGGGCGGTCGGCCTCGTCGAGCAGTTTGGTGGCGATATTGTCGATGGCCTGATCCAGCAGAACCCGATCGGCGGCATCGGCGGAATCCCAACCGGTGAGCTGGGTTTCGAGCCAGCGCTTCCACGCGCCGCGCACCCGGTCCACCTCCTGCGCGCCCTTGTCGGTAAGTGCGAGCTCGTCACCGTCACGGCGCAGCAGACCCGCGCGTTCGGCCTTGTCGTACACCGGGCCGATCAATTCCGCCGGGATCCAATGGGTTCGGGCGATGTCGTCGATCGTCGCCGTCCCGCGCAGGCGGTTGTACATGCGCACCTGCTCCAGCGCCCAGGCCTCGTCGCGGCCCAGCGAACTGCCCGCCGCCGCCAGGATTCCCGCGTCCGGCACGGCATTGTCGCGCTGCTTGCTCAGCACCCGCGCGACGCACCGCTCGAGTTGCACCAATCGGTCGGCGGAGTCCGGCACCGAGAACTGCTCCCCCACATCGGTGGCCTCGGCCCGCGCGCTGTCGCGGAGTTTCACCTGCCTCAGGAAGAACGCGACCACGAAACCGAGCAGCGCCACCGGCACCACCCAGCGGAAGACGAAGTCGATGGAGTCCGCGTAGGCGTGAATGATGGGCGCGGACTGCCGCTTCGGCAGATCCCGCAACGCCGCCGGATTCTGCGCCACCTGCGGCGGGACCCGCGCCTCGATCAGCGCCGCCTCCAGATTCGGGCGCAGCCTGTTCGAGTACAGGGTGCCGAACACGGTGGTGCCGAACGCGCTGCCGATGGTGCGGAAGAAGGTGACGCCGGAGGTGGCGGTCCCCAGATCCGAGTACGGGACGCTGCTCTGGACGGCGATGGTCAGCACCTGCATGGCCAGACCGACACCCAGGCCCAGGATCAGCATGTACACCGACATGATCCAGAAGCTGGTGTTCGCGCCCATCGTCGACATCAGGTACAGGCCCAGCGCCATCACCGCGCAGCCGATGATCGGGAAAGCCTTGTAGTGCCCCGTCTTTCCGACGATATTGCCGGACAGGATCGACGTGAAGAACAACCCGACCACCAGCGGCAGCGTGCGCACCCCGGACGCGGTCGCCGAAACACCCTGCACGTATTGCAGATACGCGGGCAGGTACGTCATGGCGCCCAGCAGCGCGAAGCCGACGATGAAACTCAGGATCGAGCACACCGTGAACACATTGCTGCGGAACAGGTGCATGGGCAGCATGGGTTCGGGCGCGCGGAACTCCGCGGCCACGAAGGTCGCCATGAGCGCCACCGCGGCCGCGAACAGGCCGATGATGGTGGGCGAGCCCCACGCGTATTCCTGCCCGCCCCACTCCAATCCGAGGATCAGGCAGGTGACGCCGACCGCGATCAGCGCGATGCCGAGGTAGTCCACGATCGGCTTGACGACCGCTCTGGTCATCGGAATGGTGCGGGCCGCCAGCGCGATCATGACGATGGCGAGGGGGACATTCACGTAGAAACACCAGCGCCAGCTCAGGTGGTCGGTGAACAGCCCGCCCAGCGTCGGCCCGATGACGGTGGTGATACCGAAGACCGCGCCCAGCGCGCCCTGGTACTTGCCGCGTTCGCGCAGCGGGATGACATCGGCGATGAGAGCCATCGACGTGACCATGAGCCCACCCGCGCCCAACCCCTGCACCGCGCGCGCCACGATGAGCAGCGTCATGCCGTTCGCGAGCCCGGCGACCATCGAGCCGATGATGAACACGGCGCCGCTGACCTGGAACACCAGCTTGCGGCCGAACAGGTCGCCGAACTTGCCGGACAGAGCGGTCGCGATGGCCTCGGCCACCAGATAGGAGGTGACCACCCAGGCCATGTGCCCGGCCCCGCCCAGGTCCGCCACGATGGTCGGCAGGGCGGTGGAGACGATGGTGGAATCCAGCGCGGCCATGAGCATGCCGAGCGCGACGGTTCCGAAGATGACGTTTCTGCGGGCCCGGCTCAGCGGACGGGGCGGAGCAGGCTTCTCGGCGGTGGCGCTGGCACCGGTCATCGGGTCAGTATGTGCCGCTCACCAGCCACTCTGTGGCAACGACACGGCACCGCGGTATTCCGACGGAGCGACCGATCAGTTCGTGTGCGGCACCGGTCAGTTCGCGCGCACCGCGTACCCGCCGAGCGCAGGCTCGAGGGTGCCGAAGGCCGCGGCCACCTGTTCGCCCAGCACCGCGGCGATGGCGTCGTTCGACTCCCCCGCGACCGTGCGCCGCAGCACCTCCTCGAACAGGGTGCGATGCACGCCGCCCAGCAGCGCGGCCGCGATCCTGGACGTGAAATCATCTGCGGCACAACCGGTTTCCCCCGCCAGCACCTCGGCGAGCCGGCGCTCCCGTTCCTCGTGGAACTCCCGCAGCCGCGCCACCAGCGCGGGGCTGCCGGTGATCAGGGCGGCGAAGTCCGGCCCGGAGAATCCGGCGAGCACGGCATCCTTGTCCGCGACCGCCGCCAGATATGCCCGCCGCAGCGCGGCCAGCGCCGACTCGCCGGCCCGCCGCTCGCGCACCGTGACCGCCGGACCCGCGACGAAGGCCTCGTGAATATCCAGCACCAGGTCTTCCTTGCGTGGGAAGTAGTTGGTCACGGTCATCTTGGCGACCTCGGCCGCCTCGGCGATCTCGGCGATGGTGACATTGTCGTAGCCGCGGTCCAGGAACAGCCGGGTGGCGGTGTTCGAGATGTTCTGCCTGGTCTGCAGCTTCTTGCGCTCGCGCAGCCCGAGCGGCGCGGCGGCGGACGAGGATGCCATCGAATCATTATCATCACTATTTTATGACTGTCACAAGTTCATCCCCGCCCACGAGGGCTACCACCGTAACTTACTCTGAAGTAAGGTCGAACAAACGACTCGAATTGTGAGGTCAGCAGTCATGGCATGGAAGCCAAGCGAAATCCCGGACCAGACCGGACGCACCTTCGTGATCACCGGCGCCAACGGCGGGCTCGGCGAGCAGACCACCAAGGTGCTCGCGGGCAAGGGCGCCACCGTCATCATGGCCTGCCGCAATGCCGCCAAGGCCCAAGAGGTGGCCGACCGCATCGACGGTGACGTGCGGGTGGCGAGCCTGGACCTGGCCAGCCTCGACTCGGTGCGGCAGTTCGCCGAGGGCACGGGCGAATTCGACGTGCTCATCAATAACGCGGGCCTGATGAACATCCCGTTCTCCCGCACCAAGGACGGCTTCGAAACCCAGTGGGGCGTCAACCATCTCGGCCACTTCGCCCTGACCGGGCTGCTGCTGGACCGGATCGGCGACCGGGTGGTCACCCTGGCCTCCATCGCCCACAAGCAGACGCCCAAGCTGTGGATCGACGACCTCAACTACGAGCACCGCCGCTACCAGCGCAATCTCGCCTACGCGCAGGCCAAGCTCTCGAACCTGATGTTCGCCCGCGAACTGCAGCGGCGGCTGACCGAGGCCGGTTCGGCCAAGCGCTCCTACGCGGTGCACCCGGGCGTCTCGGCGACCGACCTGTTCGCCCACACCGAAACCGCCCTCGACAAAATCTCGAAACCGTTCATCCGGATCGTGGGCCAGTCCCCGTACCACGCGGCATACTCGTCGCTGTTCGCCGCGACCGAGACCGACGCCGACCCGACCATCTACTGGGGTCCCACCCGCTGGTTCGGCAGCCAGGGCCCGGTCGAGCCCTCGCCGTCCAGCAAGATCTCGCAGGATCCGGAACTGCTGCGCCGGCTCTGGACCGAGTCCGAGCGTCTGACCGGGGTCACCTACAAGTTCTGAGTCTCGCGCCCGGGGCCCCTCGCATCATCCGGTGCGACGGGCCCTGCTGTTACCCACCTCCTACTACGCAGTGCGTAGTCCCCAGGTACCGTGGAGTGCGTGCCCGCTCCCCATCGCCGCCCGGCCCTGATCGTGTTCGTGGTCGTGGCGTTCGCGGCGTGCCTGGGGCTGGGCTATTGGCAGTGGACCCGTTTCGAGTCCGGCGGCGGCACCTATCAGAATCTCGGCTACGCGCTGCAATGGCCGTTGTTCGCGGGATTCGTGGTGTGGGCCTACGTCCGATTCGTGCGCTTGGAACAGGAAGCCGAGCAGGACGACGCTCCGGTGTCCGAACCGGCCGCCGCGTCCACGCCGACCAGCGCTCCCGCCGCCCGGCCGCGCCGGTCGGCGCAGCGCGAAATCCCGGCGGGCCTGCTGCCGGAGCGCCCCACAGCCGCCCGGGACGAGGATCCCGAGCTCGCCGAATACAACAGGTACCTGGCCGATCTGCACGCCCGCGACATGGACGACGAGGTCCGTGACGCCGGTCTGCACCACACCGAGAGGAGCGCCGGTTGAGCACCCGCGACAACTCCGCACCATCCCCCGTCGCCGGTGATACCACGCTGGCACCCCGCCCGCTCGGCGCCGCCGCGCCCGCGAAGATCCGCGGCGCGCTGACCCGCTACCGCGCCCTGGCCTATATCACCGGTGTCTGGCTGCTGGTGCTGTGCGGTGAGATGGTCTACAAGTACCTCATCCTCGACAACAGCAGCACCGCCCCGCACTGGCTGTTCTACATCGGTCAGGTGCACGGCATCTTCTACATGATCTACCTGGTCTTCACCATCGACCTCGGCATCAAGGCCCGTTGGAAGCCCGCCACCACGGCCCTGACCTGCCTCGCGGGCACGATCCCGTTCCTGTCCTTCGTCTTCGAGCACTACCGCACCCGCGAGGTGAGGGCTCTCACCGCCTCTCCGGGACGCTGAACCGCCTCTCCGGGACGCTAGCGGGCGGCTCGGGAGCCGTCGGCCGTCGCGCACCCGTGCCGGCGGTCGGGTGCCGAAACTATCTTCGGCGTACCCGGGGAGTTACCCCGAACGGCACGAGATCAGTTGCCGGCCTCTCGATCGAGCTACGTCAACGGCCGGACACGAACGGCCGAAAGGGGTTCGGGGACCAGGTCCCGAACCCCTTTCGCGTCTACAGGAATTCAGTCGCCGGCGAGGGCCGCCAGCGCCGGGAGGAGCTGACGCAGGGCGCGGCCGCGGTGCGAGGCGGCGTCCTTCTCGGCCGGGGTGAGCTGGGCGGAGGAGACGTCGCCGCCGTCCGGGAAGAACAGCGGGTCGTAGCCGAAACCGCCGTCGCCCACCGGCTTCCGGCCGATCACACCCGGCCATTCGCCACGCACGACCTCCTCGACGCCGTCGGCGACCAGGGCGCAGGCGGAGACGAAGCGGGCGCCCCGGCGCTCGTCGGGGACGTCGCCGAGCTGGGCCAGCAGCAGGGTGTTGTTGGCCCCGTCATTGCCGTGGGCGCCGGACCAGCGCGCCGACAGCACGCCGGGCATGCCGTTGAGGGCATCCACCTCGAGACCGGAATCGTCTGCGACGCAGGGCAATCCGGTGGCGGCGAAACCGTCGCGGGCCTTGGCGACGGCATTGCCCTCGAAGGTGGCGGCGGTCTCGGGGGCCTCGTCGTAGGGCGGCACGTCGTTCAGCCCGACGATCTCGATGCCCACGATGCCGGCCTCATCCAGGATGCGGCGCAGCTCGTTCAGCTTCTTGGCATTGCGGCTGGCGACCAGGACACGGCGGGTCATCGCTTCTTGGACTCCCCGGGCTCCGGCAGCACGCCCGGGTACGGCAGCGCGAGCGCTGCCTTCTGCACCACGAACAGCTGCTCACAGCCCGCCAGCGCGGAGTCGAGCAGTTTGTCGAGGGTGGAGCGCGGGAAGGTGGCGCCCTCGCCCGTGCCCTGGATCTCGACCAGGGTGCCGGTATCGGTGGCGACCACGTTCATGTCGACCTCGGCGCGCGAATCCTCCTCGTACGGCAGGTCGAGGCGCACCCGGCCGTCGACCACGCCGACGCTCACCGCGGCGATGGCGCAGGAGATCGGTTGCGGGTCGGTCAGTTTCCCGGCCGCGCCCAGGTAGGTGATGGCGTCCGAGAGCGCGACATACGCGCCGGTGATGGCGGCGGTGCGGGTGCCGCCGTCGGCCTGCAGCACATCACAGTCCACCGCAATGGTGTTCTCGCCGATGGTCGACAGGTCGATGCAGGCGCGCAGCGAACGGCCGATCAGCCGCGAGATCTCCTGGGTGCGGCCACCGACCTTGCCCTTCACCGACTCTCGTCCCGAGCGGGTGTGCGTCGCGGCGGGTAGCATGGCGTATTCGGCCGTCAGCCAGCCCAATCCGGACTCGCGCCGCCACGGCGGCACCCCGTCGGTGACGCTCGCGGTGCACATCACCCGCGTCTGCCCGAACTCCACCAGCACGGACCCCGCTGGGTGCGTGGTGAAGCCGCGGGTGATCCGTACGTCGCGGAGTTCGTCATCCGCCCTGCCATCGGCTCGTTTCGACACGGCCCACAGCCTAGCTCCCCCGCCTCCCCGGAACTTCAGCGGACAGCGGCGTGCCGCTGACCGTCGCACACCCGTGCCTGCGGTCAGGTGCCGAACCTATTTCGGGCGTACCCGGGGAGTTACCCCGACCGTCACGAAATCAGTTGTCGCCTCAGATATCGAAAACTTCACCCGGGGACACCGCGTGCACGGGACCGTCGAAAACCGCCTTGGCTTCGGCGATGACGTCCTCGCGGGAGGTCCACGGGGGAATGTGGGTGAGGAGAAGTTCGCCGACACCGGCCTGGGCGGCGATTAGGCCCGCCTCATGGCCGGAGAGATGGATACCCGGCGGGCGGTTGGCCGGGTCGTGGGTCCAGGAGGCTTCGGCGAGCAGAACGTCTGCGCCGCTGGCCAACTCGAAGACCTCGTCGCACAGGGCGGTGTCGCCGGTGTAGACGAGGGTGCGGCCGGCGGCGGTGGAGATGCGCAGGCCGTAGGACTCCGGCGGGTGGTACATGCGGCGAGCCTCGACGGTGTGGCCGGGGCCGAAGGGCGCCGGGACGCCCGCCTGCCAGACCCGCATGTCGATCACGTCGGACCAGTCGTCGGTCTCGCCGCCGATCTCCGCGGAGGCGTTGCCGATTCGCAGCGCGGAGTCGGTGGGGCCATAGACGACGGCCTTACCCGTGGGCGGATTGGGGTGGTAGCGACGCCACACCAGCAGGCCCGGCATATCCAGGCAGTGGTCGGCATGCAGGTGGGTCAGGAAGATGTCGACCTCGCCCGGATCCAGGTGACGCTGCAGGGCGCCGAGTACCCCGGGGCCGAAATCGATGACGGTCGGTGTCATATCCGGGCCGGTCAGCAGGTAACCCGACGCCGGGGAATCCGGGCCGGACACGCTGCCCGAGCACCCGAGGACGGTGAGGCGCATTCCCCCATGCTGCCACGCTGCATTCTCACTCAAGGAGGGATCCCCCAAATCGCCGGCCGCGTCCAGCGTCACCCCTGCGACGTGAGACGGCCGGCGTCAGTCCCGCGACGATGACGACGTTCATTCCCAGAGAGTACCCATCCGGCAACCACTCCACCTATCGCCCCGAAAAGATGTCCTTGCCAAGAGATTTCCGGGTTGCTGGGCAGGACGCCCCACAGGATCGAGCCGTAGAACACCGCCACCGCCACTCCGACAGCGATCTGCAACACATTTCGCGAGAACCAGCCCCAGCAGATCAGATATGTGAGCCAGCCGAACACCAGCACCGAGGCGCCGACCGACACGCTGTGCGGCGGTGCCGTGAACCACTGGCCAACCCCGGCGATCACCCAGATGATGGCCGTCGCCGTCAGCCCCCGCCCGATCCCGGTCAGCAGGGTGAGCAGCCCGAGCACGATCACCGGCAGCGTGTTCCCGAACAGATGCCCCCAATTGGCATGCAGCACAGGCGCGAACAGAATGCCGGCCAGCCCGTCCTCGCTGCGCGGCTTCACCCCCGCCTGATCGAGCTCGTTGTTCGTGAGGCTGTTGACCCCCTCCACGGTATATAGCAACGCCGTGAATCCCATGGTCAGCGCAATGGCGCGCTGCCACAGCAACTTCAGAGCACCATTCCCGCCCGACCCGCCCGCCGGCTTCGCCAACTGCCCCCGCAACCGCGCGATCCGATCCGGATCGAACGACGCGCCCATCCCGCTCCCGCCGCTCATAGCAAGACCTCCTAGCCGCCCTACCCCGAGCCTACCGCCGCGATATGCCCGACCGCCTCGGGGAATTCCCCGATCCGCGAACCACATATCGGCCTGCTCGTATGCCGCGCGCCCGCAGCGGATTCGCAGCGGGCGCGGGATGGCTGTGCGCGGAGTCAGGCCCAGAGCTGGCCGTCGAGCTTCTCCTCGGCCTCTTCGAGGGTGCCGTCGTAGGCGCCGGTGGAGAGGTATTTCCAGCCGCCGTCGGCGACGATGAAGGCGATATCGGCGCGCCGGCCGGCCTGCTGGGCCTTCTTGGCGACGCCGAGTGCGGCGTGCAGGATGGCGCCGGTGGAGATGCCCGCGAAAATGCCCTCTTCGAGGACCAATTCGCGGGTGCGGCGGACGGCGTCGTAGGGGCCGACCGAGAAGCGGGAGGTCAGGACGGACTCGTCGTAGAGCTCGGGGACGAAGCCCTCGTCGAGATTGCGCAGGCCGTAGACCAGTTCGCCGTAGCGCGGCTCGGCGGCGACGATGTCGATTCCGGGGACCTTCTCACGCAGGAAGCGGCCGGTGCCCATGAGCGTGCCGGTGGTGCCCAGACCCGCCACGAAGTGCGTGATCTCGGGCAGGTCGGCGAGGATCTCGGGGCCGGTGGTCTCGTAGTGCGCCAGCGAGTTGGCCGGATTGCCGTACTGGTAGAGCATCACCCAGTCCGGATTCTCCGCGGCGATCTGCTTGGCCAGCGCCACAGCCTGATTGGAGCCGCCCTCGGCCGGGGAGTCGATGATCTCGGCGCCGAACATGGTGAGCAGCTGCCGCCGCTCCACCGAGGTGTTCTCCGGCATCACGCACACCAGGCGATAGCCCTTGAGCTTGGCCGCCATGGCCAGCGAGATACCGGTATTGCCGCTGGTGGGTTCGAGAATCGTGCAGCCGGGCGTGAGCCGCCCGTCGGCCTCGGCCTGCTCGATCATGCGCAGCGCCGGGCGGTCCTTGATGGATCCGGTCGGATTGCGGTCCTCGAGCTTGGCCCACAGCCGCACGTGCTCGTCACCGTCCCACCGCGGGGACAGGTTCTTCAACCCGACCAGCGGGGTGTTGCCCAGTGTCGCGATCAGCGACTCGTAGCGCGCCACGGTTAGCGCGCGCCGCCGGCGACCGCCGGGAGGATGGTGACGGTGCCGTCCTCGGGCACCTCGGCCTCGAGCCCGCCGGTGAAGCGCACATCCTCGTCGTCGACGTAGATGTTGACGTAGCGGTTGAGCTTGCCGTCCTTGAGCAGCTTCGCCTCCAGGCCCGGGTAGTTGGCCTCCAGGTCGGCGATGAGGGCGGCCAGGGTCGCGCCCTGGGCCTGAACCCGCTTCTCGCCCTTGGTGATCGGGCGCATGATGGTCGGGATGGACACGGTGACCGGCATGAGGGGGGACTCCTTGTGTATTTCGTTCAGGCTCGGGCGGATTGGCTGTAGGCGGGGACGATCTCGACGGGCTCCTCGGTGACCTCGCCCTCCAGGATCCGATAGCTGCGCAGGTCGTGTCGCTCGGGATCGCGGGTGGAGATCAGCACGTAGTGGGCATTCGGCTCCGACGCGAACGAGATGTCGGTGCGGCTCGGGTACGCCTCGGTGGCGGTGTGCGAGTGGTAGATGACCACCGGCTCCTCGTCGGCGGCATCCATCTCCCGCCACAGCCGCAGCTGCTCACCCGAGTCGAACTCGTAGAAGGTGGGCGAGCGCGCAGCATTGATCATGGGGATGAACCGCTCGGGCCGATCGGAACCCTCGGGACCGGCGATGACACCGCACGCCTCGTCGGGATGGTCGGCGCGCGCGTGCGCGACCATCGCCTCCACGAGGTCGGCCCTGATCACCAGCACAGTCGCATCCTTCCGCTCGACGCCCACGGCCGAACGGCCGAAACGCTGTCGTCAACAGGTGAGACTAGGCGGCTATTCCCGATGAACCCGGTCACACCCCGGCGCCCCGCACCCGTCACGGCAGCGGTCCGAACAGGTCACGGTAGGCGGGGATGCCCGCCACCGAGGTCGCCGACAGGATCGCGTCCACGATCGCGCGCTCCACGCAGACCGCCGCGGCCGTGCACAGCTGGTCCAGGATCAGCAGATCAGCGGGGAAGGCCGGGGGCATGGGAATCGCCGGCGGCTGCTCGGCGGTGCCGGTGGCCAGCGCGAACAGGGTGTCGCCGTCCAGCGGCGAATGTGCGGGGCGGACGGCCCGGGCCAGCCCGTCGTGCGCGGTCGCGGCCAGCCGCTTGCAGGCCGCGGGATCCAGCGCGGCATCGGTCGCGACCACGCCGATGGTGGTGTTGAGCACGGTTCCCTTCACCGCGAGGGCATTCGCGGCCGCCAGCTGTTCGGCGGTGGCCGGGCGCAATCCGAAATGCTCCGGGCCGTCGGTGCCCGCGCCCCACGGGAGTCCGGTGCGCGGGTCGAAGACCGAACCGACCGGATTGGCGACGATCACCGCGCCCACGGTGATACCCGCCGCCGGGCCATCGGTGAAACGCACGCTGGCCGTGCCGATTCCGCCCTTGAGCGAGCCCGCCCGCGCGCCCACGCCCGCACCGACCGACCCGCGCTCGAACTTCGGGTCCGCGGCCTCCGCCGCCAGGAAACCGAAATCGGCGTCGGGCCGAATGTGCCACGCGCCCACCGGAAGATCGAAGATGACCGCCCCGGGCACGATCGGCACCACGCGGGACGGGTCGGCGGGATCCATCGGGATCCCCTCCCGGTGCTCCTCCAGCCAGCGCATGACGCCGTCGGCCGCGGCCAGTCCGTAGGCGCTGCCGCCGGTGAGCAGGATCGCATTCACCTGCCGCACAGTGTTTCCCGGGTCCAGCAGGTCGGTCTCGCGGGTGCCCGGACCACCGCCTCGCACGTCCACCGCGGCCACGGCCCCGTCCGGCACCCGCACCACCGTGCAGCCGGTGGCCGCGCCCGACCCGAGGGTGGCGTTCGCGTCCAGCACGTGGTGCTGGCCGACCAGGACTCCGTCGACGTCGGTGATCGAATTACGTGGTCCCGCAACACTGTTCACGGCAGCTTCTCCTCGGTGGCCCCGCCCGGTGCCCTAGGGCGCGAGCGCCTGGATCAGGGAGTCCTGCATCCAGGTGAGCCAGTGGTAGACCTCGAGGCTCGGCCCGCGCGGATCGTCGTCCGGAAAATGGTCGGGCGTGTCGGTGGTTATGTCCAGGGCTGTGCCGAGGGCCAGCCGCACGTCGTTGAGCGCGGTGAGCCAGGCGTGCGCCTGTTCCTGGCTGATGATGATCTTGCCGCCCTGCGGCGGCAGCGTTTCCAGGATGACCAGCCCGGCGGCCACCTTGGACTCGATGATCTCCGGCTCGTGCAGGCTGCGCAGGGCGCTGTTGAGGCCGGCGCGCTCGGCGTCGGGGGAACCGGGCTCGGGGCGATGGAAGTCCGGCAGCAGCCGGGCCAGCCGCGGATCATCGGGCGGTTCGGTGTTGCCCGTCTGTAGCCCGGTCAGCTCCGCGAGGTCGTCCTCGGGTGCCGAACGGGCGCGATCGGTGAGCAGTCCGGTGACAGCCCCGACCAGCGAACGCAATACCTCCGCCTCGTGGGCGTCCATTTCCGAACGCAGTTTCAGCCCGCCCAGGGAGGTCTTTCTGCTCCACTTCCGCACGGGGTTACCGTAGTCGTCCTGTTCACTCGTCACGTTGCATGGTGGCCCACAGCCCGGCCGCGTGCAGCCGCTGGACGTCGTGCTCCATCTTGTCGCGCGAGCCAGCGGACACCACGGCCTTGCCCTCGTTGTGGACCTTCAGCATCAGCTCGGTTGCCTTGCCTTTGCTGTAGCCGAAGAGCTTCTGGAATATGTAGGTCACGTAGTGCATGAGGTTGACCGGATCGTCCCATACGACGGTCACCCACGGCCGGTCCTCGGCCTCCAGAATCTCGGAGTATTCAATGGCCTCCGGTGTCGCCTGTGCCGCCGACATAGTCACGTTGACGCCCGCCGGACCGGCGGCGACCCGGACAACGTCCTGATTACACAGACCCATAACAACCAGGGTACGACCTGAGAACTCAGAAACAACAGCCTGCGCGACACGCCGTCCTGACGTGGAAGTGAGATCGGCGCCCGGGCGTGGCGCACGGTCGGTGGGACGGCGGTCGATGTGCTTAGAGTGGTTTCCGTGATGATCGCGGACGGACTGACCAGTACGGCCCTGCTGACCGACCAGTACGAACTCACCATGCTGGCGGCGGCGCTGGCCGACGGTTCGGCCCAGCGGCAGTGCACCTTCGAAGTATTCGCCCGAAGGTTGCCAAACGGCCGGCGCTACGGCGTGGTCGCGGGGACCGGGCGGTTGCTGGCGGCCTTGGGCGAATATCGTTTCGGCGAGCCCGAACTCGCGGTCGCCGAACGCTTCCTGGACAGCCGCACGCTGGAGTGGCTGCGCGACTACCGCTTCCGCGGCGAGATCGACGGCTATCGCGAGGGCGAGCTCTACTTCCCCGGCTCCCCGATCGTCACCGTGCGCGGCACCTTCGCCGAATGTGTGCTGCTGGAAACCCTCATCCTGTCCATCTACAACCATGACAGCGCCATCGCCGCCGCGGCCGCCCGTATGGTGAGCGCCGCCGGCGGCCGCCGCATGATCGAAATGGGTTCGCGGCGAACACACGAACTCGCAGCCCCCGCCAGCGCCCGCGCCGCCTACCTGGCCGGCTTCGACGCCACCTCCAACCTGGAGGCGGCCCGCAGCTTCGGCGTCCCCAGCGCCGGCACCAGCGCACACGCCTTCACGCTGCTGCACAGCGGCGCGGACGGCGCGCACGAGGCGGCGGCCTTCCGCAGCCAGGTCGAGGCGCTGGGCGTGGGCACCACGCTGCTCGTCGACACCTTCGACATCACCCGCGGGGTAGCCACCGCCATCGACGTGGCCGGGCCCGAATTGGGCGGCGTGCGTATCGATTCCGGCGATCTGGGTGTGCTGGCCCGGCAGGTGCGTGAGCAGCTCGACGCACTGGGCGCGGTGCGCACCCGCATCGTGGTGTCCGGCGACCTGGACGAATACGCCATCGCCGCGCTGCGCGCCGAACCGGTTGACGTCTACGGCGTCGGCACGTCACTGGTCACCGGCTCCGGCGCGCCTACCGCGGGCATGGTCTACAAGCTGGTCGAGGTGGAGGGCATCCCGGTGGCGAAACGCAGCTCCCACAAGGAGTCTCGCGGCGGCACCAAGCGCGCGGTCCGGCTGGCGCGGCGCACCGGCACCATCGTCGAGGAAATCGTCTACCCCGCTGCCGCGGCCCGCCCGGACCCGGACGGCTTCGACATCCGCGACATCCAGGTCCCGCTGGTCCGCGACGGCGAGGTGCTGACCGACCAGCCCACCCTGGTACAGAGCCGGGAACTGGTGGCCAAGAGCCTGATCAGCCTTCCCTGGGAGGGCCTGAAGCTGTCGGCGGGCGAACCCGCGATTCCGACGACGTTCCTGAGCTGACCCGCCACCACAGGCCCGCCGCGATCACCGCGGCGGGCGCGACGAACAGGGCCGTGCGCACCAGCGCGCTCAGCAGATCGTCGGCCGCGAACGCGATCTCGTGCCACGCCAGATTCGCCACCACACTGGCGATCTCGAACGCCACGAAGAAACGCAGGGCCATCAGCGCGGCACTCTTCATAATTTCCCCCGGTATGTCTTTCGTCTCTTCCCGCGATGCAGCGACCGATGTCGCCGTGGACCGGCCGGGCGCCGGGCGGCACAATGCAATACGAGCGGCGCGCCGTCGTGGTTCAGCCGCCGATTTCCAGGAGGTCCGCTCATGAGCCGAGCCCTGATCGTCGTCGACGTGCAGAACGATTTCTGTGAAGGCGGATCACTGGCCGTCGCGGGCGGCGCGGCCGTGGCCGAGCGCATCACCGAATACCTGGGCGTCTCCGACTACACCGCCATCGTCGCCACCCGCGACTTCCACATCGACCCGGGCGCGCACTTCTCCGAGCAACCCGACTACGTCGACACCTGGCCCCCGCACTGCCGTGTCGGCACCCCCGGCGCCGACTTCCATCCCAGCCTGGATACCGGGCCGATCCAGGAGATCTTCTCCAAAGGCGCGTACACCGCGGCCTATTCGGGCTTCGAAGGCACCGCCGCCGACGGCTCGACCACCCTCGCCGACTGGCTGCGCGCCCACGCCATCGACGCCGTCGACGTCTGCGGCATCGCCACCGACCACTGCGTCCGCGCCACCGCCCTGGATGCCCGCGCCGCCGGCTTCGACACCCGGGTCCTCCTCGGCCTCACCGCCGCCGTCTCACCCGCAACCCTGGCCACCGTCCTGGACAAACTCCGCGCCTCCGGAGTCGAACTGGCCGGAACACTGGAGAACTGACTCACGACCCGGGCGAGTGCCCTGATCGGCGGAAATCGGTCCTGGCGGGCAGCCCGGAGAGGTTTGCGCGAGGGTTGTCGGGGCGGCGCAGTAATCTGGCCGCCGTGCCTGAACTGCCTCCCGTTCCGAAGCTGTTGGCCACCGCTGTGCAGGCGTTGGGGGGTAGGGAGCGCAAGGGGCAGCAGACGATGTCGGCGGCTGTCGCGCACGCCATCGACACCGGGGAGCATCTGGCGGTGCAGGCCGGGACGGGGACGGGTAAGTCGCTGGCGTATCTGGTGCCGAGTCTGCGCCACGCGGTGCGGACCGGGCGGACCGTGGTGGTCTCGACCGCGACCATCGCGCTGCAGCGGCAGCTGGTGGACCGGGATCTGCCGCGGCTGGCCGACGCGCTGGCGACACCGCTGGGCCGCGTGCCGCAGTTCGCGATTCTCAAGGGGCGCAACAACTATCTGTGCCTGAACAAGATCAACAGCGCGATTCCGGAGGAGCCGGAGGCCGAACTCTTCGACGCCTTCGCCATTTCCAAGCTGGGCCGGGAGGTGCAGCGGCTGAACGAGTGGGTCTCCGACACCGAGACCGGCGACCGCGACGAGCTCGCCCCCGGCGTCAGCGATCGGGCCTGGCGGCAGGTCAGCGTGAGTTCCCGGGAATGCCTGGGCAAGTCGCGCTGCCCGTTCGGGCAGGACTGCTTCGCCGAGAAGGCGCGCGCCGAATCCGGGCAGGCCGATGTGGTGGTCACCAACCACGCGCTGCTGGCCATCGACGCCATCAGCGGCATCCAGGTGCTGCCCGAACACGATGTGGTGGTGGTCGACGAGGCGCACGAGCTGGTGGACCGGGTGACCGGCGTGGCCACCGCTGAACTGTCCACCTCGGCCATCAGCGCCGCCGCCAAGCGGTGTTCGAAACTCATCGACGAGCAGGAGGTGGACCGGCTCGAGGGCGCGGCCGAGGCCTGGCACGAGCTGCTCGACGACCTGCAGCCCGGACGCTGGGACCGGATGCCGGACGGCGCGGCCCCCGTGCTCGCGCTCATCCGCGACGCGGCCTGGAACGCCCGCACCGCCCTGGCCCCGCAGGGCGGAAGTTCCGCCACCGGCGACCCGGAATCGGCGGCGGCCCGCAATCAGGCGCTGGCGGCCGTCGAGGAGGTGCACGACGCGGCGGTGCGGGTGCTGACCGCCTTCGAGGAGTCCGATCCCGCCGCGCATCGCGATGTCATCTGGCTGGCGTCGGAGGATGTGCGCGGAATCGCGCGCCGCACGCTGCACATGGCACCGCTGTCGGTGGGCGGGCTGCTGCGCAGCCGCCTGTTCGGTACGGCCACCGTGGTTCTCACCTCGGCGACGCTGCAGATCGGCGGCTCGTTCGACAATCTGGCGGTGACCTGGGGCCTGCCGCCGCAGTCCTCGGCGACCGTGGACCCGGCCCTGGCCACCGGCACCGAGGCCCCGTCGGACGAGAAGGCGCTGCGCTGGAATTCGGTCGACGTGGGTTCGCCCTTCGACCACGCCAAGTCCGGAATCCTGTATGTGGCAAAGCATCTGCCCGCACCGGGCCGGGACGGGCTGCCGCAGTCGTATCTGGACGAGATAGAACGCCTCATCCGCGCGGCGGGCGGGCGCACCCTCGGGCTGTTCTCGTCCATGCGAGCGGCCAAGGCGGCCACCGAAATTCTGCGGGAGCGTCTCGACACCCCCATCCTGTGCCAGGGTGACGACGCCACCGGCGCCCTTGTCCGGAAATTCGCCGAGGACCCGGAAATCTCGCTCTTCGGGACACTTTCACTGTGGCAGGGCGTGGATGTTCCCGGTCCGTCGCTGAGTCTGGTGATCCTGGACCGGATTCCGTTCCCGCGCCCGGACGATCCGCTCCTGGTGGCACGTCAGCGCGCGGTGGAATCGCGAGGTGGCAATGGATTCCTGTCGGTCGCGGCCAATCATGCGGCGCTGCTGCTGGCGCAGGGAACGGGCCGTTTGCTGCGCAGTGTGGACGATCGCGGCGTTATCGCAATTCTGGATTCGAGACTGGCCACGGCGCGCTATGGCGGTTATCTCCGAGCATCATTACCACCATATTGGGAAACATCCGATCCCCAAGTTGTGACAAAAGCTCTCGAAAGACTGACAAATAGTGTCGCGCAAATGAAATGACCTTGTGAGAACAGTCACAAGGGTGGTTCCTACTTCCGATCAGAAGTAAATTAGCTTTCGATACTCCGGTGAACCCCCCAATTCCCACATCGGACGTGTCCGTCGTCCCCGCGCCAAGCCCTGCACGCGGCGCGGGGACACCGAGACTTTCTTCCCGGCCTACTTCACCGCGAGGGTGATGAGCGCGGCCACCACGCCCAGCGCGACCGCCCCGGCGCCCCAGACCAGACCCTGGCGCTGCCACGGGCGACCGGAGTCCAGCGACACCCGGCCCGGCCCCGCGAAGGCGAAGGCGGCGGCCGCCACGGCGTACACCGCCGGCAGCTCCCACATCGCGAATCCGCCACTCCAGGTGACGTGCACGGCATTGATCATGGTGCCCAGCGCGATGGCGCCGGCCAGCGGCGTCAGCAGGCCCAGCATCAGCAGCAGCCCACCGGTGAGCTCGCTCAGGCCGGCCAGGGTGGCGAAGAACTTGCCCGGGTCGTAGCCCATGCCCTTGAAGCCCTGCGCGGTCGCGTCCAGGCCGTAGCCGTCGAACCAGCCGAACAGCTTCTGGGCGCCGTGCACGGCCAGTCCGCCGCCGAAGCCCAGCCGGGCGACCAGCAGGCCGATATCGGTGCCACTGAGGCCGTTCGAGGCGGTGGCTCGGGCGGCGGCATTCACGGTTGCGGTCATGTCGGGTCCTCATCTCTCGGTCTGTACGGCTCGGCGGCGATCCTATCCGGACCATGGTCCGTTTTGTAGCCTACAGCAGGTCCCCAACGAGACCGGGCGCGAGGCTGTTCCGCCTCGCGCCCGGGAAAGGGATTTCAGGGCCGACCCCTGAGAGCCGGCCCTACTTGGCCAGGTACCAGAAGTAGTAGAGGAACACGGCCATCAGCGCCCACATGACCGGATGCACCTCGCGCGCACGCTTCTTGGCCACCATGACGATCGGGTAGAACAGCAGGCCCATGGCGATGCCGTTCGCGATCGAGTAGGTCAGCGGCATCATGATCACGGTGATGAACGCCGGGACCGCGTATTCCAGCCTGTTCCACTCGATTTCACCCAGCGCCCGGGACATGAGCACGCCGACCACGATGAGCGCGGGCGCGGTCACGGCCGACACATCGGCGAAGGTGGCGAAGATCGGGAAGAAGAACAGGGCGATCAGGAACCAGCCGGCCGTGGTGACCGCGGTGAGGCCGGTGCGGCCGCCCGCCGAAACACCCGCGGTGGATTCGACATACGCGGTGGTCGAGGAGGTGCCGATGATCGCGCCTGCGGCGGTGCCGACCGAGTCGGCGGCCAGCGCCTGGCCCGCGCGGTCCAGCTTGCCGTCCTTGGTCAGCAGCCCGGCCTGGTTGGCGACGCCGATCAAGGTGCCGGAGGCGTCGAAGAAGTCGACGAACAGCATGGTCAGCACGACGACCACCATTTTCCCGGTGAAGGCGTCGGGCAGGTGGATGATGGCCTGGCCGAACGTCTGATCCAGCCCGTGCGGCATGGCGGCGACCGAATTCGGCAGCTGCACCAGACCGGTGACGATGCCGAGCACGGTGGTGCAGAGGATGCCGTAGAGCACCGCGCCGTGCCAGCCGAGCGTCAGGAAGACGACGGTCACGACCAGGCCGAAGAGCGCCAGCAGGGTGGTGCCGTGGTGGAAGTTGCCCAGGTGCACGAGCGTGGCCGGGTCGGAGGTGACGATGCCCGCGCTCTTGAGGCCCAGGAAGGCCACGAACAGGCCGATGCCCGCGCCGACCGCGAGCTTCATCTGCATGGGGATGGCTTCGATGATCTTCTCGCGCACCTTGGTGACGGCGAGGACGAAGAACACGACGCCGGAGATGAGGGTGCCCGAAAGCGCCTGCTGCCACGGGATTCCCATGTGCAGGACGACCGTGTAGGCGAAGAAGGCGTTGAGGCCCATGCCCGGTGCGAGCGCGACCGGGTACTTGGCCCACAGGCCCATGACCAGGGTGCCGAAGATGGCGGCGACGGCGGTCGCCGTGAAGACGGCCTGGAACGGCATGCCCTTGTCGCCGAGGTCACCGTGGTCGCCCAGGATCCGCGGGTTGACCGCGAGCACATACGACATGGCCAGGAACGTGATGGTTCCCGCCATGACCTCGCGCTTGAAGGTGGAACCGTGTTCGCTGATGCCGAAGTACGCGTCGACGCGCCCCTTGGTGCGTGTGAGGACGTCGGTGGTCATGTGGGGTGTCTCCAGTCGGCGGGAGGGTAGAAGGCTGCCGTGGGCACGGTACTGGTCCGGTTGGCACGATCTGTCACTGGGCTCGCGAATTGTGGGCAATCCCACCTGCCTGATCGCTGTTTTCCCGATGCCGCCAGCGCAATTGATCGGCTATTCAAATAACTACCGGCCGGTAATTCAAGAGTCTTGACCCCTATTGCCTGGAACGTTACAAATACGTATTCCGCCGGAGGTGTTCAGGGGAACCGGCCAGGCAGAAGTAGTACGCCAGTGGTAACCGATGTCATCGACGCGGTCGCGAACTTTGCGATCGACCGCCAAGCGATCTGGGATGTCCTGGTCGACCCGCAGACCTACCCCCGGCTATTTCCTGGAATCGGCGCGTGCGAACAACTCGACACCGTCGATGTGCATCCGACGCTGAATATGCGCGTCGGGGGCAATGGCATCGAAATCCTGGTGCTGCGAGTACAACTGCACATCACCCGCACCGGCGAGAGCTTCGAGCTGCACTGCCCCGAACAGGGCAGCTTCGCGACCGTGCGCCTGCGCGGCGACACGCGGCACACCCGGATCTACGTCACCTACTTCAAGGCCGGGCTGGTGCATCCGCTGCCCGCGCAGCTGCCGAACTCGGCGGTGGTGGCCTGGACGCTGGCCGGGCTGAGGCGGGTGGGCGACCTGGTCCAGGGCGCGCCGTCCTCGCTCATCGTCAATGGCGAGGATTCGCGGATGCGGCTGCAGGCCGGGGTGGTCAAGCGGATGGTGGCCTCCGGCGTGGTGCGCACCTACCGGCCGGATGTGGGTCTGCGGCAGATCGGCGGACTGGCCAGGTGGGGCTTCAGCCTGGCCGGTGGCTACGCGGCGGGGGCCGCGCACTCGCCCCAGCGGCCGGCCGTCATCGACGACCGGTATTCCAGCACCTTCGACCAATTGCATGCGCGCAGCAGCGCTCTGGCGGGGGCCTTCGCCGCGCTGGGGTTCGGGCCCGGCACCGCGATCGGGCTGCTGTGCCGCAATCACACCGGCATGGTCGAGTGCATGGTGGCGGCGGGCAAGTCGGGAGCCGACGCGGTGCTGCTCAATACCGGGCTGCCCGCCCGGCAGGTCGAGGAGATCGTGGGGCGGCATCGGCTGTCGGCGCTGTTCGCGGACAGTGAATTCGAGCATCTGGTGCGGTATCTGCCCGCCGAGCTGCCGCGCTTCACCAGTGACGACGCGACACCGGATCCCGGGCGCACCACCATCGAGGAACTCATCGCCATGCGCCAGGAGCCGCCGCGCAAGCCGCCGCGGCCGGGCCGCCTGGTGGTGCTCACCTCAGGGACCAGCGGAACGCCGAAGGGCGCGCGGCGGCGGCATCCCAAGGGTTTCGGGACGGTGGCGGCGCTGCTGTCGCGAATTCCGTTCGGCACCAACGAGACCATGTTCATTCCGGCCCCGCTGTTCCACACCTGGGGGCTGGGTGCCCTGCAGATCTCCACGGCCGTCCGGGCGACGGTGCTGCTGGGTGACCGCTTCGACGCCGAGGACTGCCTGCGCCGCATCGCCGAGCACAAGGTGACGGCGTTGATCGTGGTGCCGATCATGGTGAACCGGATCCTGGATCTGCCCACGCATGTTCGCGCCCGCTACGACCTGTCCACCCTGCGCATCGTGGCGAGTTGCGGGGCGCCGCTGGCCGGTGCGACGGTGCTGGCGTTCCTCGACGCCTTCGGCGAGATCCTCTACAACGTGTACGGCTCCACCGAGGTGTCGTGGGCCTCCATCGCCGATCCGGCGGATCTGCGCATGTCCCCCACCACCGCGGGGCGGCCGCCACTGGGCACGAAACTCGCTGTGCTGGGCCCGGATCGGCGTCCGGTGCCGGTGGGGGCGACCGGGCGCATCTTCGTCGGCAATCACATGCTGTTCGACGGCTACACCGACGCCACCCCGCCCGACGAGGCCGACGGCATGCTCGACACCGGCGATATCGGCTACCTGGACGCCTCCGGCAAGCTGTTCGTGGCCGGCCGCGACGACGAGATGATCATCTCCGGCGGCGAGAACGTCTTCCCGCGCGCCGTCGAGGAGGCCCTCTCCCATCTGCCGCAGGTGAGCGAGGTCGCCGTGGTGGGCGTCCCGGATCACGAATTCGGCCAGCGCCTGGCCGCTTTCGTGGTCAAACGCCCCGGCTCGGGCCTCGACTCCGACATGGTCCGCAACTACATCCGCCACCGCGTCAGCCGCTTCTCCGTCCCCCGCGACGTCACGTTCCTGGATGCGTTGCCCCGCAACCCCACCGGGAAGATTCTCAAACGCGCGCTGATCGCGCCCACCTGATCGTCAGGGGCTGGGCGTCGCGATCAGGCCGAGTTCGGCATCCGCGGCGAGGAGCGGGTGGTGCGGGAGGATGCGGATCGTGTATCCGACGGCGCCGGACAGCGGGACCGGCGCCTGGGTGGTGAAAATGTCGGCGCCGGAATCGGTTCCGGCGTGGCGCATGGGGAAGGTGTGGACGTGGGTCAGGTCGTCGGTGGGTGAAACCCGGCCGAGCACGGCCTGCACGCTGACGTCGGCGGGGGTGAGGCCGCCGAGGTCGATGCGGGCGCGCAGGTCCAGGTCCGAGCCGATGACCGGGGTGTCGGGCAGGCCGGAGCTGTCCACCTGCAGGACTTTCACTGTGGGCCAGGCGGATTCGACGCGGCGGCGGTACACCGACAGGTCCTGCGCGCCCTTGAAGTCGTCGGCGGACACCGCTTCATAGGCCGCGGCGGCGGGCGCGTAGTAGTCGACGGCGTAGTCGCGAACCATGCGGGAGGCCAGCACCTTCGGGCCCAGCGTTCGCAGGGTGTGGCGGACCATTTCCATCCAGCGGGCCGGCACGTCGTCGTGGTCGCGGTCGTAGAAGCGCGGCAGCACAGCGCGTTCCAGCAGGTCGTAGAGGGCCGAGGCCTCCAGGTCGTCGCGGCGATGCTCGTCGCCGACGCCGTCTGCGGTGGGAATGGACCAGCCGTTCTCGCCGTCGTACATCTCGTCCCACCAGCCGTCGCGCACGGACAGGTTGAGGCCGCCGTTGAGGGCCGACTTCATCCCGGAGGTACCGCAGGCCTCGAGCGGGCGCAGCGGGTTGTTGAGCCAGACGTCGCAGCCCCAGTACAGGTAGCGGGCCATGGACATGTCGTAGTCGGGCAGGAAGACGATGCGGTGGCGCACGGCCGGATCGTCGGCGAAGCGGACCACCTGCTGGATGAGCGCCTTGCCGCCCTCATCGGCCGGATGGGATTTGCCGGCGACCACCAGCTGCACCGGGTGCTCCGGGTCGAGCAGCATGGCGCGCAGGCGTTCCGGGTCGCGCAGCATGAGGGTGAGGCGCTTGTAGGTGGGGACCCGCCGGGCGAAGCCGACGGTCAGCACGCCCGGGTCGAAAACCTCGTCGATCCAGCCGAGTTCGGCGCTGGCGGCGCCGCGTTCGAGCCACGAGTCGCGCAGCCGGCGGCGCACCTCGTCGACCAGGATGCCGCGCAGGGCATTCCGGGTGGACCACAGTTCACGCAGGTCCACATCGCACAGCCGCTCCCAGCCGCGGGCCTCCTCGACCAGTTCGGCGCCGATGAGTTCGCGGGCCTTGTCGATCCATTCGCGCGCGGCCCAGGTGGGGGCGTGCACGCCATTGGTGACCGAGCCGATCGGGACTTCGCTCGCGTCGAAACCCGGCCACAGCGGCGCGAACATGGCGCGGCTGACCTCACCGTGCAGCTTCGACACGCCGTTGGCACGCTGGGCCAGACGCAGGCCGAGGTGGGCCATGTTGAACACCGACGGATCGGCCTCGCGCCCCATGGCCAGGATGCGGTCCACCGAAACGCCCGGCAGCACCGGTGATTCCCGCTCGCCGTGCGCGCCGCCGAAGTACCGGCGCACCAGGGCGCCGGCGAAGCGGTCGATGCCCGCGGGGACCGGGGTGTGGGTGGTGAAGACCGTCCCGGCGCGGACCGCGGTCAGCGCGGAGTCGAAATCCATTCCGGCGGCCATGAATTCGCGAATGCGCTCGATGCCGAGGAATCCGGCGTGGCCCTCGTTCATGTGGAAGACGTCGGGATCGGGCAGGCCGTTGGCGCGGGTGTAGGCGCGCACCGCCCGGACGCCGCCGATGCCGGCCAGGATCTCCTGCTTGATGCGGTGGTCCTGATCGCCGCCGTAGAGCCGGTCGGTGACGGCCCGAAGTTCGGGGTCGTTGTCGGCGATATCGGAGTCCAAGAGCAGCAGGGGAATCCGGCCCACCTGGGCGATCCACACCCGGGCCCGGAGCACCCGCCCCTCGGGCATGGCCACGTGCACGAGCACCGGCGCGCCCCCGTCGGTGAGCAGCCGCAGCGGCAGCCCCATCGGGTCCAGGGCCGGATAACGTTCGGCCTGCCAGCCGTCGGCGGTCAGCGACTGCCGGAAATAGCCGGAGCGGTACAGCAGTCCGACGCCGATGAGCGGCAGGCCCAGATCCGACGCGGCCTTGAGATGGTCGCCCGCCAGAATCCCGAGCCCGCCCGAATAGTTGGGCAGCACCTCGGTGACGCCGAACTCCATGGAGAAGTACGCGATCCCGCGCGGCCCGCGCCGCTGCTTCTGGAACCAGCGGGGGCGGTCCAGATAGTCCTGCAGATCGGCCGCCGCGGCATCGACCCGCCGCACATAGCCGTCGTCTCCGGCCAGCTCGTCGAGCCGGGCCGCGGGCACCTCCCCCAGCATCCGGACCGGATCGTGCCCGACCTCCACCCACAGGCGGGGATCCAGCTCCGCGAACACATCCTGGGTGGGCCCATGCCACGACCAGCGCAAATTGGTCGCCAGCTCGGTCAATGCGGACAACCGCTCTGGCAGATGGGCTCGAACGGTGAATCGACGCAATGCCTTCACGGTGCCTATTCTGCCCTCCGCTTCGCTCCGGGCGGGTTCGCGGCCCCCAGGTCTCGATTCTTCCCTCCTCCGCTCCTCCGCTTCGCTCCCCCGCTCCAAGCGCGGGGAGGCGGAGCGCAGTCCAGAATCGAGACGGCCGCGAACCTTTGGGTGCGTCTGATACTGGTCAGGGCATCCCCCGCGCGGAGCATCCTGTCGGCAACCGATAACGTGTTTCAGATGAGCGAGCAGCAGATCGAGGCGGTCGAGGGACAGCCCACCCAGGAGCATCACGAGGGCGGGTTCCGGCCGATCCGAGAACTGGGCCGCGACAACACCAAGGGCGGGGTGCACTACGGGGAGTTCATCGACCAGGTGCGCGGGCTGATGGACCGGGTGCGGCTGGCCGACCCGTCCGACGCGCTGGCGCTGGATGTGATCGCCACTCTGCAGGAGCTCAACGACAAGCTCGACGCGGCGGTCGTCGACGAATGGGACGCGCCGCCGTGGCATCGCAACGACCTGCCCGCGCGCGGCAACATCACGCTGCCGCCGTTCGAGGTCGACGCGGCGGGCAAGGACGGGGTGCGGGCGCGCATCACCTTCCGTACCTTCCACCTGGGCGGCAACGGTGCCGCCCATGGCGGCCACATCGCCCTCGGCTTCGACGACCTGCTCGGCATGACGGCGGCGCTGTACACCAGGCAGGCCACCCGCACCGCCTTCCTGCACGTCGACTACCGGTCCATCACGCCGCTGAACACCGAACTGGTGCTGCGTGGCTGGGTGGAGCGGCAGGAGGGCCGCAAGGTGTTCGTGCGCGCCACCCTGCACGACGGCGACCGGCTCTGCGCCGAGGCCCACGGCCTGTTCGTGCTCCTCAAGCCGGGCCAGCAGTAGCCACTCCGGTAAGTTCGAGGGCGTGACCGGCCGCATCGCCATCGATGACACCGCCCCCGTGATTCCCGGCGGCCGGCCGTCCAAGGCCGTGGTCGGCGAGGTCGTCCCCGTACGAGCGGTGGTCTGGCGCGAGGGTCACGAGGCGGTCGCCGCCACGCTGGCGGTGCAGGCCCCGGGTTCGGCGCGCACGCAGCGCATTCGCATGAGCCCGGAGTACGAGCCGGATGTTTTCAACGCGGTGTTCACCCCGACCATGCCCGGCCGCTGGACCTTTCGGATCGAAGGCTGGAGCGATCCCCTCGCCACCTGGCGGTCCGGGGTGGAGGCCAAACTCGCCGTCGGGCAGAGCGCCGTCGATCTGGCCAATGATCTGGAGACCGGGGCCCGGCTGCTGGAGCGGTCCGCCCTCGCGGTGCCGAAGCGGCAGTGGGAGATCCTGCGCGCCGCAGCCGCCGCGCTGCGCAGCGACGCGCAACTGCCGGCCCGGGTCGCCGCGGCCTTCGGCGCCGAGGTCGGCGAGATCCTGCGGGCAACGCCGTTGCGGGAGTTCGTGACTCACGGACCGTTGCACACCGTGCAGGTGGAGCGGCAGCGGGCGCTGGTCGGGGCCTGGTACGAATTCTTCCCGCGGTCGACCGGCGGCTGGGACGCCGAGGGCCGGCCCGTGCACGGCACCTTCGCCACCGCCGCCAAGGATCTGCCCCGCATCGCCGCCATGGGCTTCGACGTGGTGTATCTGCCGCCGATCCACCCCATCGGCACGGTGAATCGCAAGGGGCCCAACAACTCCCTGACCGCCGGGCCCGCGGATGTCGGCTCGCCGTGGGCCATCGGCTCGGCGGAGGGCGGGCACGACGCCATCCACCCACTGCTGGGCACCGAGGCCGACTTCCTCGACTTCGTTGCGGCCGCACGGGAATTGGGCATGGAGGTGGCGCTGGACCTGGCGCTGCAGTGTGCGCCCGACCATCCGTGGGTGGCGGCGCATCCGGAGTGGTTCACCACGCTGCCCGACGGCACCATCGCGTACGCGGAGAATCCGCCGAAGAAGTACCAGGACATCTATCCGCTCAATTTCGACGATGAGCCCGACGGGCTCTACGCCGAGGTACTGCGGGTAGTGCGGCATTGGATCGGCCTGGGCGTCACCGTGTTCCGGGTCGACAATCCGCACACCAAACCGGCGGACTTCTGGGAATGGCTGATCGCCGAGGTGCACCGGAAGAATCCGGAGATCATCTTCCTGTCGGAGGCGTTCACCCGCCCCGCGCGCATGTACGGCCTGGCGCGGCGGGGATTCAGCCAGTCCTACACGTACTTCACCTGGCGCACACACAAACACGACCTCGAGGAGTTCGCCCGGGAATTGGCCGCCAAGGCCGATGAGGCCCGGGCCAACCTGTTCGTGAACACCCCCGACATCCTGCACGAGAGCCTGCAGCACGGCGGGCCCGGCATGTTCGCGATTCGCGCGGTGCTGGCGGCGACGCTCGGGGCCACCTGGGGCGTGTATTCGGGCTTCGAGCTGTACGAGCACCAGGCGGTGCAGCCGGGCAGCGAGGAGTACCTGGATTCCGAGAAATACCAGCTGCGGCCACGCCGTTTCGCCGAGGCGGCCGCGCGCGGGGAATCCCTGGAGCCGTGGCTGACCCGGCTCAACGAGATCCGGCGCGCGCATCCCGCGCTGCAGCAGGTGCGCTGCATCCACTTCCATTACGTGGACAACGATGCGCTGCTGGCGTTCTCGAAGTTCGACCCCACCACCGGCGACGCCGTGCTGGTGGTGGTGAACCTGAACCCGTTCGGCGCCGAGCACGGCATGGTCTCGCTCGACCTGCCCGCCATCGGCCGCGAATGGCACGACCGGCCGACGGTGTACGACGAGGTCACCGGCGAGGAATACCACTGGGGCCAGAGCAATTACGTGCGGCTGGACCCGGCCCGGGCGGCGGCCCACATTCTCGCGCTGCCGCCGGTTCCGGCCGCCGCGCGCACCGAGCTCGCCCATCGCCGATCGTTCCGATGAATCGGCGCGACCTCCTGCTGCTGGCGGCGGGCACGCATCCCGATCCGCACACGGTGCTGGGGGCGCACCCGCATCCCGACGGGACCGTCATCCGGGTGCTGCGGCCGCACGCGGAGACGGTCGCGGCCCGGATCGGCGGCGTGGATCATCCACTGGCACACCGCGAGCACGGCGTGTTCGAGGCCGTGGTGCCGTTCCCGCAGCTGTGGGACTACCGCCTGGTCACCTCCTATCCGGGCGGGCGCACGGTGGTGGACGCGGATGGGTACCGCTTCCTGCCCACTCTCGGCGACGTCGATCTGCACCTGCTCGGTGAGGGCCGGCACGAACGGCTCTGGGAGGTGCTGGGCGCGCACCCGAAGCGCTACCCCACCCTCGACGGCGAGGTGTCCGGCACGGCTTTCGCGGTGTGGGCCCCCAATGCGCGGGGCGTAGCGGTGATCGGGGATTTCGACGGGTGGAGCGGAAACACCGCCCCCATGCGGAAACTCGGCGATTCCGGAGTATGGGAGCTGTTCCTGCCCGGCATCGAGGCGGGGGCGCTGTACAAGTACCGCGTGCACGGGGCGGACGGACGCACCGTCGACCACGCCGATCCGATGGCCTACGCCACCGAGGTCCCGCCCGCGACCGCTTCGATCGTCACCGCGAGCGAATTCGCCTGGGGCGATACCGAATGGCTGCGGGCACGGGCCCGCACCGATCCGCTGCGCGCGCCGATCAGCGTCTACGAGGTGCATCTGGGTTCATGGCGGCCGGGGCTCGGGTATCGCGAGATCGCCGAGCAGCTGGCGGAATACGTTCTCGCCCAGGGCTTCACGCATGTCGAGCTGCTGCCGGTGGCAGAGCATCCCTTCGGCGGCTCCTGGGGCTACCAGGTCACCTCCTATTACGCGCCGACCGCCCGCTTCGGCTCCCCCGACGACTTCCGGTTCCTGGTGGATCACCTGCACCGCACGGGAATCGGCGTCATCCTCGACTGGGTGCCCGCGCACTTCCCGCGGGACGAGTGGGCGCTGGCCAGATTCGACGGCACCGCCCTCTACGAGCACGCAGATCCGCGCCGCGGCGAGCAACTCGACTGGGGCACCTATGTTTTCAACTTCGGCCGCCACGAGATCCGCAACTTTCTGGTCGCCAACGCGCTGTACTGGATCGAGGAGTTCCACATCGACGGCCTGCGCGTGGACGCCGTGGCCTCGATGCTCTACCTGGACTACTCCCGCCCCGACTGGGAGCCGAACATCCACGGCGGCCGCGAGAATCTGGAGGCCGTCGCCTTCCTGCAGGAAATGAACGCGACCGTGCACAAGCACCATCCGGGCGTGCTGACCGTGGCCGAGGAGTCCACCTCCTGGCCGGGGGTCACCCGCGCCACCGAGGTCGGCGGCCTGGGCTTCACCATGAAATGGAATATGGGCTGGATGCACGACACGCTCGGGTATCTCGCCCACGATCCGGTGTACCGGGCCTGGCACCACAATGAGGTCACCTTCTCGCTGACCTACGCCTGGAGCGAGAACTATGTGCTGCCCATCAGCCATGACGAGGTGGTTCACGGCAAGGGGACGCTGTGGACCCGCATGCCGGGCGATGATTTCGCCAGGGCGAGTGGGGTCCGCGCGCTGCTGGCCTACATGTGGGCGCATCCGGGCAAACAGCTGTTGTTCATGGGACAGGAATTCGGTCAGTTCCGGGAGTGGGACCACGATCGCGGACTGGATTGGCACGAGCTGGAAAACCCACTGCACCAGGGCGTTCAACGGCTGGTCGGGGACCTCAACCGGTTGTATTCTGCCAATCCCGCACTGTGGAGCCAAGATACGTCGCCGGGCGGCTACTCCTGGATCGAGGCCGACGACCGCGACAACAATGTGCTGTCGTTCCTGCGCTACGGCACCGACGGATCCATTCTCGCCTGCGTCTACAACTTCTCGGGCCGTCAGCTCAGCGGCTATCGCATCGGATTGCCCGGGCCCGAACCGGATTCGTGGTACGAGGTGCTGAACACCGATGCCATCGGCTACGGCGGCAGCGGCACGGGCAATGCCGACGCGATCGCCGCCGAGCCCGTGCCCTGGCACGGCCGCCCGGTGTCGGCCGCCCTGACTCTCGCACCGAACAGCGCCCTCTGGTTGTCGAAGACGCCACCGGCCGGCACCGGGTAGAGTGCCCGGTTCCTCACCGGGTGGGAGTGGGGAACACGTGTGGGAGAGCTCCCCGATCACTCCGGCCAGCCGGGCGAGCGCCCCAGCACGGCCAGGATCCGATCCAGCCCGGACGCCTCCAGCGCGGTCACCTCGGGCGCGAACGATGCGCCGGGCCGCTCCCGATGCGGACCGCGCGGCACCGCCTCGGCCACCGGCAGCCCCGCACCGAGAAGATCCGCGTCGAATTCCACGGTCTTCCCGAGCGCCCGCGCCACATCCCAGGCGTGCACGATGTAGTCGATGAAGTGAAAGCTGATGGCCAGCGGCGCGGGAATCACGATGCCGTCGCGCACCTCCGGCAGCGGGAACTGCCGTTCCAGGACGCCGGGCCCGGCGAAGGTGGTCAGCACGTGCTCGGCCGCCGCCCGGTATTCACCGACCGGATCGTCGCCGAGCGGCTGTGGCTTCCACAGCGCGAGATCGCTCTCGCCGCGGGCGGCGGCCGCGAAGCCGTAGTGCTGAACGATCATGTGCTCCAGCAGGTCTCGCAGTGTCCAGCCCGCGCAGGGCGTGGGCGCGTCCAGGTCGGCGATGGCCAGGCCCGCCACCACCTCGATGCTGGTGCGTACCGCGCGGGCGTCCAGCGCGAGCAGTTCGGTTCCCGAGGCCAGCAATTCTTCGTACGTGCTTATCATAAGCACTAGCTTACTAAATTTCGAGCGACCGCGACAGTGACAATCCGGCGAATTCCACACCAGGGGGTCCGCTGCGGGAGCAGTCTGGACAGACAGCTGTTTCGAGCCGGGAGGGTCTTGTGGACGAGCGCACCAAGATCACACTGGACGAATCCGAGATACCGAGGCGTTGGTACAACGTCATCCCGGACCTGCCCGCACCACCGCCGCCCCCGCTGCGTCCTGGCACCGGACAGCCGGTCGGGCCCGAGGATCTGGCCCCGCTGTTCCCGATGGAGCTCATCCGGCAGGAGGTGAGCGGCGACCGCTACCTCGACATTCCGGACGAGGTCATCGACGTCTACCGGCTCTGGCGGCCGACGCCGCTGTTCCGGGCGCGACGGCTGGAGAGGGCGCTCGGCACCCCGGCCCGAATCTTCTACAAGTACGAGGGCGTCTCCCCCGCCGGCTCACACAAACCGAATACCGCTGTGCCGCAGGCGTTCTACAACGCCGCCGAGGGCACCCGGCGGCTGACCACCGAGACCGGCGCGGGCCAGTGGGGCAGCGCGCTCGCCTTCGCCTGCGCGCAGTACGGCATCGACTGCGAGGTGTGGATGGTGCGCGCCTCCTACGACCAGAAACCGCACCGGCGCACGCTCATGCAGACCTGGGGCGCGACCGTGCACGCCAGCCCCTCGCCGATCACCGCCGCGGGCGCGAAAATCCTTGTCGACCATCCGGATTCACCCGGCAGCCTGGGCATCGCCATCAGCGAGGCGGTGGAGGTGGCCGCGGCCGATCCGACAACCCGCTACGCGCTGGGCAGCGTGCTCAATCATGTACTGCTGCACCAGACCGTCATCGGGGAGGAGGCGCTGAAACAGTTCGCCGCGGCGGGTGAACGCCTGCCCGATCTGATCGTCGGCTGCACCGGCGGCGGCTCCAACTTCGCGGGACTGTTCTTGCCCTTCCTGCGCGAAAAGCTCGCGGGCCGATACGATCCGGTGATCCGGGCCGTCGAGCCCGCCGCGTGCCCGTCGTTCACGCGCGGCATCTACGCCTACGACTTCGGCGACACCGCCGGCTTCACCCCGCTGATGAAGATGCACACCCTGGGTCACGACTTCATCCCCGATCCGGTGCACGCGGGCGGCCTGCGATACCACGGCATGTCGCCGCTGCTGTCGCACATGTACGAGCTCGGATTGTTCGAGGCGGTGGCGAAGCAGCAGCGCGAATGCTTCGCCGCGGCGGTCACTTTCGCGAAGGCCGAAGGCATACTCCCGGCCCCCGAGCCCTCCCACGCCCTGGCCGCCGTCATCGAAGAGGCCAAGCGCTGTACCGAATCAGGTGAAGAGAAGGTCCTGCTGACCGCCCTGTGCGGCCACGGCCACTTCGACATGACCGCCTACGAGCGCTATCTCGCAGGCGAAATCCCCGACTTCGAACTCCCTCAGCCCCGTATCGACGCCGCCCTCGCCGGCCTCCCCACGGTCTGAACACGATCAGGGAGCTCTCACTACGGGATTTCGACCGAATCCCCGCGGTGAGAGCTCCCTGATCTTCAGTCGTCAGTAGAGGGCGGCGGCGAGCTTGCGGCGAGCGGCGACCACGATGGGTTCGGCGGGGTCGAAGAGTTCGAAGAGTTCGAGCAGGTGGGTGCGGGCCTTGGTGCGGTCGTCGCCGGCGGTGCGCTTGACCTGGGCGACGAGACGGTCGAAGGCGGCCTCCGGCTGCTGGTTGAACATCTCCAGGTCCGCGGCGGCGATGGCGGCGTCCAGATCGGCCGGGTCGGCGTCGGACTTGGCGACGGCGGCCGGGTCGAGATCCTGTACGCGGGAAAGGAATTGGACCTGACGCAGGGCGGCCTTCGCCTCGGCGTTGTTCGGCTCGGCGGCCAGGATGGCCTCGTACGCGGCGACCGCGTTGTCGAATTCGCCACGCTCCAAGGCCTCTTCGGCGGCGACGAAGCGGGGATCCTCGGGAGCCTCGGGCTCGGCGGCAGCGGTCTCCGCGCCGACGCCGGGGAGCTTGCCGCGCACGGCATCCACCACGGCGGCGATCCACTGGGTCACCTGCTCCTCGGGCTGGTTGCCGGTGAAGTCGGCGAGGGGCTGGCCCGCGGCCACGGCGACCACGGTCGGAATGCCCTGCACGCCGAAGGCCTGCGCGATGCGCATATTGGCCTCGGCCTCGACGGTGGCCAGATCCCAGTCACCGCCGCTCCGGCCGACCAGCTGCTCCAGCAGCTTCACCAGCTCGATGCTCCCGGGGCTGCGCTGCGAGTACAGCGCCACCACCACCGGCACCTGGGTGGAGCGCCGTAGCACTCGATCCTCGAAATTGGCCTCGGTGACGGCATGGTCACCCGGGACATCTCCCGCGGCGGCGGCCGGCTGCTTGAGAGCGGACAGATCCACCGCGCCCGACATGGCGGCGGCGGCGGAGGGACGGCGTGCAGGTCGAGTCACGACATCCAGTTTGTCACGAACGTGCGGCGGCGGGTGTCGCGGCTTGGCTCAGTTCACCCAGCTGACCGGAGTTGATCGCCCACCGCTCGAAGAACACGGACGTGAACGGGACCACAGACGACAGCAGCGCCAGACCCGTGGTCTTGCCCGGCCATTCGAACTCCCGCGACGCCAGCAGGCAGTTGATGGCGTAGGCCAGGAACACGATGCCGTGCAGCATGCCGAACACCATCACCGGCCACTTGATCGGCTGATCGGCGATCCCCAGCGCATCCGCACGCTTCAGGGCCGAGCCGATGAACAGCAGCACCCACGAGGGCACCTCGAGCAGGCCGAAGAAACGCACGCGCTTAGCGACCGTGGACAGGTCGAACAGATCACCCATGGCAACCATTCTGCCCGATACCTACGACACCCTGTAGTGGACCTGGTCACATCTGGGACGGGCGCGCTGGATTCCTGGTATGAGAACCGGAACAGCCCCGGCTCACGAGCCGGGGCTGTTCCCCATGAGCAGTTGCTCCTACTTCACGCGGACGATGAGGGCGTCGCCCTGGCCGCCGCCACCGCAGAGCGCGGCCGCGCCGACACCGCCGCCGCGGCGCTTCAGCTCGAGCGCCAGGTGCAGGACAATGCGGGCACCGGACATGCCGAGCGGGTGGCCGATGGAGATGGCGCCGCCATTGACGTTGACCTTCTCCGAGTCGATGCCGAGCTTGCGGGTGGAGGCGATGCCGACCGCCGCGAACGCCTCGTTGATCTCGACCAGATCCAGGTCGGCGGGCGAAATGCCTTCCTTGGCACAGGCTTTGGCGATGGCGTTGGCGGGCTGGTCCTGCAGGGTGGAGTCGGGGCCGGCCACGACGCCGGCCGCGCCGATCTCGGCGATCCAGCTCAGGCCCAGCTCCTCGGCCTTGGCCTTGGACATGACGACCACCGCGGCCGCGCCGTCGGAGATCTGGGAGGCGGAACCGGCGGTGATGGTGCCGTCCTTGCGGAAGGCCGGGCGCAGCCTGCCCAGCGACTCGGCCGTGGTGTCGGCGCGGATGCCCTCGTCCTCGGCGAACTGGATCGGGTCGCCCTTGCGCTGCGGGATCGAGACCGGGGTGACCTCGTCGGTGAAGACGCCGTTCTTCCAGGCGGCCGCGGCCTTCTGGTGCGAGGCGGCGGCGAAGGCGTCCTGCTCCTCGCGGCTGATGGCGTCGGCATCGTTGCGCTGCTCGGTGAGCGCGCCCATGGCCTGGTCGGTGAAGATGTCGTGCAGGCCGTCGTAGGCCATGCTGTCGCGCAGGTTGACGTCGCCGTACTTGTAGCCCTCGCGGCTCTTCTCCAGCAGGTGCGGGGCGTTGGTCATGGACTCCTGGCCGCCGGCCACCACGATCTCGTACTCGCCGGCCCGAATCAGCTGGTCCGCCAGCGCAATTGCATTGATACCGGACAAGCAGACCTTGTTGACGGTGAGCGCCGGGACATCCATCGGAATACCGGCCGCGACCGCCGCCTGCCGGGCCGGGATCTGGCCCGCGCCCGCGGTGAGCACCTGGCCCATGATCACGTAGTCGACCTGCTCGGGCGCCACCCCGCCCTTCTCCAGCGCCGCCTTGATGGCGAACCCGCCCAGGTCGGAGCCACTGAAGCCCTTCAGCGATCCGAGCAGCCGGCCCACCGGGGTGCGCGCGCCGGAGACGATGACGGAGGTGGTGGTCACGATGAGCCTCGCTTACGTCGTATGGTGACTGCTCCGCCAACCATCGGAGCCGTACTCAAAGGTAACGTGCGGCGCTCCGGCGTCCTTCCGAGGGGCGCGCTACCGTCACTGGTGTGAGCAACACAGAGAACACCGAATTCATCCCGTCGGAATACGTCACCGCCGTCGATCACGTCGGAATCGCTGTGCCAGATCTCGATTCGGCGGTGGCCTGGTACCGGGACAATCTCGGTATGGTCGAGACGCATCGCGAGATCAACGAGGCGCAGGGCGTGCACGAGGCCATGCTGTCCGTGCCCGGCACTCCGGCCGGATCGGTCGCTCTGCAGTTGCTGGCTCCGCTCAACGAGGAGTCGACGATCGCGAAATTCATCGACCGAAACGGGCCCGGCCTGCAGCAGCTCGCGTATCGTGTGACCGATGTCGAGGCTGTTTCCGCGCAGCTGCGTGACCGGGGCTTGCGTTTGCTGTACGCAGAGCCGCGGGGCGGCACCGCTGGTTCCCGCATCAATTTCATCCACCCCAAGGATGCTGGCGGTGTGCTGGTAGAACTCGTCGAACCGGCGGCGAAAACTACCCACTAGTACCGCGTTCCGCCCTACTAAAGAGGGCGTAACAACATTCGCGGTCGGGTCACCATCGGGTGTCGTCAGGCTGTAGTTTGTGGGTCATGTCGTCCACTGAGCCCGATCGTAATCGCTTCGTCGCGCTGCCCTTTACCGTTGTGCGGAAGGGCTATGACCGTGACGAGGTGCGTAACTACTTCGACCGTTTCGATGCCGAGCTGAGGGTCACCGCCACCGACCGCGATGCCGCCGCAGCCCAGGCCCGCAACCTGGCGGCCCAGCTCGAGGATGCCCGGGACGAGATCGACGAGCTCCGTAAGGAGGTCGACCGGCTCTCGGTGCCGCCGACCACCGCCGAAGGCATGTCCGATCGCATCTCCCGCATGCTGCGTCTGGCCTCGGATGAGGCCTCCGAGGTCCGCGCCCAGGCGCAGGCCGAGGCCGCCGAGATGATCTCGATTGCGGAGCAGCAGGCCACCGAAATGCGTGGGAAGTACGAATCGCTCCTCTCCGAGACCAAGGAGAAGCGCGAAGCGCTCGAAATCGAATTCGAGCAGACTCTCGCGAACGCCCGCTCCGAGTCCGCCAAGATCGTCGAAGCCGCCAATGCCGAGGCCGACCGCCTCACCAAGGAGTCCGAGGCCAAGCGCAAGGCCACCCAGCAGGACTTCGAGGTCACCATGGCGGAGCGGCGCACCAAGCTGACCCGCGCCATGGAGGAGCTGGAGGCCACCTCACGCGCCGAGGCCGCCCAGCGCATCAAGGATGCCACCGACGAGGCCAACCGCCTCATCACCTCGGCGACCAACACCGCGGATCGAAAGATCGCGCACGCCAAGGAACTTGCCGAGGAGATGCGTGTGCTCCGCGGCCGTGTCCTGGCTCAGCTGCTCGGCATCCGCGGCCAGCTCGACTCGGTCCCGGCCATGCTCGCCGCCGTCAACCGCGAGAGCGAACTGCTCGACGGCGCACCGGAACAGCGCTCCATCCAGAAGGGCGGCCGCAAGGCCATCGCTGACGCTCGCGAAGACGACGAGATCGTCGACGAGCGCGAGAACGCTGACGTCTCCAGCTGATTCACCGACCGGGCGACAACCCGCATCCGTTCGAAGGCCGCTTCCCCTCCGGGGGAGGCGGCCTTCCTTATGTGTATCGGCAGGTCATCCTCGCCTGCGCCCGAAACCGCTGTCGCAGTACGGGATCAGGACCCGGTGGTCGACTTGCACTGCATGGCCGCGCTGCCGGTGGTCGGACACGGCGTCGACGGCAGCACCGTGACATTCACGTCCCTGGCGATCGTGCTCAGGACCGATCCGGCCGGGTTGTACTGTGTCGCGACGATGTGATGCACGCCGAGGGTGGTGGGCAGGAAGGCAATCACGCTGCTGGTCTGCGAGACCCCGCCAACGGTGACGCAGGCACCGGTTGTTCCAGGGCTCCCGGGCAGAGCCTTCCCGTTGTCGGTGAAATGGACCGGCGGTGCAACGGGAGTGCTGGCCGGATTACATGTGATGTACGCGTCGATATTCCAGGTATCGACGTCTCCCACACCGGAAGTCGTGTGCACCGCCATGTCGGTGATATCAGCGGTGGCGAGGGGGCTGCCCGCCATACTGACGGCGACCGCCGCGAATGCGCCCAGCGCCAGGCCGATTCGACCAGAACTCATTCCGAACTCCTTGTAAAACGTTAGTACTTCAGTTCGGAAGAGTAGCCATCCGCACCGGCAGAACGCTGTCGTCGAGACCCCTCAGTTCCAGGGCCGATAGTTCCCGGGGCTCAGGACCAGCGGCGGGTGATGGTGCGGGTGTTGCGGCCCTTCCAGCAGCCGGTATGCCAGTGGCGGCGATCGTCCTCGCCTCCGTGGACCGCCCAGGCGACGATGTGCGGTGTGCCCGGCGGGATGACGTGGTCGCAGCCGGGGCAGCGGTAGGGCTTGGTGGCGCGGGTGCCGGGGACCGTGCGGACGACGAAGGCCTCATCGGTGCCGGGACCGTGCTCGGTGCGGCCGAAGACGTCGCCCAGGGGGCGCGGGTCCGAGTAGGACCGCGCCGAGTCCTTGGGGCGGGGTTTCCGGCGGGGCATGGTACGAAGGTTAGAACAGCCGGAATTCGTCGGAGTCCGTGCCGCGCAGGGCATCGTAATCCAGCGTGACGCAACGGATGCCGCGATCGGCGGCGAGAGTCTTGGCCTGCGGCTTGATCTGCTGGGCGGCGAAGACGCCGGCGACCGGGGCGAGCAGCGGATCGCGGTTGAGGAGTTCGAGGTAGCGGGTGAGCTGTTCGACGCCGTCGATCTCACCGCGGCGCTTGATCTCCACCGCCACCGTCGCACCGTCCGCGTCCCGGCACAGGATGTCGACCGGACCGATGGCGGTCATGTACTCGCGGCGGATCAAGGTATAACCGGCGCCGAGGGTTTCGATGTGCTCGGCCAGCAGCTCCTGCAGATGCGCCTCGACGCCGTCCTTCACCAGACCGGGATCCACGCCGAGCTCGTGCTTGGAATCGAGCTCGATGTCCTCGACCGTGATGCGGAGTTCCTCACCGGCCTTGTTGGCGACCACCCAGAGTTGGCTTGTCTCGGAATCGGTTTCCCGTTCCTCCAGCCAGCACGGCGGACTCATCCAGTTGAGAGGCTTGTAGGAGCCGCCATCGGAATGGACCAGCACCGAACCGTCGGCCTTCATCATGAGCAGACGACGGGCCATGGGCAGATGGGCGGTCAGACGACCAACGTAATCGACCTGGCAACGAGCAATCACAAGGCGCACCGGTCGAGTCTAGTGACCGGGCATCAGCCCAGCAGCATCAGGCAGGCAAAAACAGAACCGCCCGCCAGCAACAGGTATTCCGGCACATTCAACGGCCGCACCGCCCCGCCCTGCCGGCGGATCGTCAGCCGCCCGATGCCCAG
The DNA here is from genome assembly GCF_044766925.1 of Nocardia sp. NPDC101769. Classification (NCBI taxonomy): domain Bacteria; kingdom Bacillati; phylum Actinomycetota; class Actinomycetes; order Mycobacteriales; family Nocardiaceae; genus Nocardia; species Nocardia sp. NPDC101769. The sequence goes on along the minus strand of NZ_JBIWMX010000012.1, from coordinate 836 downwards.
ACCCAGGCACAGCGCCAGGAAGTGACCCACATTGGTGAAGGTGTGCCAGAGCGCCACCCCGCCCAGCGCGAACGCCAGCCAGGTACTCGCCCACACCCACCGGCGATGCGGCGGCAGCACCGCAACCAGCGCACCCACCACGGCCATCGCGCCATAGCTGACGCCGACGTCCTCGGCCATGGCGATACTGCCCGGCACCAGCTGCGACTGCACCGCCACCCACAGGCCGACCGCCACCAGCACGGTCGCGCCGACATGGCCGACGAAGAAGGTGTGCACGAGCTTCACGGTCCCGAAGCGCCGCTCCGCCAAGGCGAGCAGGCAGGCCAGCATCGGCACGATCAGGAACACCGTCGCCGCGCCCTCACCCACCAGGAAGGCACTCGAGAACAGCGTGCCGAGGCGGCCCCTGGTCAGATTGTGCAGGTTCGTGCTGGCATGCAACACAATTCGCGACTCCCGCGGCGCGCTGACCATGGTCAGCGCCACGGCGCCCAGCAGCAGCACACCCACATAGCTGTAGGTGGCGGGCAGCCACAGAGCAGCCCACCGGAACCGGCGGGCCGTGTCGGCCGGCCGCTGTGGCGCGAGCTGGTGAATCATGCTGTCGATCATTGCCTCCCCGCCCCCATTGGAACTGCTTGTCCGCTGCGAGCTTCCTGTGTATCCATACCCTATCCATAGGGATCCGGGATACACGCACGGACCCCGGATACGCAGAAGGCCCCGACCAAATTGGTCGGGGCCTTCGCGAAGGATGTTCCGGCGGTGTCCTACTCTCCCACACCCTGTCGAGTGCAGTACCATCGGCGCAGGTGGCCTTAGCTTCCGGGTTC
>NZ_JBIWMX010000011.1:0-223594 GCF_044766925.1 Nocardia sp. NPDC101769 | reverse complement strand
GATCGCTGGGATTCGCGGTGACAGTGATCGCGGTCTTCCTGCTGATCGCAGATCGATTCCGCCCCTTGACTTTTCCACTCGCGGCGGTTGGCGCCGTGCCGCTGACGGTGTATTCCGCACACATCGTCGCGATATGGCTACTCGACGACCATATCTCCGAGGAGCCCAGCAATACCCTGCTGGTGGTGTTCCTCGCGATCACCGTGGCGATGTCGGTGCTGTGGGTGCTCGCAGTCGGCCGCGGTCCCCTCGAGCGTGGCGTGTCCTGGCTCAGCGATCGGGCCACCGCGCGGACGCGCAGACCGTCAGCAGCGTGATCGGTCGCGTGTGGCCGGCGGACCGGGCATCGCTCGCCGGCGGGTGACAGTGCGGGCGGATCCGGGCAGAATGCGGGCGGGCGATGCCGCCGCGATGCGAGACAAAGGGGTTCCGGGTGCCGAATAGTAAGACCATTGCCGCACGTCAGCGGTTCTTCGGCAGCGAGGCGGTGGATCCGGTCAGCGGGGCGGTGCGGGAGGATCAGGTGCTGGTGTCCTGGTTCGGGTGTGCCAGTTTCGCGGTGGCCATGGGCGGCGTGGTGTTTCTGCTGGACGCGTGGGTGCCGCGCGGGGCGACCTCCGGGTATGTACCGACCGGGCCGAAGGAGGTCGCGGCGCTGGAGCCGGCGGCAATCTTCATCGGGCACGGGCATTTCGATCATGCGGCCGACGCGGGAACGATCGCGCGGGAGAGCGGGGCGGTGGTGCACGGGACCGCCGAGCATTGCGCGACGGCTCGCAAGCAGGTCCGCGGGGCCGTATTGGCTTGTCAGGAACTGGGTTCCAGCAAATCCGCGCCGGGCGACCGCTACGACTTCGAGCTCGCGCCGGGGCTTTCGGTGACCGCGGTCCGCCACCTGCACTCGGCGCGGACACCGCGGCACGAGGGGGCTGATGCCTCCGCACCCGTGCGGCCCAAACCCTGTCTGTGCGATATCCGTGCCTATCCCCCGGGACTGGGCGACGCCGGACACCTGGCGCGCAATCTGCTCGCGCCGGAGGGCGGAGTTCTGCTGTATCAGTTCCGGCTCGGCGATTTCGTGCTGACCTGGCACGATTCCTCCGGACCGCTGCTGGACAAGGCGCCGCACGTCCTGGACGTGCTGCGCACGCTGCCCGCCTCGGATGTGCACATCGGCGCGGTGCAGGGGTACAACCAGTTCACGAATGGGCTGCGGGACCCGCGCAGCTATATCGAGGCGCTGCGGCCGAAGGTGTTCGTGCCCAACCATCACGACAACTGGCTGCCGTTGATCACCGCCCGGGGTGAGGCGTTCCGGACGCCGCTGCACGAGGAGTTCGCGCGGATGCCGGAGGGAGAGCGGCCGGAGGTGCGGATGCTGCTGGACCGCGACGACTATCTCGCGCCGGGACGGTTGGCGTTCGACCTCGCACCACAGCGCTGATCAGCGGAAGCGGAGAAGCATTGTGATGCTGGTGGTTCCGGCCGGGTTGAGGATCTCCGATCCCGGTACGGCGACGAAGCCGAGGCGTTCGTAGAGCCGCCGGGCCGGATTCTCCAGGCGGACGCTCAGACTCACGGCTTCGTACTGCTCACGGGCTGCGTCGAGGAGTGCGGTCATCAATGCGGTTCCCAGTCCGGTGCCGCGGCTCTCCGGCGCGACACCGATTGCCAGTTCCGGGGTGTCGCTGTCGATGTATCCCAGGGCCGCGTCCTCGGCGGTGAACCGGCGCAGCCACGCGGCGCCCAGCAGCACGCCGTCGAATCCTCCGACCACACCGAGATCACCTGCGGCACCCCAGTTCTGGACGTACTTCGCGAGCTTCGGCTGATCCATCAGCTCGTCCGGCGAGACCAGGCCGCGATCGCGGGCGTACGAGGCCTCGAACAGCATGGCCCACAGGAACTTCTCGTCCGCCACGTCGGCGGGCCGAACGAACACCATAGGGTCAGCCGATCACGAATTCCGCCGATGTTCCAGTGAATTCGTTGACGGCTCCGCCGGCGTCGCGGCTGTCGCCGGTGTACTGGATTCGGTAGCGGCCCGAGGGGGCGCTGTCGGGCACCGTCCATTGGATACTGATGGTGGAGGCGGCGGGTTGGCCGTCCGGGCGGGACCAGTGCAGTTCGGTGCACCAGTCGTTGTCGTCGTAGACGCGCCGCCAGTCATCGCCGGAGCCCTGCTGGACCTCGAAGTAGGTGCCGTCCAGGTGAAAGTTGTTATTGGGGTGCGCGCCGACGAACTCCACCGAAACCGTCTGTCCCGCCCCATAGTTCGCGCCCGGCTGGGTGAGGACCTCACCGTAGGCGCGACCGGCGTGCGGCAGGTCGGCCGGAACCGGTGACAGCAGATTCGGCTGCAATCCGAAGGCCCAGTCGAGCGGGGCCGGGCCACGGCCGAGGTCGATGCGCGCCGCCAAAGCCTTTGCCAGCCGGTCGAATTCCTGCATGTGTGCGGAGAGTGTCCAACGCCCGTACAAGGTTTCGCCGCCCTCGTACTGCTGAGACGCGTATTCCTCAGGGGTGGTGACGTATCCGCAGTAGCCATTGGCGTACCCCTGCAGCAGCACGTTCTCCAGCGGCACGTTCAATGCCCGGGCCACCAGTCGCCGGATTCGCAGCCCCGACACGACCGTGTACTCCGACGGTCCCGAGGCCAGCACCAGATCGCCGATCCGCATCAGCTGCAGCGGCACGACCTGCGGCACCCACGGCCGCGGCGGCAGCACCCCGAGTGGAGCCAGAATCAGCTTGGGCGCCTGCACATCTCGCATCCACTGTTCGATCGGCGAGTCGAGTCCGCCGAGTGCGGCCACCATCGGATTGGCGTCGCCCTCGTGCAGGAACGACAGCTGCGAGTTCCAGTTGTCCTCGGTGCTGGTCGCCATGGCCGCCGCGCCCATCATGGCGGGCGAGGTGCGGGCCGGCTTGCCATCCGGGGTGTAGTCGCCGTCGATAGCGGTGTCCGCGAGGTTCACATAGTGCAGCACCGAATCCACGCCGGCACTGCCCATCGGCGTCGCGGCATCGAAAGCCTTTCGGCCCGCCTGATATTGGCGCTCACCGATGATGGCGCAGTTGGTGCGATTGTCCTCGGTCGGCCCCGACGGATGCATGGGCCGGATCCACAGATTGGGCGTCATATCGCCCGCATTGGTCTGCGGGAAGGCGGCCACGAACGACGGCGCACCGTCCAGATGCCGCACACCCATCTCGTCGTGCTCCCAGCGATAGCTGGCGTATCCCTTGTTGTCCGCCGAGATGAGGGTGTTGCGATCGGTCAGCGAGGTGCCGTGGGTGGCGAACCAGGTGATCGCCCCGACATCCTTGCCGCCCTGCCGGAATCGCAACACGGTGACCTGCGGATCGATGGCATCCGGGAACGCCGCCTTGTCCTCGTCCGGATTGAGTTCGAACGCCACCCGCGACCGATTCGCGCTGGCGTCGTGCAACTCCCCCCGCCCGAGCATGATCGACCCCGGCCCAAGATTCTCATGCGCCGCGACGATCGCCTTCACGATCCCGTTCACCTCGGCATCATGCGAGTTCTGCTGAAACCCCATGGCCGCAAGCGAATACGCATATTCCCGCGCGGTGCCACCACACGAGTTGTGGTTGTGCGTCGCATTGAGATTGACGTTCCGCTCGGTATACAGATCTGCGAACCGCTGCTGCAGTTGCTGCATCACCACCAGATGCACCGACTGGAACAAGCAGGCATTGTCGGTGTTCACGAACGCAACCCGATCCCCCGTAGCCTGATCCACCACGATGTAGGCCCGCGCATAACACCGCGTCAAGAGCCCCGTAGTGACCTGATCAGCCTCGGAGTACCCCATCATCCCCTGCCCCGCCGGGGCCCCGGTGATGTCGGCGATCCCGACGCCGACAAGATAACCCTGCCCCGCGTCCCGATGCCGAACAGGTTGTGCCCCAACCATATTCGCACCAAAAGCCGCACTGGCCCCCACGCCGCCCACCGCAGCCCCCACCAGCACAGCCCGCCGGGACAGAGTCATCGCATCCTCACTTCCACACCCGCGGCAATGCGAACCCAGCCCGCACCCGCCAAAGAGTGAACCTGTTTCATTTCAGGTTTCCCGCAGACTAGTCGGTCACTTGACCAATTTCTAGCCATTGGTGCCGACCCGCGCCCGTCACCCTATCGCCACCAGCGGCACTTCGCCTGCCGCACACGTCGATATCCCCAGGTCACCCTCATTTTCTTCGCCCCCGGCAACCTGCGGCGTCAGCGGGCCCGCCCAAAGAGTTTGCGCGGTCGAAACCTCAGCGGGTCTCCCGATCCAGCGCGATCACCGCTCCCGAACCAACCCAGCCCCTTCCGCTCACTCCACCGCGTTCTCGCGGCCGCCTGCCGCAACGTCCCTGACCACCACCAGGGACGTGCTGGTTTTCCACAGCCTGGCGGGCATCCACAGACTCGGCATATCCCCAGCTCGAGTACATGGCGTGGCCCCGGCTACTCGGCATCCTTACTGGATGATTCGTTCACATGGCGAGCTCCTCGCGGAAGGCGTCCCCGCCAGCACGATCAACGACCGATCCCGACGCGGCGTCTACACGCGACTGCTCCCTGGCGTGTATCGCCTCGGCACTCCAACGACTCTCGACCGATGCCATGCCGTGGTCACGTGGCAGCCCCGCGCGGTCCTCAGTCACCGAACCGCGGCCTGGCTGCACGGATTCCTCCCTGATGAACCGACCAGCGTCGAGGCGACCATCCCGAGAGACGCCGACCGCACCACCCCCGCATGGCTGCGGCTCTACCGCCGGCAACTCCGCCCCGACTGGATCGACGAACGCTACGACCTCCCTCTCACAAACGCGGCATTGACCGTGTTCGACTGCGCCTCTGTCCTTCCCGAGCAGGAGGCCGATGCACTGATCGATCTGCAGGTGGGACACCAGGTGCCCGGACAGGCCTTGCTCGACCTGTGCGAATCCCACCTCCGCGGATCCGCGACCATCCGTAAACAAGTGCGCGAAGCCGCGATCCACGCGGCTTCGGAACCGGAACGCCTGTTCGCACGAGCCATGAACCGCCGCGGCATCCACCTGCTCGGCAACCACCCGATCGGCCCCTACCGCTGCGACTTCGTCGACGAACGCTCGCATACCGTCATCGAGATCGACGGCCGCGAGTTCCACAGCGAGTCGAGCACATTCCGCAGAGACCGCCGTCGCCAGAACGAACTGCTGCTCGGAGGGTGGCTGGTGCTGAGGTACGCGGCCGGGGAGGTATATCGATCCGTCGACAGGTGTGCGGACGAGGCAGCAGCGGTGATCAGACGACGCAGACGCTGATCCGGCATAACCCCGCACTCTCCCCGCCACACACCACCATTCGGACCGAATTCCGCCCAGTAATGCGAGCTCATTCCAGTCCCCTCATCTACCCAGTCTCCCCTGCCAACCCGATCAACCTCGCCCGCACCAACTCAGGCCGCTCATCAACGATGAAATGCCCACACCCCTCGACCAACTCCAGCGTGTAGTCATCCGCCCGAGCCGTCTCCGCCGCGGCGAGCGAGTAGTGCACCGCCGAGTCGTCCTTCCCGAACAGCGCCCGAACCGGCACAGTGGCCCGCCGAGTCTCCGGATTCCGCACCGACGCCGGCACCTCCTTCAGAAGGAACGTCCGGTAGGTGTCGGTAGCAGTCCGAGCCACCACCGGATCCCTGTACCTGTCCGCGAAGACCTTGATGGTGTCCGCATCCATCGCATGCCCCTCCGAGGTGGCAGCCCCAAACAGCCACTCCAAGAACCGAGTCCGCCGCTGCAACGGCACCCCCACACTCGCCATCAACGGCTGATAAGCCAACAGCCGCCAAGCGTGCCGAGCCACATCCTGTTTCGGCGCCCAAGGATGCGCCATATTCAAAACAAGGAACCCCCCGAACCTCTCCGGCTCCCGCAGCACCATCCGATACCCCACAAACCCACCCCAGTCATGCCCCACCAACAAGACATCCTTGCCGAGCCCCATCTCGTCCATCAACGCAAGGACATCCGACGCGACATCCTCCTTCGCCCACCGATGCGGCGCCGCCCCCGACCACCCGTACCCCGGCAGATCCGGCGCAATGATCCGCAACCCCTCCGGCGGATTCGCCAACAGATCCCGATACACATAGTGATGCTGCGGCCACCCATGCAATGCCAACACCGGCCGCCCCTCCCCTGCCTCCGTCACATGAATGCGTACTCCCCGCGCCTCCACGAAGGTCCGACGTACGTTCGGAACTATGGGTGGTTCCAGATCAGCAGCCATAGCCCACGCTAACGCGTCCGGTGCGCCAAATCGCGGAAGTCGACCTAAGCCTGCTCCGAAGTCAGCCTTCCGCGCACGACACCTGCGACGAAGGCGTCCCACTGCTCCGGGGTGAAGATCAGCGCGGGACCGCTGGCGTTCTTCGAATCGCGAACCCCGACCGAACCGTCTCGCAGATGTGCTGTCTCGACACAGTCAGCCTTGTCGCCGCTGTAGCTGCTCTTGAACCATTCGGCTGAGGATAGGTCGTCAGTCACGCTGAAAACTCCTTTGCCACCTGCCGCAGCAGGTTACGACTGACCGCCTCGTCCAACGCTGCCCGCTGAAGGCTATCGAGAACCCGATAGTACCGCCGCACATCGGCGTCCTTCTCCAGGTACGTACACCCGATGAAGGTCTCCAGATACACCACGGGAGGCCATACGCGTTCGCCTCCGGTATCTTCGTCGAACTCGAGAATCGCGAACTGCCCCACGGGATCACAGACCGGTGCTCCTGCCTTGAACGACAGCACTCGCACCGAGACGTTCGGCAATTTGCCGATCTCGGCGAGATGCCTCAGCTGAGCGGCCATCACCATTGGACCGCCCACATTGCACCGCAGCGCCGCCTCGTGGAGGACAACGTCGAGCGACAGGGGCTGATACCTCCGAGATACCGTTGCCTGCCGCCGCGCCCGCAACTCGACTCGACGCTCGTGGTCCGCAGCCGTCTCTTCAGGCTTCACAGCTCGAATGAGCGCGCGAGCGTACTCGGGGGTCTGCAGCAGTCCAGGAACGAGTGCAGGCTGGTAGGTCGTCAACTTCCGAGCCGCGGTCTCGAGCCCGACATACACATCGAAGTTCGCTGGTATCACGCTCCCGTACTCATGCCACCAGCTGGTCTCCGCCGCCTGACGAAGCAACCCGACCATGGCCTCCGCGGTATCGCCGGACAGCTCCAGAACATCGCAAATCGCCTGCAGATCTCGAACTTTCAGCCGAGTAGCGATCCCGCTCTCCAGCCGCTGCAACACCGACGTACTGACATCCGCGGCCTTCGCCACCCGATCCTGCGATATCCCCAGCGCGCTCCGCGCCTCCCGCAAATACCGCCCAAGCTGCCGCCTCGGCAAGGTCGAACCAGTCTCCGACATGACACGCTTCCCCATCAACATGCACCCGTACTGGGTGACGCGGACGCCCAAACTGCCAGCGGTCCAGGGCTTTCGACGAGAAGCCACTGGTTTACCCAGTTCAAGGTAACCACCCACCCACTCGAGTGATGCACTTTCTACATAACCCATCCCAACACCGAGGAGCCCACCATGTTCGACCAACTCACCATCGGGGCCTGGGTAATCACCGCCGCCGACTGCCCAGTCCGTTTCGTCCCCAACCCCCAAGAACACCGCGTCACCCTCGTCCTCGGCGACACCCACCGAGAATTCGAGATCTGCCTGGACGCAGCGACTCTCGCCACGATCATCCACGAAGGCCCGCAAGCCCTGGCCAGCATCTCAGCAAGCTCGACAGACACGGCGCACTGAAACGCATTTGTTGAAGATCAACTCCTCGGGTTCGGTCCATGACAGACTTTCTCCATGGACAGGGATGCCGAGGCCATCCTCCGCGAGGAGATCTTCCTCCACTTGGAGGAGTTGGTCGGTGACACCGGAGTCGTTACCCGCGAACAACTGTGGGACTTCACTCTGAACGGAGCGACTCACCGCCTCATCGACCGCAACCGCGGCATCCGCAACCCAAAGGGCATGCTAGCCACCCTGTCGATCCTGTCCGATCCCAAGGGTAAGTATGCGGACGAAGAACTACAGGACTCCCTCTTCGCCTACGCCTACCGCGAAGGCAGCGTGAACGGCGATAACAAGAAGCTCCGGGCTGCTCTGGACCTCGATCTACCGCTCCTACTACTCCGGAAGATCGCCGACGGCGTCTTCGTTCCGGTGCCGCGGGTATACGTCGTCGCCGACGACCAAGAGAACCGACAGTTTCTGATCGCCCTACACGACAGCGTCCGCCTGGTCGAGAACCCTCTCGAACTCCAGCCCCTGGAACGCGAATACGTCGAACGAGTGACCAAACAGCGCCTACACCAGCCCGAGTTCCGAGGCCGAGTCCTCCGCGCCTACGAATGCCGCTGCGCCGTCTGCCATCTCAAGCACGCCAAGCTCCTCGATGCCGCCCACATCATCGCCGACGGCAAGCCGAACGGCACCCCAACCGTCGACAACGGATTGAGTCTGTGCAAGATCCACCACGCGGCATATGACGAGAACTTCCTCGGGATTACACCTGGTTATCAGATACGCATCAACCAATCTCTCATGGATGAAATCGACGGTCCGATGCTCCGTCATGGTCTACAAGAAATGAACGGCCGACAACTGTTCATACCGGCAAGAGCCAAAGACAAGCCCAGTTCCGCCCGCCTAGCCGTCCGGTTCGCAGAATTCGAGGCCGCCAGCTAGCCGCAACTGGTGTCAACTCATCCCGCTCCCGCTCTGCAGCCGCGAGGTCCTCCCGTACAGCGAGCCGGCGTTCCCGAACTGCTTCGAGTTCCTTCCGGGTAGCGGAAGCCTCTGCTTCCAGTTTCTGGATCTCAGCAGCGTGATCAGCGCATGCTTTCTCCGATCGATCGTCGATCAGACGCTGCAACCTCTCGGCTGGTTCAAGAAGCTTCCGCGCCATCTTGGACTGCTGCCTGATTCAGAAGGCGGCGCTCGAGCCCAGTCCCGCGAAAGGCGTTGTGGAAGCCACAATCACATGAAGCGATTCCGGCGCGACGAAAGCCAGAGCACCCATCAGAATTATCGAGATAACACCCGCGATCGCTGATGCACCTAGCGGCGACTTGTACCATGTACGCCCAGCAGTAGCGAGCATCCTGGCCCGAGATGCAATCCCAATAGCCTCGCGACTCGCATCCCACAGTTCACGGATACCGATTGGCGCGTCAGGTAGACCGAATTCTTCACGGGCCGACTGGAATTCGCGGCGCACCTCATCGACCTGGCCACAGAATTCTTCGTCGTCGACTGCTTCTCCCCAGTTATCCGCGAACTCTTGCCAAGAGTTCGCGGGGAGCCGGAGAGCGTTACGAATTAACCGAGAGTGACCGATTCAGCGATCGATTCCGCTGGCGAGGGCGTGGAGCGCATGGGCGGCGAGGTCGGCGGGGGAACCGTCCCCACTGGTCGGTCCATTATCGGATGCCCACTGCTCGAGCGCGATTCGGATCGCACCGGCGGCGGCCGCGGCAAGGAGGCGGAGGCGCAAAGGATCTGCTTCACCGTCTGCCAGATCGGTCAGCACTCGCAGCAATTCACGTTCGCCTTCGAGGTTGATGCGGTGCCAGACGGTGCGGAGAGTCGGGTCGTCATCCATTGCGTGGATGAGTCCACGCGTGATTTCGAGGTCCTCGGGAGCGCCTTCGAACGTCAGGGAGGATCGGGCCGCCGCCTCGAGTTCGGGCAAGGTGGGCAGGCGTCGCGGGCCGGAGGCGACGATCTCCAACCAGCGTTCGGCGCCCGCGGCGAGCATGGGTTCTACTGCTTCTTCCTTCGTGCGCGAGTAGCGGTAGAAGGTGCGTAGCGCTACGCCGGATTCGGAGGCTATTTGGTCTGCGGTTACCTCGGAGGTGCCGTGCTCTGCGAAGAGGCGGGCTGCGGTTCGGGCTATGTCCATGCGGGTTTCTTGTTTGCGGCGTTCCGCGAGGGTGGGGCGCGGGAGGGGTTGGGCGGACATTCTCACCTCCTTTGGGCGGGCTCGTTGGGACAATCCTAGTTGACGGGATGCCATGATGGCATGACGTGCCACACAGGCGTAGCGTGTCAGGAGAGGTTGAGAACCTAGGTAAGGAGAACCGCAATGGAGCGTTTTGACGGCCGTCGAGTAGTGATCACCGGGGCGGGGTCGGGGATTGGGCGGGCTACTGTGCATCGGATCCTGGCCGAGGGTGGGCAGGTTGTCGGGGCCGATGTGAATGAGGCCGGGCTGGCGGAGACTGCCAAGCAGGCGGCGGAGAACGGGAATGGGGATCGGCTGACCACGCTGGTGGTGGATATCGCCGATGAGGCGTCGGTGAAGGCTGGGGTTGCGAACGCGGTCGAGGCGCTGGGCGGGATCGATGCGCTGATCAACGCGGCGGGGATTCTGCGGTCGGCGCATACGCACGAGATGCCGCTGGCTGATTTCAACAAGATCATTGCTGTCAACCTGACCGGTACGTTCCTGATGATTCGGGAGGCGCTGCCGCAGCTGCTGGCCTCGGACAAGGGCGTGATCGTCAACTTCACGTCGACGTCCGCGTTCTTCGCGCACCCGTACATGTCCGCCTATGCCGCGTCCAAGGGCGGCATCATGTCCATGACGCACGCGCTCGCCGCGGAGTACTCCAAGCAGGGCCTGCGCGTGGTTGCCGTTGCGCCGGGGTCGATTTCGAGTGATATGACCGACGGGCGCGGCCCGGGCCTGCCGGCGGATGCCGATCTGAGCCTGTTCATGAAGCTTGCGCCGGGTATCGGGCAGGGGTTCGCGTCGCCGGATACCGTGGCGGGCGTGGTCGCCATGCTGGCGTCGGATGACGGTGCGTTCATTACCGGCACCGAAATTCGGATCGACGGTGGCACGCACTACTGAGTCTGCAGCACTCGGTTCGACACCCACAGAATCGAATCGAGTCGCAGTTGCGAACGGCCCTGCGGGAGAATTCCTGCGGGGCCGTTGCCGTGCACTGGGTTTCGGGGTCGCTCAGGGTCTCGTGTCATACATGAGGACCATTCGGCCCTGAATTCACAGGGATTCGGATTCACAAAAGGGCACGAGTCGGGCACAGTTGCTGACCATGAAGTCGACATCTCTACGCCGGATCACAGCCCGCGTGGCCGTGGCCGGTGCGATCGCCTTGGTTCCCCTTGCAGCAGTGACCATTCCGGCCTCGGCGGACGTTCCGCTGGACAATGCTCCGGCGGATGTGGCCTGGCCTCACCACCAGGACGGCTGGTGGGATCGGGACGACTGGCGGCACCGCCACGACCACGACCGCGACGACTGGAACCGCGGGTGGCGCGACAACGACGACTGGAACCGCGGCTGGCGCGACAACGACGACTGGCGCAATTTCCTGCCGGACAGCTTCGGCAGCTGGTAAACCCGAGACACGACCACACCTCGCGCGATCCCCCCCTCACGCGCGAACAGCGCAGGCCCGCCGGGAGAAATCCCTGGCGGGCTTCCGCTGATGAAAGCCTGACACGACTCCCGGTCTCGTCAAAACGCTTGCAATGCCTCGAAAGTGACAGCCAAGGTGACCGGAGTGTCGAGGACCAGCGCGGTTCGGTGGACGTGATGTGGAACGTATCGCAGCCCCGACCAATCCAGGCGATACTCCTCGATGCGGTCGATGACTTCCCAGCTCTTGTCGAAGAGCACGATCAAGTAGGCCGGAACACCGGCTCGTGCATACATCATTCGCTTGACGCCGGAATCGGTATCGACGGTGTCTTTCGAGACCACTTCGACGATCAGCTGAATGTGATCGCGGACAGTATTGACGTCGTAAGGCTCGCAGTCCCGAACCATTATGTCGGGGTATCTGACATTCAACCGACGATTGGCCCGCTTGTCTTCGGCGTCCGGAAAACGAACGGCACCATCGGAATCCACTCGCAGACACGGCCCGGCCGGGTGGCGCGCAGCTTCGATCGCCGCGATCAGACGCCGGATGACCAATCCATGAATGACGCTCTGCGACATCAATCGGATCAGCCGCCCATCCACGATCTCGACATCGCCAGCGGTGCTGCTGAACGCATCTGGTTCAGCTGTGAGGAATTCCTCCGCTGTCAGGTATCGGACATCGTCCGCAGGTGACCTGGTCACCGCTACCCCCTCTGCCGCGCCAAAGCCAATGTTGTCACGCGGACATCGTAGTCCCGGACTGGCGTCGCGCCGCCGAACGGCGAACGGCCCGGCACCAATCGGTACCGGGCCGCTGTCAACGAAAACCCTTAGGCGGTTTCGGTGATCGGGCGGTCGACCCAGCTCATCAGGCCGCGGAGCTTGGCGCCGGTGACCTCGATCGGGTGCTCGGCGTTGGCCTTGCGCAGGGCCTCGAGCTCCTTGTTGCCGCCCTCGACGTTGGCGACCAGGCGCTTGACGAAGGTGCCGTCCTGGATGTCGGCCAGGATCGCCTTCATGCGCTCCTTGGTGCCGGCGTCGATGACGCGCGGGCCCGACAGGTAGCCACCGAACTCGGCGGTGTCGGAGACCGAGTAGTTCATGCGGGCGATGCCGCCCTCGTACATCAGGTCGACGATCAGCTTGAGCTCGTGCAGGACCTCGAAGTAGGCCATCTCCGGCGCGTAGCCGGCCTCGACCATGACCTCGAAACCGGTCTTGACCAGTTCCTCGGTGCCACCGCAGAGCACGGCCTGCTCACCGAAGAGGTCGGTCTCGGTCTCTTCCTTGAAGGTGGTCTTGATGACGCCGGCGCGGGTACCGCCGATGCCCTTGGCGTAGGACAGCGCCAGCGCCTGGCCGGTGCCGGTCGGGTCCTGGTCGATGGCGATCAGGGCCGGAACGCCCTTGCCGTCGACGAACTGACGACGCACCAGGTGGCCCGGGCCCTTCGGGGCGACCATGCCGACGGTGACGTTGGCCGGAGCCTTGATCAGACCGAAGTGGATGTTCAGGCCGTGGCCGAAGAACAGCGCGTCGCCGTCCTTCAGGTGCGGCTCGATGTCGTTGGTGAAGATCGAGGCCTGCGCGGTGTCGGGCGCGAGGACCATGATCACGTCGGCCCACTCGGCGACCTCGGCCGGGGTGCCGACGGTCAGGCCGGCCTCTTCGGCCTTGGCACGGGACTTCGAGCCCTCCTTGAGGCCGATGCGGACATCGACGCCGGAGTCGCGCAGGCTCAGCGAGTGGGCGTGGCCCTGGCTGCCGTAACCGATGACGGCGACCTTCTTGCCCTGGATGATCGACAGGTCGGCATCGTCGTCGTAGAACATCTCGACTGCCACTTTGGGTGCTCCTTCTTGGATTCTGTGATTAAGCGTGGTGGATCCCGGCCGAAAGCATGCCGGGATGGCGGGCGGATGGCCGCCGCGGCGGCCGGTTACTAGCGAGTCGCGGTGATGGACTTGGGTCCACGACCCACCGCGACAACTCCGGACTGCACGATCTCACGGATCCCGTAGGGCTCCATCATGCGCAGCAGCGCGTCGAGCTTGGAGCGGGTGCCGGTGGCCTCGATGGTCAGCGCGTCGGGCGACACGTCGATCACCTTCGCGCGGAACAGGTTCACGGCCTCGATCACCTGGGTGCGCACGCTGGCGTCGGCGCGCACCTTCACCAGGATCAGTTCGCGGGCCACGGAGCTGTCCGTGTCCTGCTCGACGATCTTGATGACATTGACCAGCTTGTTCAGCTGCTTGGTGACCTGCTCCAGCGGCAGATCCTCCACCGTGACGACGATGGTCATGCGCGAGATCTCCGGGATCTCGGTGCCGCCCACCGCGAGCGACTGGATATTGAAGCCACGCCGGGAGAACAGGCTGGCCACGCGGGCCAGCACGCCCGGCTTGTCCTCCACCAGCACGGACAGGGTGTGGGTGGTGGTCATTCCTCGGTCCCCTTCTGGGAGGCACGCTCATGGGCGGCCAGCGAAGCCTTCTCGTGCGACATCGCCTCATGGATCACGGCGGGCTCGGACGCCGACTCGTCGTCGTCGAACAGCGGGCGGATGCCGCGCGCGGCCATGATTTCGTCGTTCGAGGTGCCGGCGGCGACCATCGGCCACACCTGCGCGTCCTTGCCGACGATGAAGTCGATCACCACGGGCCGGTCGTTGATCGACTGCGCCTCGCGGATCGCGGCCTCGACGTCCTCTTCCTTCTCCACGCGAATGCCGTGGCAGCCCAGCGCTTCCGCCAGCTTCACGAAGTCGGGGATGCGCAGGGTGTGGGTGCCCAGGTCGGTATTGGAGTAGCGCTGCTCGTAGAACAGGGTCTGCCACTGCCGGACCATGCCCAGGTTGCCGTTGTTGATCAGCGCGACCTTGATCGGCACGCCCTCGACGGCACAGGTGGCCAGCTCCTGATTGGTCATCTGGAAGCAGCCGTCACCGTCGATGGCCCAGACCTCGCGGTCCGGCATGCCCATCTTGGCGCCCATGGCGGCCGGCACGGCGTAACCCATGGTGCCGAGACCACCGGAGTTCAGCCAGGTGCGCGGCTTCTCGTACTTGATGAACTGCGCGGCCCACATCTGGTGCTGGCCGACGCCGGCACAGTAGATCGCGTCGGGACCGGCCATCTGGCCCAGCTTCTCGATGACGAACTCCGGTGACAGCGAACCGTCGGACGGGGTCTTCCAGCCCAGCGGGTAGCTGTCGCGGACGCCGCTCAGGTAGGTCCACCACGTGGTCAGATCCAGCAGCGGAGCCTTGCCCGCGGCGGCCGGGTCGGCCCTGAGGGTCTCGATCAGTTCGGCGATGACCTCGCGGCAGTCACCCACGATCGGCACGTCCGCGTGGCGGTTCTTGCCGATCTCGGCCGGGTCGATGTCGGCGTGGATCACCTTGGCGTTCGGCGCGAACGAGTCCAGCTGGCCGGTGACGCGGTCGTCGAAACGCGCACCCAGGGTGATCAGCAGATCCGAACGCTGCAGTGCCGCAACGGCTCCCACGGTGCCGTGCATACCCGGCATGCCCATGTTCAGGGCGTGGGTGTCGGGGAACGCGCCGCGCGCCATCAAGGTGGTGACCACCGGAATGCCGGTCAGCTCGGCCAGTTCCAGCAGTTCCTCGCTGGCGTCGGCCTTGATGACACCGCCGCCGACGTACAGCACCGGGGCCTTGGCATCCATGATCATCCGGGCCGCCTCGCGCACCTGCTTGCCGTGCGGCTTGGTGACCGGACGGTAGCCGGGCAGCTTCATCTCCGGCGGCCAGGAGAAGGTGGTCTGCGCCTGCAGCACATCCTTCGGGATGTCGACCAGCACCGCGCCCGGGCGGCCGGTGGAGGCCAGGTGGAACGCCTCGGCGATCATCCGCGGGATGTCGATCGGGTCGGTGACCAGGAAGTTGTGCTTGGTGCACGCCATGGTGATGCCGGAGATGTCGGCTTCCTGGAAGGCGTCGGTGCCGATCAGCGCACGGCCGACCTGACCGGTGATGGCCACCAGCGGCACCGAGTCCATCTGCGCGTCCGCGATCGGGGTGACCAGGTTGGTCGCGCCCGGACCGGACGTGGCCATGCACACACCCACCTTGCCGGTCGCCTGCGCGTAGCCGGTCGCGGCGTGACCCGCGCCCTGCTCGTGGCGGACCAGCACGTGGCGGACCTTGGTGGAATCGAACAGCGGGTCGTAGACGGGAAGGATCGCACCGCCCGGAATGCCGAATACCGTGTCGACGCCCAGCTCCTCGAGGGAACGGACGACCGACTGCGCGCCGGTGACCCGCTCGGGCGGGACCTGGCGGCGGTTCGGGGCCGGCGCAGAAGCTGACTCTCGGCCAGCCGAGGAGGTCGGCTGAGTGGCCGAAGGCGCGGGCCTGCGGGCCGAGGGCCCGGGCCGGGCGGTAGGTGCGCTCACCGTCTTGGTTCCTTACTGCTCGTCGTTCGAGTCCATGGGACTTGCCTGAACACAAAAAAGCCCCCGACAGCCAGTGGCTGTTCGAGGGTGGCGCGTCGCAGCTGCGAGCTGACGTAAATGACCTACAGTCGTCGGCTCAGCGCTGGACGCGCCGGCCGATTACGAGCAACTCGGTTCGATTCACGCGCTCGACGGTATGCGCGCGTGGGTCGTTCAGTCAAACAGCTGACCTATTGGGTCTCATTATGTGAGACAGTGCGGTTGATCGGGTCCGTTCACCGTGATGCAAGGATATGGGTGTGTCCTCACAGCATCAGTCCGTGCCACCTGCTCGATCGTCCCACACGCCCGAGTCCGAATCGGATGCGGGTCGCGTGATCCGCGTCCCCCGGCTCGCTCACCTCGGGGTGTTCATCCTGCTGTTCTGCGTGGCCTTCGCGTTCTTCGGGTGGCCGCAGGTGCTGTGGATCCTGTTCGCCATCCCGGCTGTCGTGGTGGTGTGGATCGAGCGGACCCGAACGACCGTCTCGGACAATGGCATCGACACGCGCACCCTGTTCGGCGGGCGGCACATCGACTGGGCCGACGTGCGCGGGCTGCGCATCCCGAAGCGGGGGTACCTGCAGCTGCATCTGGCCGACGACTCCGATGTGACCCTGCCCGCGGTGGGTTACAACCGGCTGGCGGATCTGGTCGCGGCCTCGGGCGGGCGCATCCCGGATCCGTTCGTGGAGCCCGAGGACGACGAGGAAGAGGGCGAAGCCGGCGAGACTGCGGCCGAAACCACCGAGGCTGTGTCCGAAACCACGGAGAGCACGGCCGAAACCACCGAGCCGACGGCCGAAACCACCGAGCGCGAGGCCGATTCCGGCAAGTCGTAGGCGTTTCGGGCGTGCAGAGTTCTTACCGGCGGTGATCGAGGTCATGGCGCGGGAGTAACGTTGACGCCCGCCGGAGAACGTTGCGAGACGTATTTCTGGACAGTCGCTCAACAGCCCACTGCGACACGACCCGAGGACCTGACCAATGCCACCGCTTCGCTCACGCACCACCACCGCCGGCCGCAATGCCGCGGGCGCTCGCGCCCTCTGGCGCGCGACCGGTCTCACCGACTCCGACTTCGGGAAGCCGATCGTCGCCATCGCGAACTCCTACACCCAGTTCGTCCCCGGCCACGTGCACCTGAAGGACGTCGGCGAGATCGTGGCCGAGGCGGTCCGGGCGGCTGGCGGCGTACCGCGCGAGTTCCACACCATTGCCGTGGACGACGGCATCGCCATGGGTCACGGCGGCATGCTGTACTCGCTGCCCTCGCGCGAGATCATCGCCGACTCCGTGGAATACATGGCCAATGCGCACACCGCGGACGCGCTCGTGTGTATCTCCAACTGCGACAAGATCACTCCCGGCATGCTGAACGCCGCCATGCGGCTCAACATCCCGGCCGTGTTCGTCTCCGGCGGTCCGATGGAGGCCGGTAAGGCCGTGGTCGTCGGCGGCGTGGCCCAGGCCCCGACCGACCTGATCACCGCCATCTCCGCCAGCGCCTCGCCGAACGTCACCGAGGACGGGCTCACCGAGGTCGAGCGCTCCGCCTGCCCGACCTGTGGCTCCTGCTCGGGCATGTTCACCGCCAATTCCATGAACTGCCTCACCGAGGCGCTGGGCCTGGCGCTGCCGGGCAACGGCTCCACCCTGGCCACCCACGCCGCGCGCCGGGCGCTGTTCGAGAAGGCCGGCCGCGTCATCGTCGATATCGCCACCCGCTGGTACCGCGACGACGACGCCTCGGTGCTGCCGCGAAACGTGGCCAATGCCAAGGCCTTCCGCAATGCCATGGCTCTCGATGTGGCCATGGGCGGTTCCACCAACACCGTGCTGCACACCCTCGCCGCCGCGCAGGAGGGTGAGATCGAGTTCGATCTGCAGACCATCGACGAGATCTCGCGTCGCGTCCCCTGCCTGTCCAAGGTGTCGCCCAACTCCGACTACCACATGGAGGACGTGCACCGCGCCGGTGGCATCCCGGCCATCCTGGGCGAGCTGCGCCGCGCCGACCTGCTCGAGACCGACGTGACCACGGTGCACACCGCGTCCTTCGACGAGTGGCTCGACACCTGGGACATCCGCTCCGGCAAGGCTTCCGAGGAAGCCGTCGAACTGTTCCACGCCGCGCCCGGCGGGGTGCGCACCACCGTGCCGTTCTCCACCGAGAACCGCTGGTCCTCGCTCGACACCGACGCCGAGGGCGGCTGCATCCGCGACAAGGAGCACGCCTACACCGTCGAGGGCGGGCTGTGCGTGCTGCGCGGCAATATCGCCCCGGACGGCGCGATCCTGAAGACCGCCGGTATCGATGAGGATCTGTTCACCTTCGAGGGCCCGGCCGTGGTGGTCGAATCCCAGGAGGAGGCGGTCTCGAAGATCCTGGGCAAGGAGATCCAGCCCGGCGACGTGGTCGTGGTCCGCTACGAGGGTCCCTCCGGCGGCCCGGGCATGCAGGAGATGCTGCACCCCACCTCGTTCCTGAAGGGCGTCGGCCTGGGCAAGGTCTGCGCGCTCATCACCGACGGCCGCTTCTCCGGCGGCACCTCGGGCCTGTCCATCGGCCACATCTCCCCGGAGGCGGCCAGCGGCGGGTCCATCGGCCTCATCGAGAACGGTGACCGCATCCGTATCGACGTGCACACCCGCGCGCTCGAATTGCTGGTCCCCGAAGACGTTCTGGCGGAGCGCCGCGTGAAAATGGAAGCGTCCGAACGGCCTTGGCAGCCCGTGAACCGCGAGCGCCCGGTGACGACCGCGCTGCGTGCCTACGCCGCGCTCGCCACCTCCGCCGACAAGGGTGCCGTCCGGCGCGTGCCGTAATCAAGGAAGCAAGGGAATGACAATCGAATACATCGGCAAGGCCGACTCCATGCTTGCCGACTACACGGCCATGCTCCAGCGGTCGGACGCCCGCAATGCCGAAGCGCGCACACTGCTCGCCGAGGCCGAGGAGCTGGCCGCCGAGGTCCGGGAACTCGACCACGCCGAGTTCATGGCGACGCCGGACGAGCAGATGCGGATCAACCAGCACCGGGCGATGCTGCACCAGGAGATCGACATCAAGTCCGGCCGGGTCCTCCAGCTCCACCAGGAGACCTTCCAGGAATGGGAATCCTGGACGACGCGTCAGTGGTGAAAGGTGGTGGGGGGCAAGCCCCCCACACCCCCCGGAGAGGATTTGTGGGTGCCAGCCCCCACACCCTCGGGGAAGACTTGCGCGAGTAAGCCCCCACACCCCCGGGAGGAGATTTGTGGGGGGCAAGCCCCCGCACCCCGAGAGGTCTCGCGGGATCTCCCACACATCTGAACGTCTCGCGGAGCCTCCCGCACAGCCGGAGCATCTCGCGGAGCCTCCCGCACAGCCGGAGCATCTCGCCGAGTCTCCCGCCGGCCGGAGGATGCAGGGTCTCCGCGCTGCAGAAGCGCGCGGGATTTCCCCCGGCCGATGCTGCATGTGAGGAGTTCCTGCCCGGCCACACCGTCCGCGGGGGTCTCACATGACCTGTACGAAGAAGCGGCCGTATCGATCGGTTGGGATCGATACGGCCGCTTGGTAGTTCAGGGGTGCCGGGGTCAGTCGAAGGTGATGCCGGTGAGGGGGTTGCCGCCGTGGAGGTAGGTGTACGCGAGGATGGCGGCGGCGATGGCGGCGGCGCAGGCGGCGAAGGAGCCCCAGAGGGGTCTGGTGGCCCAGCCTCGGTTGCGGTCGAAGGAGAGGCGGCCGGGGCCGGTGAGGATGAGAACCGTGGTGAGGCCTACGAGGACGGATTCGAGTTCTACCGAGTTGCCCTTGGCGGAGTATTGGAAGCCGGGGACCATGGACTGCTTCCACATCCAGGCGTCGAGGATGACGGCGAGCAGGGCGCCGGCGGCCAGAGGGGTCGCCACGCCGAGGGCGACCATGATGCCACCGCCGAGTTCACCGGCGATGAGGAGGGGGGCGGCGAGGTCCACGTGCTTCCAGCCGCCGTTCTCCATGGCGGTCCTGATGCCGTCGTAGCCGGGGCCGTGGAACCAGCCCGTGGCCTTCTGCAGGCCGTGGTAGACGAAGGTGCCGCCGATGATCAAGCGCAGCAACAGGAGTCCGAGATCCAGCGTGCCGCGGCGGTCGTCGCGGCGGCGGACGCGGCCGTTGCTGTCGGCGGGGCTGGGCGGCGCCGGCGGGATGCTGGCGAACGTGTAGGTCGAGGACGGCTCGGTGGTGGTGCTGTCGGCCGCGCCCGGGATGACATTCATGACCTGGGAGTAGAGCGGTACCTCGGGGTCGAGACCGAGTTCCTCGTCGGTGCGGGGCAGTTTCTCGGTGGTCTGGACGCCGGACGGGGTGGCGAACTGTTCGGTCGGCGAATCGAAGGGGCTGCGGACCGGTTCACCGGCCGGTCGCGGAGCAGCGGGCGGCAGGTCGCCCGCCACGGCGGACGGCTCGTTCGGCTTGTCTGTCACGCGGGCCAGACTATTAGCCGGAGCCACTCGGCACACAGCAGAACGCGGGCGTGTCCACCGTCCGATTCGCGCCACGGCGAAGGAAGGGACACCCCATCCGAGCGTGGACGGCAGGTTTTCCGTAACGTCTCAACCATGAGTTTGGTTGCCGCTGGCCGTGTCGGGGTGGGTGCACGGAGAGTTGTGCTGGGCGTGACGCTGGGCGCCGTGCTGCTGTCCGGTTGCGCCCGCTTCGACGATCGTGCCTCGAGCCCGTTCACCACGGAGCCGACCTGGCAGGACGCCGAGCCCAGCACGACCACGCCGAAGGTGCCGCCGACCAATGCCAAGCGCCCCGATCTGCCGTGCGTGGATCCCGATCTGGCGGTGGTGGTCTCGTGCCTGGACACCACCGCCGGCCTGGTCGCGCTCCCGGACGGCGGGAGCGCGCTGGTGGCTGAACGCACCACGGGGCGCATCCTGAAGGTGGTCGCCACCGACGAGGGTGAACCGCCCGCGCCCGTCGAGATCGCCCGGCTGGATGTGGATCCGGCCGGGGACGGCGGTCTCACCGGCCTGGCGCTGTCGCCCACCTTCACCGAGGATGGGCTGATCTACGCGTACGTGACCACCGGGGGCGACAACCGGGTGGTGCGCATCTCCACCGACGGCGGCGGCGCGCCCAAGCCGATCCTGACCGGAATTCCGAAGGGGGTCAACGGCAATCGCGGGTCCATCGATTTCGCCTCGCAGAACCGCATGCTGGTGCTCACCGGTGACGCCGGCAACCCGTCGCTGGCGGCCGACACCAACTCGATGGCCGGCAAGCTGCTCAGCATCGACTCCCCCGCGCCCGGCGCCTCCGCCGATGTGGTGGTGACCGGTATCGGCGTGGCGGGCGGGGTGTGCTCGGACGGCAAGGATTCCATCTGGATCACCGACCGCACCGCCACCGAGGACCGGTTGCAGCGGGTCGGCCCCGACGGTGTCGCGGTGAAGGCCTGGACCTGGCCCGATCACCCGGGCGTGGCGGGCTGTGCCGCCGCCTCGGACGGTGTCGCGATCTCCATGACCAACCAGCGAGCCCTGGCTCTCGCCACCGCCGACAAGAACACGCACGCCGTCACCGCGGCGCCCTCGCTGCTGGCCCAGGACAAGTACGGCCGCCTCGACGGCGCGACGCTGGGCGGCGACGGCAATATCTGGGTCGGTACCGTGAACAAGCCCGACGGCAATCCCAATCAGTACGACGACCGCGTGGTGCGGATCCCGCCGCCGTCCGCGGGCCAGGGCAATGGACCGGACTAGCCACCGGCTTTCCCTGCGGCGCACAGCCAACTGCTGTGCGCCGCAGGGCTTTTCGGGGACTGGCAATTCCGCCGGGTGCCACCATCGCTGCCACCACCGGGCCAGTGCGGGCCGTTTTCGGGCCCGAGTCGTTCACACGGCGGAGGCGACCGGCATTTGCAGTTCCACGACCCACCCGTCCGAGGTCGGGTCCTCGGGCGCGCTGAGGTAGACCTCGCGGATGGGAGCGTTGGGGGCATAACGGTTCTCGTCGGCCCAGCGACCCATGGCCTCGAAGGACACGCACAGTTCGGCCAGCTTCCCGCGATGCACCAGGGTCGCGGCCTGCGGAATCTCCGGCAGCAGGTGCAGGTCGAGGCTGCTGCCCGGCGCGGCGGTCCCCGTGACCTGGTGCGCGACGTGCACGCGCAGACCCTCTTCGAGCTCTTCGTAGTACACGACCGGCGCGCCGGTGATGGTGAGCCCGGCCTCCGGGATCAGTTTCCCGAGCCGGGCGTAGAGCCGCTCGATGATGGGCCCGACCGCGGCCTCCCCGGATTCGGCCGCGACATCGCTCATTTCGGCGACGAGCGTGGCGGACAGCGGTTTCACGATGATTTCCTGCTCGGGCATGACGCCCTCCTTTTCTATACGCAGGAGCCTCGCCTCGACGCTCGCGAGCCGTGCGGTGTCCGCGGCCACCTGATTGGCCAGCTGCGCGCGACGCAGTTGCAGCATGCCGTGCAACCGCTCCGCGGACAGCTGCCCGTCGAGGAGTTCGGCCACCTGGTTCAGGGTGAAGCCGAGTTCCTTCAATGCGACGATCCGGTTGAGCCGTGCGAGCTGTTCGGCCACATAGAACCGATAGCCGCTGCACGGATCCACCTCGGACGGCGGCAGCAGTCCGATCTCGTCGTAGTGGCGCAGCATTCGCACCGACACCGATCCGAACCTGGCGAAGTCTCCGATACTGAACATGACCCCTCCAGGTTTAGGACCTCACACGGTGTGAGGGTCAAGCCCATGATCGCTCAAAGGGATCGGGGCGCACGGCAAGTGCCGTGCGCCCCGAGTCACATCGATAGGTGGTGGCTAGCCCTCGACTCCGCAGGCCGCGAGGACCAGTTCGCGGACGCGGGCGGCGTCGGCCTGGCCGCGGGTGGCCTTCATGACGTCGCCGACGACCTTGCCCGCCGCCTGCACCTTGCCGGAGCGGATCTTCTCGGCGATGTCCGGGCTGGCGGCGAGGGCCTTCTCGACCTCGGCCTGCAACGCGGAGTCGTCGGAGACCATCCCCAGGCCCTTGGCCTCGACGATCTGGCCCGGCTCCCCCTCACCGGCGAGAACGAAGTCGACGACCTGCTTGGCGACCTTGTTGTTGATGGTCTTGGCCTCGACCAGCCCGGCCACCTCGGCGACCTGCTTCGGGGTGATGGGCAGGTCCTCGAGTGCGACCTCACGCTCCTTGGCCTTCTCGGTGAGGTAGGCGACCCACCAGGAGCGGGCGGCGTCGACCGAGGCGCCGGCGTCGACGGTCGCGATGATCAGGTCCAGCGCACCGGCATTGACCAGGTCGCGGAACACCTCGCCGGACAGGCCCCAGTCGGACTGGATGCGGGCGCGGCGCAGCCACGGGTACTCCGGGATGGTGCCGCGCAGTTCCTCGACCCAGGCGGCGTCGGGCGCGATGGGCTCGAGGTCCGGCTCCGGGAAGTAGCGGTAGTCCTCGGCGGTCTCCTTGATGCGGCCGGGCGAGGTGGTGCCATCGGTCTCGTGGAAATGGCGGGTCTCCATCAGCACCGAGGCGCCGGAGGCCAGCACGGCGCCCTGGCGGCGCATCTCGAAGCGCACCGCGACCTCGACGCTCTTGAGCGAGTTCACGTTCTTGGTCTCGGTGCGGGTGCCGAATTCCTTGGCGCCCTTGGGCATCAGGGACACGTTGGCGTCGCAGCGCAGCGAGCCCTGCTCCATCTTCACGTCGGAGACATCGAGCGACTTGAGCACCTCGCGCAGCGCGGTCACGTACGCGCGGGCCACCTCGGGGGCGCGTTCGCCCGCGCCCTCGATGGGCTTGGTGACGATCTCGATCAGCGGCACGCCGGCGCGGTTGTAATCCAGCAGCGAGTGCGAGGCGCCATGGATGCGGCCCGTCGCGCCACCGACGTGCAGCGACTTGCCGGTGTCCTCCTCCATGTGAGCCCGCTCGATCTCAACCCGGAAGGTCGACCCGTCATCGAGCACCACATCCAGGTGACCGTTGGTGGCGATCGGCTCGTCGTACTGGCTGATCTGGTAGTTCTTGGGCTGGTCCGGGTAGAAGTAGTTCTTCCGCGCGAACCGGCCCCACGGGGTGATGGAGCAGTTCAGCGCCAGCCCGATGCGAATCGCGGACTCGACGGCCTTCTCGTTCACCACCGGCAGCGAGCCCGGCAGGCCCAGGCACACGGGGCACACCTGGGTGTTCGGCTCGGCGCCGAATTCGGTCGGGCAGCCGCAGAACATCTTGGTCGCGGTGCCCAGCTCGACGTGTACCTCCATGCCGAGCACCGGTTCGTACCGGTCGATGACATCGGAGTAGTCCATCAAGTCCACGGTCGCTGCGCTCATGCGCTCCATCCTATTTACTCGCCGATCAGTCCACGGCGATGGCCTCCACGATGGGCAACCTGGCCGCGCGCAGGGCGGGCGGGATGGCCCCCAGCAGGGACAGTCCGAGGGCGATGACGGCGTAGGCCACCAGCAGTGGGCTGGGCTGATAGCGGATGTCCATGGCGATGGCGTGCCCGAGCGCGATGGTGGCGAGGTAGTGCACGGCCGAGCCCACCGCCAATCCGAGTGCCGCGCCGGTCACTCCGATGCCGGCGGCCTCCGTGAGCACGGTGCGCAGCATGAAGCGGCGGCTGGTGCCCATGGCCCGCAGCACCCCCAGTTCGCGGCGGCGGTCGAGCACCGACAGCATCAGCGTATTGAGCAGCGCGACCGCCGAGACCACGACCACGATCCAGAGGATGGCCGAGCTGATCGAGGTGCCCTGCCGGACACTGGACGAAATCGCGGTCACCGCATCGCGTCCGGTGCTGACGTGGATATCGGCCGGGACCGCGGCGCGCACGGCCGCCATCACCGCGGCATGGTCGGCGCCGGGCGCGAAGTCGATGCCGATGATGGTCTCGCCCGGCCGCTGATACCACTCGCGCATGATGTTCAGGTCGAGCGCCACCACGCCCGCGATGGCGGAGAAGTAGGGCACCACCTTCAGTACCTGCACCCGGTGCTCACCGGTCGGGGTGGGCAGGGTCAGGTCGGACCCCTCGTGCACGCCCAATGAGCGGGCCACGTCCCGGGAGATGACGACGCCCGCGCCGGCGGCCATGCGCGCCTGGTCGGCCTGGCTCACATTGTCCAGCACCGAGGTCCGGGCCACGCCGCCGCTCTCGAAGGCCTGCAGCATGACGCGGCCGCGGCCCAGGGTCGCGAAAGCCATTTGGGCGGAACCGACTCCGCCGACGCCGGGGATGGCGCTCAGTTTCTGTTTCAGGTCCGACGGCAGCAGCGGCCCGGTGGGGAACTGTTCCATGGCGGTCGGGCTGACGAACACGTCGGTGCGGGCCAGGCCCTCGAAACTGTCGGTCGCGGCGCTGACCATATTGCGGCCCGCATTGCCGATGGCGACGATGGCGGTCACGCCGATCATGACGGTCATGACGGTGGCCCAGACCCGGCGCGGTGCGCGTTCGATGGTGGTCGCGCCGAGCGCGCCGGGCGCGCCGAAGAGCCGGGCCACAGCGGCGACCGCGCGCACGATGGGCTCGGTGGCGGCGAAGCACAGCACGACCGCGCCGGCGATGGACAGCGAGATCGCTCCGATCGAAAGCCGGCCCAGGTCCGCCTCGGCCACGACCACCGCGCCGGACACCATGATCAGACCGAGAATCGCTGCGGCCCAGCGGATCACCGGTTTCACGGTGTCGGCCGCGCCGACGCCGACGGGGGCCAGCGCCTCGATCGGCGCGACCTTGTACACCTGCCGCGCGGCGATCGCCGCCGCGGCGACGCTGGCCAGCACGCAGGCCAGAATCGCCACCGGCACCGCGTAACCGGGCACCTGGTACTCGGTGCGCGATTCGACGGAGTTCACGATGGCGGCGGGCAGCTGCCGGATCGCGGTGCGGCCCATGAAGATTCCGATGATGGATCCGCTGACGGCGCCGAACAGGCCGAGGATCGCGGCCTCGGCGAGCAGATCGCGCACCATGGCGCCGCGCCTGCCGCCGATGGCTCGTAGCAGCGACAGCGTCGGGCGGCGTTGCGCCACGGCCATGCTCATGGCGTTGTAGATCAGGAAAGAGGACACGATGAGCGCCGAGGCCGAGGAGGCCAGCGTCGAGTAGCGCACCAGCATCACCGCGCCGCCGGCCTGCGCGGTCCGCAGATCCGGATCGGCGACCACGGCCCGGCCGGCGATCGCCTTGGTGAGGTCCGAACGCAGCCGGCCCACATCGGTATTCGGCGCGGCGATGATCTGGACCGAGTCCAGCCGGCCTTCCCGGCCGGTGATCTTCTGCGCCACCGGCAGCAGTGCGATCGCGATGTGGCCGCCATTGATCTTGGCGGCGGTGGAGTCGTCGATGACGCCCGCGACGGTGGCCGTCACGGTGCCGAACTGGAACTTGTCGCCCTCCCGATAGCCCATGGCGGAGCCGACCAGGACACCGTTGCTGACCGTGAGCAGTTTGCTCGCCTGATCGGTCACCGTGCCGCCGAGGTCACTGCCCAGCTGGGCGGCGGAGGGGTCCGCGCCGACCAGCAGGGCCCGTTTGTCGTCGGCCCCGATGGACTGCCGCACCATCGGCACCGCCGTGCCGACCCCGGGCACGGACCGGATCTGTTGCAGCAGTTGCTGATCGAAGCCCGCGTCGGTGATGCCGCTGACCTCCAGCACCGCCTTGCCGCCCAGGCTGTGGGTGAGCTTGTCCACCGAGCCGGTGATGGAGCCGGAGATGCTGAACACCGAAACCAGCAGTCCCGCGGACACTCCCATCACCACCATGGCCATGGTGGTGCGGCCGCGGTGGGCGAAGAGCTCACCGATATTGAACAGGCGTAGCCGATCCAGCGCGGCGCGGATCATGCGTGCACCGCCCCGGCGTCATCGACGGCGACATCACCGTCGGCGGCGGGAGCCGAACCGTTGCGGCCCGGCTCGGGAACGGTGCGCACCTCGCCGTCATCGCCGCGCTCGACCCGGTCGATGGACCCGATCTGCCCGTCACGCAGGTTGATCACCCGGTCGCAGTAGCGCACCGCACCCATGTCGTGGGTCACCATGACCACGGAGTTGCCCTCCTCGGTGATGTCGGCGAGCAGATGCAGGATCGAGGCGCCGGTCTTGGAGTCCAGGTTGCCGGTCGGTTCGTCGGCCAGGATCAGCGGCGGATCCATGATCAGCGCCCGCGCCACCGCTACCCGCTGCATCTGGCCGCCGGACAGTTCGGCCGGCCGGTGCTCGGCGCGCTCGCTGAGCCCGACCAGGTCGAGCAGCTCCAGCGCGCGCGGCTTGGCCTCGCGTAATCCGGTGCCGTCCAGCAGTTTCGGAATCGCGACGTTCTCCCAGGCGGTCAGCGTGGGCAGCAGGTTGAAGAACTGGAAGACGAAACCGACGCGGTGTCGCCGGAATTCGGACTGCCGGTCGTCGTCCAGGTCGCCGATCTCCTTGTCCTGGAAGCGAATCGACCCGGTGTCCGGGGAGTCCAGCGCGCCGAGCAGGTGCAGCAGGGTGCTCTTGCCCGAACCGGAAGGACCGACGATGGCGGTGAACTCCCCCGCATCGATCCGCAGGCTGATCCCGTTCAGGGCGCGCACGGTCTGCTCGCCCACCCGGTATTCCTTGGTGACGTCGGTCAATTCCAACATTGGTCGTTCCCCTCTGCAGATCAATACCAGGCGGTGTCTATCAGCTGGCCAGCGCTCGTGCACGCGGACGGCCGAAATACAGCCGATCGGTGTCGTAGGTGTCGAGGATCGCGCGCAGGGCCGGCTGTTCGGCGCAGAGCTCCGCGTACACCTCGATCGCCAAAACGCCCTTCTCCATTGCGTTTTCCATCTTCACGGTCAAATGGTTCTCCCAGCGGTTACGCAGCGCGAGCAGCACCCCGTCGGGGTCGCCGAACAACCGCTCCAGCTCCGGGAGATCGTCGAACAGCTTGGGATCAGCGGGATTCAGTTCGAAGTCACTGCGCGCCGCCCGATCGAGAACGATGTGCAGGATGTCGGTGCGAGCGTGAAAGTCTGCCCAGGACATGGCCCTCAACCTTTCGTTGAATTGGGTTACAGCGTGGTGCGCACCCGGGCTTTGTGAGCGGGCGCGTGTGCCGTTGCCCCAAAACTACGATCGCTCCGATACCCCTGTCTTCGTGCCGCGGACGCGACTCGACCTCCTACTCCGGTAGGAGACCAGCCCCTGCCGCCGGACGATGTACGCGGTCTGTTCCGGCGGATAGCCTTGCAGAATGAACGTGACCAGCGCCACCCCGGAGGCAGTCGGGCAGGCGTTGCAGGAGTTACGGGAGTGGCTGCACGAAGCCGGTGTCCGGTCCCGGCGGTTCGTACGCAACCCGGTCCGCGAATACCGGCGCTGGGTGGAGGAGACCGGTTTCGACTACCCGGTCTCGATGGTCGTGCTGGTGGACGTGATGCTCTACACGTTCAGCACGATCGCCTTCGCCCAGCGGGTGGCCGCGGGCTATTTCCCCGGCTCCCTCGCCCTGGCCGCGCTGCTCATCGTCTATCTGACCGGGCCGCCGTGCGTGGTGCTCAACCTCCCGCCGCGCCCGGTCCTGCTCGCCTCGATGACCATGGCCGGGGTGGCCCTGTTCCTGATGCAGCCGGTGCCGCTGGATGTCGCACCGCTCATCCTGATCGTCGTGACCGGGGAGGTCGCGGCCATCACCCGCACGTCGGTGAGCACGATCATCGGCCTGGGCATGGTCGCGGAGATCATGTTCTTCGGATACGTGGGGCACATCGACGGACTGACCTGGTTCACACTCGGCATCCTCTTCGGCTGGTTCACCGGGCAGCTGCTGAACTACCAGCGCCGCTACCTGTATCAGGAACGCGACTATCAGGAGGTCCGCGCCCTGCAGGCCGCCGGCGAGGAACGCCGGCGCATCGCCCGTGAGGTGCACGATGTCATCGCGCACTCGCTGAGCGTCACCCTGCTACACGTGACCGCCGCGCGGCACGCGCTGCAGACCGACCGCGATGTGGACGAGGCGATCGACGCGCTCGCCGACGCCGAGCGGCTGGGTAGGCAGGCCATGGCCGACATCCGCCGGACGGTCGGCCTGCTGGACGGGCACCATGCACCCCAGACACCGGAACCCGGACTCGACGACATCGAGGATCTGGTGTCGGACTTCCTCCGCGCGGGCATGGCGATCGACTTCCGCTCGGAAGGCGATCGCGGGCAGGTCTCGGCCGCCCTGGGGCTGGCGCTGTACCGGATCTGCCAGGAATCCCTCGCCAATATCGCCAAGCACGCCCCCGGCGCACAGGCTCAGGTTCGAATCATGTTGTGCGCCAGACATATCGATGTCACCATCACCAACACCCTGCCCGCCGGGGCATTGCTGCGGCCGGGTCGCGGCATGGGCATCTCGGGCATGCGCCAGCGCCTGGCCGTCCTCGGCGGCGCCCTGACCGCGGGACCCCACGACGACGGCTGGCAGGTGTCCGCCCGGATCCCGACGACCGGGCAGATGCCCTGCATCGCCGCCGCGGAGCAGAACCTGCGCTCCGTACTGCTGTCCATGACCCAGAAGACCCCGCAGGAGGGTATGTGACCGACCGTCCGGACGACGAGCCGATCGGCGTGCTCGTCGTCGACGATCAGGAGCTGGTGCGCGGCGGGCTGCGTCGAATCCTGCGCCGCCGCGACGGTTTCACGGTGAGCGAGTGCGCGGACGGGGACGAGGTGCCCGCGGCCGTCACCGCACACCGCCCGGATGTGGTGCTGATGGATCTGCGTATGAAGCGGATCGGCGGCATCGAGGCAACCCGGACGCTGCGGACGGTCGTGGACGCGCCGCCGGTGCTGGTGCTCACCACCTTCGACGACGACCAGTTGCTGTCGGGCGCGCTGCGGGCGGGCGCGGCCGGGTTCATCCTCAAGGACTCCCCCGCCGAGGATCTGATCCGCGCGGTGCGGACCGTCGCCACCGGCGGCTCCTGGCTGGACCCGACGGTCACGCCGCGGGTGCTGACCACCTATCGTTCGGCCCGTCCCACGCCCGCACCCGGCGGCGATCGGCTGTCCGAGCTGACCGTTCGCGAGCTCGAGGTGCTAGAGCTGATCGGCCGCGGCCGCCTCAATGCTGAGATCGCGCGCACACTCGGTATCTCGGAGGTAACGGTGAAGAGCCACGTGGGACATATCTTCGGGAAGCTCGGGTTACGCGACCGGGCCGCGGCCATCGTCTTTGCGTTTGACCACGGCGTGGTGGCACCGGGAGAATCCACCTCCTAGAGGGGTGGGTCGCGGGTCCTCGTCTGCTTCCCTCCCGAGAGTTGGAGGTTGGACGGGGTGGATGCACCGCCATCGCGGGCCGGAAGCAGGTTCGGGCCGTACGAGTTGCGCTCGCTGCTGGGCAGGGGCGGCATGGGAGAGGTCTACGAGGCCTACGACACCTCCAAGGATCGGGTCGTCGCCCTCAAGCTGCTACCGGAAGAACTCGCGAAGGACCCCTCGTACCAGGAGCGTTTCCGCCGGGAGTCGCAGGCGGCGGCACGGCTGGCGGAGCCGCACATCATCCCCATCCACGACTGGGGCGAGATCGACGGTGTGCTCTACATCGATATGCGGCTGGTGCGCGGGCGGGATCTGCGATCGCTGCTGGACCAGTACGGCGCGCTGCCGCCGCTGCGGGTCATCGGGATCATCGAGCAGATCGCGGCGGCGCTGGACGCCGCGCATTATTCGGGGCTGGTGCACCGGGACGTCAAACCCGCGAACATCCTTGTGACTGATGCAGATTTCGCATATCTCGCGGATTTCGGCATCGCACGCGCCGAGGGCGATTCCACCATCACCATGACCGGCACGGCCGTGGGCTCCTACGCCTATATGGCCCCCGAGCGCTTCGACGCCGGGCCGGTCTCCGGGCGTGCCGACATCTACTCGCTGGGCTGTGTGCTGCACGAGTGCCTCACCGGTGACAAGCCCTTCCCGGCGCACAACATGAGCGTGCTGATCCGCGCGCATCTGTCGGAGCCGCCACCGCTGACGAGCATGCTGCGCGCCGGGATTCCGCCCGCGCTGGATGCCGTGGTGGCCAAGGCGCTGGCCAAGGATCCGAACGACCGGTTCTTCACTGCGGGCGAATTCGCCCGGGCCGCGCGGGCGGCGCTGGCCGGTGGTCAGCCGCTGCCCGCGCCCGCCGGGCAGCCCCGGCCGGGCCGGACCGTGCCGCCGGGTCCACCGGTCGGCCCGCCGCCGACGACCATGCTGCCGACCGGCGCGCCCGCCGGGCCGCCGACCACGGTCATGCCGGGCGGGACGCCGGCCGCGGGCCGGCCGGCCGCCCGGAATGCCGATCCCACTGTGCGGCCATCCGATCCCACTGTGCGGCAACCCGGTTCCGGACTCGGGCTGAACACCGGGGCGATCCCGG
Source organism: Nocardia sp. NPDC101769 (assembly GCF_044766925.1). Taxonomy (NCBI): domain Bacteria; kingdom Bacillati; phylum Actinomycetota; class Actinomycetes; order Mycobacteriales; family Nocardiaceae; genus Nocardia; species Nocardia sp. NPDC101769. Next base: position 192,278 of record NZ_JBIWMX010000011.1, on the reverse strand, counting down.
CCTACATCACCGGATCCTTCCCGGCCGTCGAGGAACCCTCGCCCACCGGCGATCTGCCGGTCATCCTGCCGTCGGATCCGACCCGGGTGCGGGTCAGCGATTTCCACTACACGCCGCTGCCGGCCGACGCGCAGCAGCAGGCGGTCTGGGGCCATGCCCAGGCGCAGCAACGGGACTTCCCGTACGCGCCGGCGCCCGATCCCTCGCTGTACCCGACCGCGGATCACCCCATCGTCCAGCCGCCGCCCCGGGAGCCGGGAAAGCGGCGTAAGGGCAAGTCGATGGCGGCGCCGCTGTCCATCGGCGTGCTCGTGGTCGCGGTGGCCGCCATCGCCGGTGCGGTGGGCTGGCAAGTCCTGGACCGCTCCGGGAACGAAGCACCCATAACGACGGCAGCACAGGGTGTTCCGGGCACCACGGCCCCGCACTCGCAGCAGACGGGCCCGGTGGCGACGACGCCGGCTCCCACCACTGTGCAATTGCCGGCGGGAGCGACGTCGTGTCCGCCGGTATATGCGGCGCTCGGCGGTTACGCCAGTTCCGCGATCGGAAACACGGTCACGACCTGCCCTTTCGCGGAAGAGGTTCGCCGAGCCTATGCCGACGCGGCTTCTGGCCGGCCGGCTTCGGCAGTTAGTGTGGTGGCAGTGAGCCCGGTGACCGGCCGGTCTTACACGATGAACTGCACGGCCGCAGGCAAATTGGTGACCTGCGTCGGCGGTGAGAACGCGGTGGTGTATGTCTATTGATCCAATTCCGGCCTGTCGCAAGGGGTTTGTGCGCGGGCTGGCAGTGGCGGCCGTCCTGGCCGTCTCCGCTTGTAGCGTGAATCTCAATGCCGCACAGCATCATTCGGCGCAATCGGACGATATCAAACCGGTCGGCGACAGCTCCGCACTACCGGTCCCGAGCATGATCGGACCGGATCTGCCGGAGCTGTTCGGGCTGCCGAAATCCGTCGCGTTCGCAGCGGATTTCAACGATCTGAAGGCCACCCTGGACGGCCGGGTCGGCGTGGCGGTCATGCCCGTCGGCGGCGGCGACATGACCCAGCTGGGTGAGTGGAGCACCGGCATCGCCTGGTCCACCATCAAGGTGCCGCTGGCGCTCGCCGCGCTGCGTCACGATCCGGTGGGCATGCGCTCCACCGCCGAGGCCGCCATCACCTTCTCCGACAATGATGCGGCACAGACGCTCTGGAACTCTCTGGGCACCGGCAGCGAGGCGGCCGACGCGGTCGAGGCGGTGCTGCGCGAGGCCGGCGACGCCACCACCGACGTCGCCGCGCGCCACACCAAGCTGGCCGCGCTGGAGTCCGACGATCTGCTCGCCTTCGGCGCCACCGACTGGTCGCTGGCCGATCAGGTGCACTTCGCCTCCCGGCTGCCCTGCCTGCCGCACGCCAATTCCGTGGTCTCGCTCATGAGTGAGATCACCCCCAGCCAGAGCTGGGGCCTGGGCCGGCTCATCGGCGCGGAGTTCAAGGGCGGCTGGGGTCCCGACGACGACACCGGTAAGTACACCGTCCGCCAGTTCGGGCTGGTCCCGACACTGAACGGACCGGTGGCGGTGGCGATGGCGGCCGAGCCCACTTCGGGCAGCTTCGATGACGCCACGGACATGATGGACAAGCTCGCACTGCTGGTCGGCGACCATCTGCCCGACCTGCACGGCGGACTCTGCTCGCACTAACACATTCTGTGCGTATCCGTTTCAAAATGCCCAGCGTGCACCCCGAATCGGGCGTGAGCCGGTGAAAAACGTCCATACCCACCGGGTTTGACCGCCAGTGTCCTGACCCACAACAATCCTTGCGATTGACGGGTCCAGGTGCGTCCGCTAGGAACAGGGAAACGCACCGGACACCGGGGCAGATGGAGGTTACGGGGTGCACGCACCGTATTCGCGGAACGCTGACCAGCGCGACGCACTGGACAGCGCACGCGATGCGGGGTACGGATCCCGTTGGCGCGGACGGCGGCTCGCGCGGGGATGCGGAGCGCTGGTCGTGCTGGTCGGGGCGCTGACCGCGTGCAGCAGCAAGCCGGTACTGGTCCCGGACAAGACCACCGTGGCCGCGGCCGCGCCCAGCGCCGCCAGCCCCACCACCGTCATGGCGCTGCCCGGCTCGTTGGCCTGGGATTTCACCAACGACCTGAAGCCGTCGCTGGCCGGTAAGGTCGGGCTGGCCGTGATGCCGGTGGGTACCGATCGTGTGCTGGCTCTGGGCGATTGGAGCTCCGGGCCCGGCTGGTCGACCATGAAGGTCCCGCTGACCCTGGCGGCGCTGCGCAAGAGTTCGGGCAATCAGGTGGCGGCGGTCAATGCCATCGAATACTCCGACAACACCGCCGCCGATACCCTCTGGCAGGCGCTGGGGACCCCCGAGGTCGCGGCCCAGACCGTCCAGGACGTGCTACGCGAGGGTGGCGACACCGAGACCACGGTGCCCGCGACCCGCGCCCGGGCCGACTACTCCGCCTTCGGACAGGCCGAATGGTCGCTGGCGAATCAGCTGAAATTCGCCGCCAAACTCCCCTGCCTGGCGCAATCCGACGACGTCACCTCACTGATGGGCAAGATCAGCTCCACCCAGCGCTGGGGGCTGGGCAATCTGGACGGCGCGATCTTCAAGGGCGGCTGGGGACCCGATCCCAGCGGCAACTACCTGGTCCGGCAATTCGGACTGATCCCCGTGGACGGCGGCCAGATCGCCATCGCGGTTGCCACCCAGCCCAATTCCGGTTCCTTCGACGACGGCACCGCCATCCTCACCAAGATCGCCGCCCTGATCGGCAAGCACCTCGGCGAACTCAAGGGTGGTATCTGCACCGCCGGCTAGCGGAAACCGTAACCCGCGGTTCACGGGGGCGAGGATCACAGGCCGCCGAACTCAGGGCAAGATGGGGACCATGCGCATCGGAGTCTTGACCGGAGGCGGAGACTGCCCAGGCCTCAATGCCGTGATCCGTGCTGTCGTTCGTACCGCGAACGGCCGCTGGGGGGATGCGATCGTCGGCTTCCAGGACGGCTGGCGCGGCCTACTCGAGGATCGCAAGATCCAGATCCTCAACAATGACCGCACCGATCGGCTGCTCACCAAGGGCGGCACCATTCTCGGCACCGCGCGCACCAATCCAGACGTGCTGCGCGCCGGACTCTCCCGCATCAAGCAGACCCTCGACGACAACGGCATCGACGCGCTCATCCCCATCGGCGGCGAGGGCACGCTGACCGCCGCCTCCTGGCTGGCCGACGAGGGCGTGCCCGTGGTGGGCGTTCCCAAGACCATCGACAACGACATCGACTGCACCGACACCACCTTCGGCCACGACACCGCCGTCTCCATCGCCACCGAGGCCATCGACCGGATTCACACCACCGCCGAATCCCACCAGCGCGTCATGCTGGTCGAGGTGATGGGACGGCATGCCGGCTGGATCGCCATCAACTCCGGCATCGCCTCCGGCGCCCACCTGACGCTGGTGCCCGAGGTGCCGTTCGATGTGGACGAGGTCTGCGCCATGGTGAAACGCCGCTTCCAGCGCGGGGATTCGCACTTCATCTGCGTGGTGGCCGAGGGCGCGCACCCCGACCCCGCGTCCATGACCCTGCGCGACGGCGGCATCGACGAATTCGGGCATGTGCGGTTCACCGGCGTGGCCCAGCAGCTGGCGCCGGAAATCGAGCGGCGCATCGGCAAGGAAGTCCGGGTGACGGTGCTCGGGCACGTGCAGCGCGGCGGCACCCCGACCGCATACGACCGTGTGCTGGCAACGCGTTTCGGCGTGCACGCCGCGGAAGCCGTGCACGCCGGGCAATTCGGGCAGATGGTGGCGCTGCGCGGCACCGAGATCGAACTGGTGCCGCTGTCGGAGGCCACCAAGCAGCTCAAGCTGGTGCCGCAGGATCGGTACCGGGAGGCGGCCGCCTTCTTCGGCTGAGCCGGGTCGCCCCGAGTCGAAATACACTGCCGCACACGGCCCTCGCACCTATCGGCGCGAGGGCCGTGTCGCGTTGCGGAAGACAGATCGACCGCGGCCCAGGACTCGGTCGCAGCACTCGACTCGGTAACGGCCGCCGGGCTCGCTCACGATGCCGGGCTCGGTGGCGGCGCTGGACTCAGTCGCGGTGCTGGGCGTAGTGGCGGGCGGCGCGGGCGCGGTTGCCGCATGCCACCGAGCACCACTCCTGGCGCGGGTGCGATTTCAGGAAGTAGCGCACACAGCGCGGGGCCGGGCAGACACGAATCTGGGCGGCCTCGGGGCCGGAGAAGAACTCGATGGTGGCGTCTGCCAGTCCGGCCATGACGGTGGCCAGGTCGTCCGAGGTCAGCAACCGGTGCTCGGTATGCGGACCCGCGTCGTCCCATGCCAGCAGCCGCAGCGCGGGGGCGGCCGCGCGGTTGATGGCGGCCAGCGCGTCCGGGAAGGCCGGCAGCACTGCGGCGTCGGCGGAGCTGGGCGGCTGGGGCGCAACGTATTCCGCGAACAGCGCGCGCACGTCCTGCCGCAGGTCCGCCAGGGCGGCGCGCTCGTCCTCGGTGGGCAGGTACGCCTCGAGGTCCAGGTACACACCGATATTCGGGGCATTGGCGACCAGCCACTCCCGGGTGGATTCGGGGGTGCCGAAGGCGTCCGTGAGGCCACGGCTGGTGGCGCGGATGGTGTTCGCCAAACGGAGTGCCAAGGGATCGACCATGTCCACATTCTAACGGGTATTGCGCTTTCGTTCCATTATGTTCTAACGTACAGAGGCACGATCTTCCGTTAGAAAGATGAGGACATCATGATCACCCCGATCGACAACGCACCGCTGCTGGACGAGGTCAAGAAGCGGATGGGCCGGGTGCCGAACATGACCAAGGTGATGGCCAACGCGCCCGTGGTACTGGAGGGTTACCTCGGGCTGTCCGGCGCACTGAAGAAGGGCACGCTGCCGACCCCGACCTCCGAGCGCATCGCGCTCACCGTCGGCGCGGCCAATGACTGCGAATACTGCGTCGCGGCGCACACCTTCACCGGCAAGCGGGTCGCCAGGCTGAGCGACGCGGAGGTGGAGGCGGCCAAGGCCGGCACCTCCGCGGACCCGAAAGAGGCTGCGGCCGTTGCCTTCGCCCGTGAACTGACCGAGAGCCGTGGCAAGGCCGACCCGGCCGCCGCACTGGCCGCGGGGTGGACGCAGGAGCAGGTGCTCGAGATCGTCGCCCTGGTCGCCCTGCAGACCCTGACCAACTACGTCAACAAGGTCGGCGAGACCGAAAACGACTGGCCCGCCGCGTAATCTGTCCCATTCTGACGCGATCGGTCCCCTCGGGGACCCCGTGCGAATTCTCGAGGTCGGAAAATCATGAACGCCGTCAAGACCATCAGCCTCGTCGACGCGCAGGTGCTGCGCAGCCTGCTCCACAACGGCATCGTCACCCGCGCGGTGGCACTGGCCGTCGCCACCATCGTGCTGCTAGTCATCCACCACCCGACCTGGGTGCCCTACTCGGTGAGCGCCTACGCCATCTGGAACGCCGCCGCGGTCACCCTCAACTCCGCCCGTGCCGCAGCCGCCCGCACGGCCTGATTCGCAGCGCCGCCACCGGATTCCGCCGGGCCGAGGTTCAGTCGTCGAACCGCCCGGCGGCCAGGGCGGCGGTGAAACGATCCCAGTCCGCCGGCGGGAAGATCAACGCCGGACCGCTGGGGTTCTTACTGTCCCGGACTCCGACGCCACCGGAGAGGAAGGCGACTTCCACGCATTCCTTCGCGCCGGTGCTGCGGGCGCTCTTGAACCACCGGACGCCGGGTTCGACGGTCACGTCGCATACTCCTTCGCCGCCCTCCGCAGGAGGTCTCTGCTGGTCGTCTCGTCCAGCGCGGCGCGCTGGATCGCTCGGTACGCCTCGCGGTATCGGTCGACCGCGGCCTGCTTCTCCAGGTAGAGGTCGCCGAGGAAGTTCTCCAGGTAGACGACCGTGGGTTCGACAGGCCGGTTGCCCGAATCCCGGCCAAAATCCAGGATCACGAACGGGCCGACGGTGTGGCCGATCGGGATGCCCGCCGAGAAGGGTAGTACACGAACAGCGATCGTCGGCAGTGTCGACATGTCCGCGACGCGCCGCAGCTGCGCGGCCATCACTCGCGGGCCGCCGACAACGCGACGTAATGCGGTTTCGTGCACCACGACGTCGAAGGTGGCCGGACTTCGCTTGCGCGTCAGAAGGCTTTGACGACGCGTCTTCAACTGCACGCGGCGGTCCAGTTCGTCATGTGCAGCATCCGGCCAGTAATCATTGATCAGGACCCTTGCGTACTCGGCGGTCTGGAACAGTCCCGGGATGATCTCCGGCTGATAGGAGATGAGGGCGCGGGCCGAAGCCTCCAGGCCCACATACATATTGAAACCCTCGGGAATCAGATCGTCGTACTCGTGCCACCAGGACTTGACGCCGGCCTGTTGCGCGAGGCCGGTGAGGGCGGAGCTGAACTCATCGTCGAAGTCGTAGATTCGGCACAATTCCCGGACGTCGAGGACCCGGATCTTCTCGGCATTACCGGTTTCCAGCCGCTGCAGCTTCGATTCGCTCCACTCCATCAGCCCCGCCGCCTCGGCGATCGTCATATTGCACTGCATCCGACCTTCCCGCAGGTATCGCCCCAGCTGACGACGCGGCAGCGTCGAACCATGCTCCGACATCGAATCCTCCCCCACGAAGGCGGTTTTCGGTCACTGCGAATGATGCTCCCACGCGATATGAATGCTGACCTGGAGCTTTCGGAAAGTTTCCCACCGCGTCCGGGCTTCGATTGCCGGTTCGCCGAAACGGTGCTGGACTGGAGTCGCGCCCGGTGAGAAGCCGGAGCCCTGATATCTCTGGACCCACTCGTCCCCGAGCCGGGCGCACCCAATCCCTCCCAGGCCGCTCCGCGGTCGCTCGGTATGACCAGGCGTGACAAGGGATCCGAATGCGGTGTGGGGCCTCAGGAATCTCGATAGGCTTGACGAGGCCCGGCGCGGATGCGCCGCATGCCGAGCACCAGTGCCGGACCGCGAATTGTTCAGCCCCCTGCACTGACCCCCGGTGGATACCATGATGTATCTGTTCGACTGCACGATGGACCCCGGCGACCTGGCCCTGACCCAGGCCCATCAAGCCATGCAGATCCACAAGTTCTGCACCGTGGACAACTGCCTGGTCCGCCGCCGCGCCCGCCAAATCCTGGTCGACAAGGGCCAAATGGTCCTGGGCCCCCGAGCCGACCCGCGCCCCCGGGCCTAGCCCGACACAACCAGCACCGCGACAACCACCAGCAGCACCAGTGCCACCACCGCCAGCCCCAGCACCACCACGGCGGTGAGCTGCGACGCCTCCGCCCGCTGCGACGTCGGAATCAGCCCGGGCTGCACCGGATTTCCCCCGAACGGCGGCCCACCGTACCCGGGGCCACCCGGCACCCCACCGACATAGCCCCCATATCCCGGCATTCCAGCGGCCGGACCAGAACCCGTCGTTCCGGCCATTGCGTCCGAAACCGGCTCGGACACAGCGTAACCCGACGTCGCCCCCTCAGCCGCCACCCCGCGTACGCTCCGCGCCCCGCCCACACCGTTCGACCAGCCGCTACCGTCCGTCGCATCGGGCACGTATGCCCCCGAATCCGGATGCCGCGCCACACCACCCGTTTCGTCCTCAGCGCCACCGGAATCCGCTGCACCAACAGCGCCATCCGACCGCGGCCCGCCGGACTCCGCGGTCTCCCCATCGCAGACCGGCTCGGTCGCCCGCATCTCCGCAGCCCCGGCAGCCGCACCCGCCTCGTCCGACTCCCCGGCCACCGCACCCGCTGTCGACTCAGCCGCGGCCGACGACGCCTCGGACACCGGCGCCGCGACAACCGGCTGTGCCAGCACCGTCACCGGCTCGGCGATGATCCCCTCGGAGCCGGGCGACCCGGCGGTCCCGCCGAGACCCCGCTCCCCCGAATCCGATTCGCTCGTTCCGTCGGCAACCGACGGCCCCGATACACCACCGCCCACCGAACTCGACGAATCCTCGTCCGCTGCCGCGGATCCCGCCCGCTCCGGCCGGTCGGTCCCCGACGCGTCGAGCCCGGCCGCACCCCCGGCCGATGACTCCTCCGGCTGCCCCGCCGAAACCACCGGCTGCGGAACGACATCCGTCGGCCGCTGCGACGCATCGTGCGCATCCGCCAACCGATTCGCCCACCCGGCATCCGTTGGCTCGGCATCCGGTACCACCTGCGGTGCCGGCGCGGGGTAGGCGGACTGATATGGGGGCGGCGGGTAGGCCGGGGCGGCAGCGGGCGCGGGGACTTGTGGCTGCGGCCCCGCCGACTGTGCGGGCGGCGGGTAGCCGGGGGCACCGACGGGCTGTTGGGAGCCGGGGGGTGCGGACTGCGGTTGCGGCGCGGGGTAATTGGGCGCGGGCGGTTGCTGCGGGGGTGCGATATAGGCCGAGGGTTGGGGTGGCAGCGCCGTGGCTGGATACGGCTGGGGCGGGGCCGGGTAGGTCTGGCCGGGGTAGGGCTGGGGGGCGTAGTTCGGTTGGGGCGCGGGAGGATTGGGGTAGGTGGGGATGGGCTGCTGGTGGGCGGGGTGCTGGACCGGGGGGCCGGAGAGGGCTCGGCGGGCGGCCTTGGCGAAGTCGGTGCAGGTGGGGAAACGGTCGACGGGGCGTTTGGCCATGGCCTTGGTGAGGACGGCGTCCATGGCGGGCGAGAGGCCGGGGCGGCGCAGGGAAACGGGGGGCGGGAGGAGCTGGAGGTGGCCGCGGATCAGTTCGGCGGGGTGAGGTGAGTCGTACGGGCCGGCGCCGATCAGGAGCCAGTAGAGGGCACAGGCCAGGGAGTACTGGTCGGTGCTGGGGTCCAGGTGGGCGCCGGTCATCTGCTCGGGCGAGGCGTAGGCGAGGGTGGCGGTGAACATGCCGGCCTGGGTGAGGTGGGTGGAGTCCTCGCGCAGGCGGGCGATGCCGAAGTCGGTGAGGAAGACGCGCTCGCCGTGGCCGGCGACGGCGCGGGCCAGAATGATGTTGGCGGGCTTCACATCCCGGTGCAGCACCCCCATGCCGTGCGCGTAGTCGAGTGCGCTGGCCACCCCTTCGATCACCTGCACCGCCCGTTCGGGCGGCAGCGTCGCGACATTGATGCCGGCGGCGTCCACCCCGTCCACGTACTGCATGGAGATCCACAGCATCTCGTCCTCGGTGCCGCGGTCGTACACCTCGACGATATTGGGGTGGTCCAGCCGCGCGACCAGATCCGCCTCGCGTTCGAACCGGGCGCGTATCTCCCTGTCCGCGTACAGTTCCCGGTTCAGCAGCTTCAGTGCCGTCAACTTGCCCAGGCGGGGATGCCGGGCGAGATAGACCGAGCCCATCCCGCCCTGTCCGAGCAGTCGTTCGATGGTGAACCCGGCGAACACGTCACCGCTATTCAGCACTGGCTACGACCCCCTTCCGGTGACGTACAAGTCCGTGAGCCTACCCGCCGAAACCCTGTCCGGGCAGGTCAGCCCGGGGTCACCAGTCCGGATTCGTAGGCCAGCACCACCGCCTGCGCCCGATCACGCAGGTTCAATTTGGTGAAGACCTTCGACACGTGCGTCTTCACCGTTTGTTCTGCGACAAAAAGGCTTTCAGCGATCTCGGCATTGGACATGCCGCGCGCCACCAGCTCCAGCACCTCGCGTTCCCGCGGGGTGAGCACCGACAGCTGCGGCGCGGGCGCGCGCCGGGCGCGACGACGCGTGACATCGGCGATGAGCCGGCGCGTCACGGTCGGCGCGAGCAGCGCGTCACCGGCGGCCACCACCCGGACCGCGCGCACCAGTTCCTCGGCGGGCGCGTCCTTGAGCAGGAACCCGCTGGCCCCGATGCCCAGGGCCTCGTACACGTAGTCGTCGATATCGAAGGTGGTGAGCATGAGCACCCGCACCGGTGGTTCGAAGCCGGCGGAGAGAATCGAGCGGGCGGCGTCGAGCCCGTTCATCTCGGGCATGCGCACATCCATCAGCACCACGTCGGGGCGCAGCCGTTTCGCCTCGGCCACAGCGATTTTCCCGTCCGCCGCGTCGCCGACCACGCTGATATCGGGCTGCGCCGCGAGCAACGCCCCGAACCCCTGCCGCACCATCGCCTGATCGTCGGCGATCAACACGGTTATCGCCACAGTCCCACCTCACGCACGACACCGAGTTTGCCATGCCCCGACCGGAACGGCCCGCGCGACGACTACTTCGCACCCTCCATCGCACGCGCTCGCCGCGCCCGGCCGGACCCGGCTCGGTGACGAAAACCCCGAACTCAGCGGCCGGAGCCGAGCACCTCCGCCCCGCCCGCGGCACTCAGCACGGGCGCCAGCGGCAGCCGGGCCTGCACCTCGAACCCGCCGTCCGGTCGGGGCCCGGCGGTGAGCACGCCGCCGACCGCGGCCGCACGGGTCTGCATACCCGCGATACCGCTGCCGGACGTGCCCGAGTGATCACCCGGCCGCACCGCGATCGGCCGATCATTGGCGACGGTCAGGGTCAGCTCGCCCGCACAGCCGAGGTCCACGCGCACCGCCGCCCCGGGCGCGTGCCGGGACGCATTGGCCAGCGACTCCTGAACGATCCGGTAGAGCGCCAGGCCCGTGGTCTCGGGCACGGTGTCGAGGCTGCCGTCGACGGTCCAGGTGAGCGGCACCCCGGCGCGCTGCGCGCCCTCGAGCAGACCCGGGATGTCGGCGGCCGAGGGCTGCGGCGCATGCTCGGGCAGCTGCCCGTCACTGCGCAGAACGCCGAGCATGCCGCGGATCTCGTTGAGCGCCGCCCGCGCACCGGCGCCGATGGACTCGAATTCGGCGCGGGCATCGGCCGACAGCCCGCTGATCCGATACGGCGCGGTCTGCGCCTGCACCACCACCATCGACATGTGGTGCGCCACTACATCGTGCAGGTCGCGGGCGATGCGCGCCTTCTCCTCGAGGATGGCGCGGCGGGCCCGCTCCAGCTCGGTCTCCTCCTCCGATTTGAGTAGCGCCTGCCGCGACAGCACCACCCACCGGATGAGCAGGCCGAACACCACCAGGCCGGTGATGGCCAGCGGCCAGCCGACCCCGGATTCGGCGAAGCTGTCCCCGGTCTGGGCCATGGCGGTGGCGAACAGCAGCGAGGTGGCCACCCACACCACGGCCACGATCCGGATGGGGGCGCGCACGGCCACCGCGAACACCAGGGCGAACAGCACCAGGATGTGCACCACCTGGAACGGGATCGTATTGCCCGGCTGATGCGGCACCGCGAGCGCGATCATCAGCGCCGAACCGGCCGAAACCGCCCATCCCAGTGGCGGATTCACTCGCAGCAGAAGAATCGGGAACGCGGCGAAGCCCGCGATGAACGGCGCGGCCGCGGCCGGAACCTTGTGCGTCAGATGGAGCGTCGGCCAGGCCACCGAGATGAAGACGATCGCGAGCAGGACCGTGAACCCGTCGAACACCTGCCGCGCCCGTGCGACACGGGCCTGCCCAGACATATTTCCGACCATGCCCTCGACCGTAGAGACTCCGCGCCGCCCTCACCTCATACCCCTGAGTGATCTCCCACCCCCTACCCGGGTACGACACCCGCTCGGGCCTCCCCCGACCCGCCCACTCCGGAACCGCCCCGCAGGCTGAGGCCCTGGTCGGAGCCCGATTCCTAGCGTCGAGACCCATGAGAGCGTTCCCGAATTCCCGCAGCACTTCGCCCCGTTCCACAGCCTCCCGGTCCGCGGCAGCCGTCGGCCACCCAGCCAGCGGCTCGGCGGCGGACCGGTTGCGCCGGGTCGGCGTGCTCGCCGCGGCCGCGACCATCGTGTGCTCGGCCGGCGTGGCCTTCGCCCCGGCCGGGGGCGCTGCGGTCGGCATTCCGGTCTCGCCGGAGAACGCGGCCGCCCGCACCGGAATCCTGCAAGCGGTTGCCGCGCAACCGGACCCGGCGGTCATCCCCGGGGACTTCGTGACCGAAGCCGGGTACCGCCCGGTCATCGAGGCGGGCATGCTGATCAACCCGAACGGTGACTGCTCCTCCCCCGTCCCCCTGCCCGCCGAATTCGATCTGGCCTGCAAATCCCACGATCTCGGCTACGACCTGCTACGCTACGCCGCCGCGCACGGCCAGCCGCTCGGCCCGTGGGCCCGGCAAACCGTGGACGCCGCGCTGGAACGACGCATGCACGCGGCCTGCGACACCCGCGAAAACCCGGTCTCGCGCGCCCAATGTCAGGTCATGGCCGGCGTCGCCACCACGGCCGTGGACCTGAACTCCATCCGCCAGGACTACGGCAACCCCATCTACGAGCCCTTCTTCGAGCCCTCCGGCGACGCCCCCTCCCCCGCGAGACTCACCCTCGCCGGCATCGGAGTCGCCGCCGGACTGGCCACCGTGACAACCATTCTCGTGCGCCGCAGGCGCTCCCGCCGGGTCAGCCTCGCGCCAGAGCGCGGCCCCCGCGCACTCGACGGCGTGGCGGTGGCGCTGTGACCCGCCCGCCCGAGATCACGAGCGCACCGCTCGATCGGGCCGAAGCCACGACCGTGGCAGCCGACATCGCTGGCTCGTCTCGAATGCGGTTCGGGTGGGCGTGGTTTCGAGTGCCGCGGGTGGAGACGAGTGTGGCGGCGGCGGGCGGGACCATGATCTCGTTGGCGCCGGGGCTGCTGCCGCGGACGCCGTCGGCGCAGGCGATGCTGACCGCACTCGTGGTGCTGATCGGGTTGGGGCTCGCGGCGGTCATCCGGATGGTGTTGCGGTGGAGTCGATTCGGGGTCGCGCACCTGCCGCGCGCGCGTGTTCCGGCATTGATCGTGGCGGTGGCGCTGGTCGGGATGGCGACGAGTAGTGCCGAGCAGTGGCAGAACAAGTTACGGGCCGCCATGGGGGTCGGCGGGATAGGACCGTGGTACTGGGCGCAGTGGCTCGCGTGGACGGTTCCACTGGTTGTCCTGGTGGTGGCGATCGCGCACGGGGTGGGCTGGGTGGTGCGGAGATTGGGACGGGTGCGCAGTATCGCGGCGGGGGTGGCGCTGCTGATGGCGGGGCAGCTGGTGATCGTGCCGACGGTGGCGGAGTGGCGGCGGGCGGCCTATGCGGCGGCCAATTCGTATGTGGATCCGGAGTTGGTGCAACCGGATTCGCCGACGCGGTCGGGCAGTCCGGTGTCGATGGCGAGCTGGCCGTCGCTGGGGGCGCAGGGCCGCCGGTTCGTGGCGGGGGCGCCGGCGCGGACCGTGCGGGTCTATGTCGGGCTGAACTCCGCGCCCGATCTGGATTCCCGGGTGGCGCTGGCGATTCGGGAGCTGGAGCGCACCGGCGGATTGCAACGCCGCAATCTGGTGGTGACGGTGCCGACCGGTTCGGGCTGGATCGACAGCGATGCGGCCAAGGGTCTCGACGCCCGCTTCGGCGGCGATGTCGCCCTGGTCGGTCTGCAGTACTCCGACGCCCCGAGCTGGGTCACCTTCGTCTTCGGGCGCAGCGCCGCCGCGCAATCCGCCCGCGCCCTGTTCCGGGCCGTGGAGCAAAGGATTGCGGCGCTACCGAATCCGCCGAAGCTCTACATCTACGGTCAGAGCCTGGGCGCGCTGGGCGGCAGCGCCGTCTTCACCGATGCCGCCGACCAGGACCGACGCGTCTGCGGCGCGCTCTGGGCAGGCCCGCCCGCCGGGCAGGTGCAGCACGGCCGGGCGACGGTGCTGGCCAATGCCTCCGATCCGGTGGTGCACTGGTCGCCGGCTCTGCTGTGGCGCGCACCGGATCTCACCGGCGCCCGCCCGGACGCGCCGGTCCCGCACTGGCTTCCGGTGATCAGCTTCCTGCAGACCACCGCCGACCTGCTGGGCGCGCTCGACGCCCCGCCCGGTCACGGTCACCGCTACGGCGCCGACCAGGGCACGGTCATGCCGGGCTGCTGAGCGGCGCCGCGGAATTCGCGGGTGAAGTCGGCGGCCAGCCGTTCGATGGCCGCCGCCGCGTCGAGTCCGGCCCGCCAGGGCGCGGGGATGGCGTGCACCCCGAGCCGGGCCCCGAGCAGCGCACCGCAGACGGCGCCGGTCGAGTCGCTGTCCCCGGAATGATTCACCGACAGCAGCACGCCGTTGCGGAAGATCTGTTCCGGTGTGCCGCCCACGTTTTCGGCGCATACTGCCGCGCACACCCCCAGGGCCAGCGCCTCGGACCCGATGACGCCGGTGCCCAGCGGCTCCAGCAGTCCGGGCGGCGGCATCGGCCGTCCCCGGAAGGCCACGGTGTCGGCCAGCCGCACGGCCGCGTCCAGTGCCTGGGTGGTCTCCTCGTGATCGCGGTTGCGAACCAGCTGGGCCCGAGCCTGTTCCACCGCCGCCCGCACGTCCAGTCCCTGGCACAGCCCGTACACGATGGCCGCGAACGCGCCCGCCGGCAGCCAGCCGCTCGGATTGCCGTGGGTGAGCGCCGCCGCGTCACAGGCCAATTCGAACGCGTACTCCAGCGAGGGCATGAACCCGCACGGTGCGGATCGCACGGTGGCCGCACAGCCCTTGGAGTCGTTGATCGGATGATCGCGGGTGCCCAGCGGAATTCCGGGCTGCTGCCGCGCCGCCACCCGCAGCATGGCCGAGATGGTCGTCTGTGTCGGCCCCCGGTAGGTCATCAGCTCCGGGTATCCGGTCAGCCCGCTCTGCAACGGCACCGGCTGTTCCGGCACCGCCGCCTGCCCCTGCCCGCGCAGCCACACCAGCAGGTTCTCCTGGATCATGCCCACCGCGGCTGCGGTCCCGCGCTCACGCGCCCGCGCGCTGCGGATGAGCGCCTCCATGGTGAACAGCGCCAGCTGCGTCTCGTCGGAGATGCGGCCCCGGTAGCCGCTGCCCTCCCCGGTGACGCCCTGGATCCCATAGCGCTGCTGGATGTTCGGCAGCAGCATGGTCTCGATCGGCGCGCCCAGCGCGTCCCCGACGGCGCCGCCGAACAGGCAGCCGAGCACGGTGTCCGGACGCGGCAGCCGGTCCGCGACCGGCCCGCGCGGCCGCCGCACCAGCGACACCGGTTCGGCCACCGTCTCCCAGGCGGTCTGCGCGAATTCGAAGCAGGTGTCGTAGCGGTCCCGCGGATCCTTGGACAGCGCCTTCCTCAGCACCGCGTCCAGTTCCGCGGGCAGCTCGGGCCGCAGCAGGCTCACCTCGGGCGGCGGCGATTGCAGATGCCCGAGCATGACGGTCGCGATATTCGGCGCGTCGAACGGCCCGTGCCCGGTGAGCAGCCGAAACAGCGTGCACGCCAGGGAATATTGGTCCGATCGCGGCCCCATGGGCGCCGAGGTGAGCTGTTCCGGGGAGGCGTAGGCCAGGGTGGCATTGAGCATGCCGGTGCGGGTCAGGTGCGCCGTGTCGTCGAGCACCCGGGCGATGCCGAAGTCGCTGAGCAGCGCCCGCTCGGCGAATCCGGCGCCGATGCCGCCGGAGCGGGACAGCAGGATATTGGCGGGCTTCACATCCCGGTGCAGTACGCCGCGCCCGTGCGCGTAATCCAGTGCGGCCGCGGTCTGCACGATGATCTCGACCGCCCGGTCGGGGCTGAGGTCATAGGGGTCGATGGAGGCGCAGTCGACCCCGTCCACGTACTGCATGGCGATCCACAGCTGCTCGTCCTCGTCGCCACGGTCGTAGACGGTGATGATGTTGGGATGGTCGAGCTGGGCGATGACATCGGCCTCGCGTTCGAACCGGAGGCGAGTCTCGTTCTCGCCGAACATCTCCCGGTGCAGCAGTTTGAGCGCGATGAGCCGCGGGAGCCGCGGGTGGCGGGCAGCATAGACCGAACCCATTCCGCCACGGCCCACTTCGCGCTCGATCACGTAGCCCGCGAAGACTTCGCCGCGTCGCAACATCCCCAAGAAAACCCTTCACACACGCCGAACCGCTGCCAGCCTACCGGTCTGGACCGACACGCCGCAGGCATTGCCCGATCGGCTGGACGCCGATCGGACGGATTACGGATACGGATAAGTCTGGCAGCGGGATTCGGGCAACCCGGGCGGACAGCGCGCGGCCCCCGGCCGGTGGATGCGGACGGCCCCCGCCGGTGGACACCGGCGAGGGCCGAATTCGATTGCGGGACCGCCTCGATCAGGCCGTCACGATTGCCTCGATCAGGCCGTCACGATTGCCTCGATCAGGCCGTCACGATTGCCTCGATCAGGCCGTCACGATTGCCTCGATCAGGCGATGGGCCCGCGGGCCGCCTCGTAGGCCGCGCCGACCCGGTAGAGCCGGTCGTCCGCCAGCGCCGGGGCCATGATCTGCAGACCGACCGGCATGCCGTCGTCCGCGCTGAGCCCGGACGGCACCGACATGGCGCAGTGCCCGGCCAGGTTGGTGGGTAGCGTGCACAGGTCCGAGAGGTACATGGCCAGCGGGTCGTTGACCTTCTCGCCCAGCTTCCACGGGGTGAACGGGCTGGTCGGCGAGACCAGCACGTCGACGGTCGCGTAGGCCTTGTCGAAGTCCTGCGCGATCAGGTTGCGGACCTTGTTGGCCTGACCGTAGTAGGCGTCGTAGTACCCGGCCGACAGCGCGTAGGTGCCGATCATGATGCGGCGCTTGACCTCCGGGCCCAGCCCGGCCTCACGGGTCATGGACATGACCTGCTCGGCCGAGTGCGAGCCGTCGTCGCCGACGCGCAGGCCGTACCGCATGGCGTCGAAGCGCGCCAGGTTCGACGACACCTCCGACGGCAGGATCAGGTAGTAGGCGGGCAACGCGTATTCGAAGTGCGGGCAGGACACCTCGACCACCTCGGCGCCGAGCTCCTTCAGCTGCGCGACCGCGGCGTCGAAGGAGGCGATGACGCCCGGCTGGTAGCTGTCGGAGTGAAGTTCCTTCACCACACCGACTTTCACGCCCTTCAGGTCGCCCTTGGCACCCGCGCGGGCGGCGGCGACCACCGGCGGCACCGGCACATTGCGGGAGGTGGAGTCCTTCGGATCGTAGCCCGCGATCACCTCGTGCAGCAGCGCGGTGTCCAGCACGGTGCGTCCACACGGGCCACCCTGGTCCAGCGAGGACGCGCAGGCGACCAGGCCGAAACGGGACACGGTGCCGTAGGTCGGCTTGGTGCCGACGGTCGCGGTGACCGCGGCGGGCTGGCGGATGGAACCGCCGGTGTCGGTGCCGATGGCCAGCGGCGCCTGATACGAGGCGAGCGCCGCGGCGGAGCCACCACCCGAGCCACCCGGAATCCGGTCTGTATCCCAGGGATTGCGGGTCGGGCCGTACGCCGAGTTCTCGGTGGACGAACCCATGGCGAACTCGTCCATGTTCGTCTTGCCGAGGATCGGGATGCCCGCCTCGCGCAGCTTGGTGGTGAGCGTCGCGTCGTACGGCGACACCCAGCCCTCGAGGATCTTCGACCCGCAGGTGGTCGGCATGTCCGTGGTGGTGAAAACGTCCTTGAGCGCCAAGGGAACACCGGCCAGCGCCGAGACCACCTTGCCGCCGGCGACCTGACGGTCCACCTCGGCGGCGGTCAGCAGCGCCTGCTCGCCGGCCACGTGCAGGAAGGCGTTGATCTCCCCGTCGACCTCGGCGATGCGCTGGATGTGGGCCTCGGTGACCTCGACCGAGGAGACCTCGCGCGCGTGGATCTTGTCCGCGAGTTCGGCCGCGGACAGTTTGGTCAGGTCTGTCATTGGCCCTCTCCCAGAATCTGCGGAACCATGAACCGCTGCTCGTCGACGGCCGGCGCCATGGCGAGCGCCTGCTCCGGAGTCAGGCAGGGCTGCTCCGCATCCGGGCGCGTCACATTGGTCTCCGGATTCGGGGATGCGGTGGTGGGCACGTCCGCGGCGGCGACCTGCGAGATCTGTGCGACGTGGGTCAGGATGGAATCCAGCTGACCGGCGTACAGATCGAGTTCGTCGTCCGTCAAAGCGAGCCGGGACAGCCGGGCGAGGTGAGCGACCTCGTCCCTGGAGATGGCGGGCACCGCGGGACCCCTTTCGGCATGGTTCGAGCTTGGTGATTGGCCATCCGACAGCCTAGTGGGTCGCCTCGGGCCAGCGGTCGCAGGTGTGCGCCAGACCTGGCACCATCAATGTGTAACCGATGGGTAGGTGGCCCGCGTCACAGGGAATGGTTCGATTCGATAACCAGCTCTCGAGGGTGTAAGTATTGCGGGACTCGGGTACCCGTCCGAAAGTTTCGGTCGCACAGTAAAGAAAGGAAGGCACGTGTCTTATCTGCTTCGCGTGCAACTTCCGGATCGCCCAGGGAGTCTCGGATCGCTGGCCTTGGCGCTGGGTTCCGTCGGCGCGGACATCCTCTCGCTGGATGTCGTCGAACGCGGCGACGGCTTCGCGATCGACGACATCGTGGTGGAGGTGCCCTCGGGCGCGCTGCCCGACACCCTCATCACCGCGGCCGAATCCCTGCACGATGTACAGGTCGATTCGCTGCGCCCGTACTCCGGGATGCTGGACACCCACCGCGAACTCGAGCTCATCGATCAGGTCGCCAATGCGCGCGACGATCGTTTGCAAGTGCTGGTCGACGGCGTGCCGCGGGTGCTGCGGGTGGGCTGGTCGACCGTGCTCGACATGGGCCCGCAGGGCGCGTACCGCGTGGTGGGCTCGCAGAGCGCCCCGTCGACCCAGGCGGCGTCGACACCGTGGATGCCACTGGAGAAGCCGACGGTCCTCGACGGTGAGGCCGACTGGCTGCCGCAGCTGTGGAAGGACATGGACACCAAGCTGGCCGCGGCGCCGCTCGGTAATACCGGCAAGGTGCTGCTGCTGGGCCGCCCGGGTGGTCCGGATTTCCGGCCGTCGGAGATCGCACGGCTCGGCTATCTGGCCGGCATCGTCGCCACCGTGCTCGGCTGAGCCGCACCACCTTTCTCGCACAGCGTTTCACGCCCCCGCCGAATCCGGTGGGGGCGTTCTCGTCTGCCCGGCCGCTGTTCGCCGTCCCACATCTACGTATGAACTTAGTAGATTCACAGGATTTACCTACCATTCATCTACGTAGCCGATCTACGGTCTTATTTA
This sequence comes from Nocardia sp. NPDC101769, assembly GCF_044766925.1. Taxonomy (NCBI): domain Bacteria; kingdom Bacillati; phylum Actinomycetota; class Actinomycetes; order Mycobacteriales; family Nocardiaceae; genus Nocardia; species Nocardia sp. NPDC101769. Next base: position 173,224 of record NZ_JBIWMX010000011.1, on the reverse strand, counting down.
GTAGATAAGTCACCGACGTGACCAGAACCGGCAAGCAGATCAGCAGTGACGCCATGCAGAGAGGCAGGACGCCATGCCGCAAGCCCATCGATCACGCCCGATCCTCCGACAATCGACCCTCGCCCTGACCCCCATGGCCGGACTGGCCGCAGCCATGCTCGCAGCCGGGCCCGCCACCGCCGAATCCCTGTCCCGCGGCACCATTTCGCCCGGCGCCTCCGATTCGGCCGGGCCCCGATCCGGCGGCAGTTCAGGCATCATCACCCACGGTGACGACCCCACCGGCCTGCACGCGAGCGACCCCTTCGGCTACCTGCACTCGGACATGAATCCCGTTCTGCAGAACCAGCATCCGCGTTCCCCCGGCGAGGTCCCCGCCCCTTCGCCGCAGCCGCTCGACAACCGGGCGGGCAATCCATCCGTCTGGACGCCGTCCTGGAACGCCGACGGCTCCGGCTACACCGTCTGCCGCCCGCTGGCCAGCTTCTGCTGACCCGGCACCGAGCTACGGGAGCCCCCATGCGCAACCCCGCAACACCCATCCCGACACCCACGAGCACCATGCCCACCACCGCGAATGCGGCACCGACCACTGCGAAGTCCACACCCACCCGCGCGAGCACCACATCCACCCGCTCGAGCACCGTTCCCACCCGCGCGAGCAGGCCTGCCACGCCCGGCAGCACCCGCCACCTCGGGCGCGCGGCCGCCGCACCCCTCGCCGCCGCCGCGCTGGCGGTCGCCGGCCTTCCGCTCGCTGCGGCCGCCGAAGCCGAACCGAGCGAGCGCAAGTCACACGCGGGCGCCGGATGCCTCTGGGCGGGAACGACTCACCCACAGGACAGCACCGTGGTCGCCGGCGGCACCACCTTCCGCTGCGGAACCCAGTCGGGCGCGCCGTACTGGTTCGCCGGGGCCGCCACCGATCGGCCGAGCACGGTACCGACCCCGGGCGCGACCGCCAGCCCCGTCGGCCAATTCAGCGCAGGTGCAAGACAACCCGGCACCAGCTACACCGACTACTGCGTCGGCAATCAGCTCATCCCCGGCACCGACGACGTGTACCAGGTGGTCCGCCTCCCCGGCGACATCATGCTCTGGGAGGCCGCACACCCGATCTCACAGTGGGATTTCGACGGCCCACGTCCCGCGCCGACCTGGCGCACCGCATCGCTCTGCATCGACGGCGTCCTGACCTGATCGGGTTCGCCCGGCAGTCCCGGCGCGTTCTCGGACGAAATCCACCACCCGAGATCGCGGCCCGGACATGCCGGGATGACAGACCGGACTTCCGTCGCCGCCGTCCCCGGGACATCGCCCGCGAAACCGTCGCGGGCCCGCGAGGTTGGCCGGTTCGACCGCGTGTCGGTCGAGCCGGTCCGCCGCGGCCGGTCGATGAGTCCGCCTCCGCCCTTCGCCCATTCGACAATGCCGGGCGTCCGGCCCGGCCAGGTCAGGTCAGGTCAGCGTGCCGCAGCGATCTCCAGGCGCATCACCGTGAGCGGCAGGCCCGTGTCGGTGCGCCAATCTCTTTCCGGCACATGCGCAAAGCCCAGCGTGTCGTACATGCGCCGCGCATCCTGCATGGTCGGCATGGTGGTGAGCACCACGGCGTCGAACCCTTCGGCGCGGGCGGTATCGATCACCCGCCTCATGAGGGCAGTCCCCACTCCCAGCCCGCGGGCCCCCTTGGACACCGCGAGCATCCGGAACTCCAACTCTCCCGGCCGGGCGATATCCGCGAACGGCGTGCCGGGCCGGGCCATGGTCAGCGAGCCCAGCAGCTCGCCGTCGCGGACCGCCACCAGGATCTCGGCCGCCGCCGCCCGGGTGGCCGTATCGGCGAGGTCCTCGACATAGGGACTACGCGGATTCACATGCCCCTCGCCGACATACACCTCGACGGTCAGCTCACCGATGGCCGGGTAGTCCCCGGGCTCGGCCACCCGAATCTCCACGCCGCCGTCCCGTGACCGCTCGGTCCGCACCTTCATCACCACAACTCCATCCTCAACCCCACCCCGCATCACGCGATTGCCTCGCCGATCGCACCGCACCGGGCGCGGTCGCGCGACACGCCGGGCCGGTGCGGATCGATTTCTAGGACACCGCCTCCGGGCTCTCGGACACCGGTTCGGGGTTTTCCGACACCGCCTCCGGACCGCCCTCGAGCAGTTTCACGAAGCCTGCCTCGTCGAGGATGGGGACACCGAGTTCCTCGGCCTTGGCGGCCTTCGAACCCGGCGCGTCGCCGATCACGACGAAAGCCGTCTTCTTGGAGACGGATCCGGCTGCCTTGCCGCCACGGACGAGGATGGCCTCCTTCGCACCGTCGCGGGTGAAGCCCTCCAGCGAGCCGGTCACCACGATGGACAGGCCCTCCAGGTTGCGCTCGATGGACTCGTCGCGCTCGTCCTCCATCCGGACGCCGGCGGCCGTCCACTTGTCGACGATCTCGAGATGCCAGGGCATGGTGAACCATTCGGTGACCGCGGCGGCAATGGTGGGGCCGACGCCGTCGGTGGCGGCCAGTTCCTCGGCCGAGGCCTCCCGGATGCGGTCCATGCTGCCGAAGGCGGTGGCCAGGGCGCGGGCCGCGGTGGGACCGGCATGGCGGATGGAGAGGGCGACCAGCACGCGCCACAGCGGGCGGTCCTTGGCCGACTCCAGGTTCTCCAGCAGGCGTTTGCCATTGGCGGACAGGGTGCCGTTCTTGTTGGTGAACAGTGTGGTGGTGAGCAGCCTGTCCGCGTCGAGGGAGAACAGGTCGCCCTCGTCGGTGATGGCGCCCGACTTCAGGAGGTCGATGGCGGCCTCGTAGCCCAGCGCCTCGATATCGAACGCGCCGCGCCCGGCCACGTGGAATACCCGCTCCCGCAGCTGGGCCGGACAGTACTGCTGGTTGGGGCAGCGGATATCGGCGTCGCCCTCCTTGGCCGGGGCCAGCTCGGTGCCGCACTCGGGGCAGTGCGTGGGCATCACGAATTCCCGCTCGCTGCCGTCGCGGGCGTCCGCCACTGGGCCCAGCACCTCGGGAATCACGTCCCCGGCCTTGCGGATGGTGACGGTGTCGCCGATGAGCACGCCCTTGCGCTGCACCTCGGAGGCATTGTGCAGGGTGGCCATGGCCACGGTGGAGCCCGCCACGGTGACCGGCTGCATGACCGCGAACGGCGTAACCCGGCCGGTGCGACCGACATTCACCTGAATGTCGAGCAGCTTGGTGGTGGCCTCCTCCGGCGGGTACTTGTAGGCGATGGCCCAGCGCGGCGCGCGCGAGGTGGCGCCCAGGCGGCGCTGCAGGCTGAACTCGTCGACCTTGATGACCTGGCCGTCGATCTCGTGCTCGATGTCGTGGCGGTGCTCGCCCCAGTAGTTGATGCGGCCGACCACCGCGTCCGCGCCCTGCACCCGGATCGTGTGCGCCGACACCGGCAGACCCCAGGAGGCCAGCGCGCGGTAGGCCTCGAACTGCGATTCCGGCGCGAAGCCCTCCAGCCGGCCGAAGCCGTGGCAGATCATGCGCAGCCGCCGCCGCGCCGTCACCGCGGGATCCTTCTGCCGCAGTGACCCGGCGGCGGTATTGCGCGGATTCGCGTACGGCGCTTTGCCTTCCGCGACGATTGCGGCGTTGAGCGCCTCGAAGTCGGCCAGCGTCATGAACGCTTCGCCGCGTACCTCCAGGAGCTTGGGCACCGGGAACCCGTCGCTGTGGATCAGCTCGTGTGGAATGTCCTCGATGGTGCGGGCATTGAGGGTGACGTCCTCACCGGTGCGGCCGTCGCCGCGGGTGGCGCCGCGCACCAGCTTGCCGTCCTCGTAGACGAGATTGAGGGCGACGCCGTCGATCTTCACCTCGCACACGTAGTGCAGATCGGCGCCGGCATCGGCCTCGACCTTGGCGATCCACTGCCGCATCTCGTCCTCGTTGAAGACATTGTCCAGCGAGTACATCCGCTCCAGGTGATCCACGGGCTGGAACTCGGTGGTGAAGCCGCCGCCGACCAGCTGGGTGGGCGAATCAGGGGTGCGTAGATCCGGATGCGCCTCCTCGAGCGCCACCAGCCGGTTGAACAGCTCGTCGAACTCACCGTCGGTAATGATCGGCGCGTCCCGCACGTAGTAGCGGAACTGATGGCCGCGAACCTCCTCCGCCAGCCGCTGCCACTCGACGCGCTCGTCCCCGCTCGCCGCGGTGATCTCCATGCCCGATTCGCTCACACCAGGCACTCTATCCCGCCCCACCGACAGGTTTGATCAACATTCCCGCACGTCGCACCCCTGATACGCGGATTTTCCGGCCTCGGGAACACGCCCGTAACCGCCCGGGTTCCACTCGGTATGGACCTCGCCAAGGCAGTCGATTTCGCGCGCTCCCACCGTAAGTCGGTGCTCACCACGATTCGCCGCGACACCCGTCCGCAGCTGTCCAATGTGCTGCACTGGGCCGGCGAGGACGGCATCATCCGGATCTCCATCACCGCAGACCGTGCCAAGTACCACAATCTGGTCCGGGAGCCGTGGGCCGCGCTGCACATGAGCAGTGACGACTTCTGGTCGTACGCGGTCATCGAAGGCGAGGCCGAGGTCTCCCCCGTCGCCGCCGATCCCGACGACGCCACAGTCGACGAATTGGTCGCCTACTACCGCGCCCTCAGCGGCGAGCACCCCGACTGGGACGACTACCGCCGCGCCATGGTCGCCGACCGCCGCGCCGTCGTCCGCCTCGCTCCCGCCCGCGCGTACGGCCTGCTCCGCTGAAGTTCGCGCACACCGTCATTCGGCCGCGGCACGATCCGTGCCGATCACACCGGTTTCGAACCCGGATATCGCGAAAGTTGCCCTCCGAGTGCCACCCCCGCGGAATACCCGAATAAGGTGAGTCGCATTTCCGACCCGCGACCGGCAGGATGTCCAGGGTGTTGCGTAGTTTTCAGGTGTCGAATCATCGGTCACTCGCCGAACCGCAGGAACTGCGGCTGACCCGGGGTAGCGGGCCGGTCGCCACACCGGTCACCGCCGTCTACGGGACGGCCGCCACCGGCAAGACCGGCCTCATCGACGCACTCGATCGCATGCGCGACGCCGTGCTGAATTCGGTCACCGGGTGGGATCCCTACTCCGGGCCGGTTCGGACGCCGCACCTCGGATTCTCCGATCGCCCTTCGGAATTCGTCGCGAACTTCGTCGCCGAGGGGTGCCCGTACACCTACGGGTTCCGGCTCGACAACGCCGATGTGGCCGCGGAATGGCTGCACTCGCATCCGCACAATCGCAAGCGCGTGGTGTTCGAGCGCGCCGGCGACGACATCCGAATCGGACCCATGTTCGAGGCCGCGCGGTACGGGCTGGGCGCCGTGGTGCCGCTGGTGCGCCCGAATGCCTTGCTGCTCAGCCTGTCCGGGCAGCTGTACGCCGAGCCGCTGGTCCCGGCCTACCGCTGGTTCCAGTCACTGCTGGAAGTGCAGTGCGGGCAGCCGGATCCGCAGGAGGTGGCGCACCGGGTGGGCTCGCACATTTCCCGCTCGACTGACCACGCGGTGCGGCTGCTGACCCTGCTGCGCGCCGCCGACCTCGGCATCACCGATCTGCTGCTGCCGTCCGACGACCCCATGTACGCCGACTACCTGCGTGACCTGGACGCCGATATCGCCTCCACCACAAAGGAAATCGAGTCCTGCACCATCTCGGCGAACTACGCCGAGGAGATGTTCCTCGAGCACGGCATCACCGTCACCCTGCTGCAGCGCGAACTGGCCAACCTCTACGCCGCCCGGGACGCGCTGTACTCCCGCATGGTGGCCCGCCGCGGCGTCGGCCTGGGCCTCACCCACGAGGGCATCGAAACCGCCTTCGACATCACCGACGAGTCCGGCGCCACCCTGGCCATGCTGCGCCTGCTGCCGCCCATGCTCGATGCCCTCGACACCGGTGGCGTGCTGGCGGTGGACGATATCGACGCCGCCCTCACTCCCGAGACGGCCGACAGCCTCATCCAGCTGTTCCAGAATCCCGAAACCAATACCCAGGGCGCGCAACTGGTCTTCACCACCGCCAACCGCACCCTCATCGACCGCGGCAACGGCCGCTCCCAGTCCAAGCGCACCACGGTCTGGCAGCTGCGCCGCCACAACGGCGTCTCCGAACTCACCGCCCACTAGCCGCACCCGCCGTCACGCGGCCCCGGCCGGGCATGAACTCCACGCCGCCTAGCATGGAGTTCATGCTCCTGCAGCTCATGTTCGTCCTGCTGATCGGCGGCGCACTGGCCGCGGCCCTGGTGTACTACCGTCGCCGCAACGGCGGCAGCTCGCGAGCCTTCTCCGGCGACCCGCTCGCCGCCTCCTGGAACGCCGCCCCCGCCGGCCTCGAATCCGGCACCCTCCACGTCACCGGCGTCAGCCCCCGCCCCGACGACCTCGGCGAGCAGTACGTCACCATCACCGGCAGCATCTCTGGCCCCACCGTGGTGGCCCATGAGGTCTACGGCCGTTTCGCCTGGGACGTGAACAACTGGCCCGCCATCGGCGACCAGATCCCCGTCGCCTACCGCTCCGGCAAGCCCGACAAATGGCAACTCGACCACCCCGGCGCCCGCCCCTACTTCGGCTCCAAACGCCCGAAGGACCAGGGTTGAACGGACCTCGGTTTCCGTTCCGTGCCGCACGCCGGGGATAGGCCCGGCCAGCGTCAGGCGCTCAGCGGCGGATCGCGGCGATGGTGCCGATGCGGGGGTCGAGCGGGGTGGTGGGGCGGGGTAGGTGGGCGGTCATGTCGTTCCAGCTGCGGAATTCGGTGGTCCAGCCGATGGTGTCGAGCCAGTGTTCGATGTCGGAGTCGGGGGTGCGGGTGGGTGCAGGCGGTTGTGGGGTGTTGTCGCCGGAGACGAGGCGGCGTAGGTCTCGGTACCGAGGGGCTTCGGGGTCGATGGTCGTACGTCCTGCGCCGAAACGACTTGCGGGGGCGGATAATTCGGTGAGGGTCAGGACTACCTGGCGGTTCCAGTCCTGGTTGAGATAGCCGAGTGAGCCCTCGTCGACCCAGTAGGTCGGGACGGTTGGGTCGAAGCCGGTGTCGAGCAGGGTTTTTCGCCAGTTTTCGCGAAGGTCGGCGATGACCACGTGGCGGTGGCAGGTGGGGATGGCGGCGGTGGCGGCGAGGACCGGTTCCTTGAAGGCGAAGAGTTCGGGGAGGTCGATCTCGTAGACGTGCAGGGCGGGCGGGAGGTCGAGGCGGTAGGCGCGGGTGTCCAAACCGGCGCCCAGGAGGACGAACTGGCCACAGCCGGCCTCGATCGCCTCCCGGAAGCGCTCGTCGACCAGGCGCACGCCGATGCTGCGGCCGTCGTAGAACTGGTCGGCCAGGGCTTCCATCCGCGCCCAGCGTTCGGGGTCGAAGCCTTTGCGGGCCGCGGTCACGAAGTCCTTCGCCTGCGGGTCGTCGTAGAGGCGATCGTCGCGTTCGGATTCCCGCGCCCGGATGATGGCGACCCCGATGGCGGTCACGGCCACGCCGTCGACCGGCACTGTCGCTGCTGTCTCGGTCATGTCTTGCTCCCCACTGCGCAAAGTAACTTGCCGACCGGCTAGGTATCTGCCGGTGATGGAGACGCTAGGCTTCCCCTTGCCGGTCGTCAAGCAAAAGGCGGCCGACCGTCAGGAAGAAGGCCGGGGTACCGAGGGAAGGACTCGATGGACGGGCGTCGCAGTGATACGCGGGAGCGGATTCGGTCCGTCGCCATGGAGCTGTTCTCCGAACGCGGCTATGAGAAGACCTCGCTGCGCGAGATCGCCGAGCGCCTGGGCGTCACGAAAGCCGCGCTCTACTACCACTTCCGGACCAAGGAAGACATTGTCGCCAGCCTGTCGGAGGATCTGCGTGGCGGCATAGACGAGATCGTGCGGTGGGCCGAGGCCACGCCGCCGGGGCCGGAACGGGCCCGCGAGATCGTGATTCGCTACGGCGCGCTGCTGCACAGCCTCGGCAAGGACATGATCCGGTTCTGGCACGAGAACCAGCCCGCCTTCCGGGACCTCGGCTTCGGCACCAGCCTGCGCTACCAGTTCCGGGTGCTGGCCGACCTCATGACCGCGCCCAGCACGGAGCCGCTGGCCACCTTTCATGCCCGGCAGGCGCTGCTGGCCATCAGCTGGAGCCTGTCCATGATGGGTGATCTGGAACTCCCCGACGAGGAGAGCAACCAGGCGGCGGTGGCGATCGCGCTGGACATCCTGGCCCGGATGTGAGCCGCGCCCGCCGAAACAGTCTGCGGCACACTGCCACACGGCGTCACTCGAAGGTGAGCGACTCCGGCTCCTCGGCGTAGGCACGCGCGGTCTCGGCGGCCAGGCTCAGCGCGCGGCGCGCCCAGGAGAGCGGGGCTCCGGCGAGGCCGCAGGCCGGGGAGACCAGAATCTGCTCGGCCAGCAGGCGCCGAGGGAAACCGAGCCGATCCATCAGCCGCACACCGGGTTCGGCGATATCGCGCCAGGTGACGGGCGCGACGGGCGCGGTGGCGGGCACCAGCCCGAGCACCAGATGCTTTCCGCTGTCCAGTAATTCGCCGATCCGGTCGAGGTCGGGGGTGCCGATGGCGGCCATGTCGAAGCCGACCGCGGCCGCCCCGCTCTTGCGCAGGAAGCCCAGCGCGGGCCGGTCGGCGCAGGTGTGCACCAGCACCGGCACGGACTGGCTTTCCGCGATGATGTCCAGGATGTGCAGTGCCTCGGGTTCGGGCATGGCGCGCACGGTGTTCAGGACGCTCACGCCCTTCAGCGTGCCGGTCAGCACGGCCGTCAGGTGTGGCTCGTCGATCTGGAGCACGACCGGCGCGCCCAGCCGCTTGCCCACCTCCGCCACATGATTCGCGATGCCCTCGGCCAGCGACTCCGAAAGATCGCGCAGCGCACCGGAATCGGTCAGGACGCGATGCCCGCCCGGCAGCTCCACCTCCGCCGCCACCGACAGCGGTCCGGCCACCTGCACTTTCACCGGATGGCCGGACCCCGCGAAACCGCCGGTCTCCCAGGCCTCTTCGAGCGCGTCCAGATCGGTGCGCAGCAGATCGTGGGCCCGCCGCGCGACCGCGCCCGGCCGCGCCGCCAGCCGATATCCGCGCGTGGTGCTGTCGAACTGCATATCCACCAGCAGGCCCGACACCCGTCCGATCATGTCCGCGCCCACGCCGCGGTCGGGCAGTTCGACGAGATGCGGCAGCTGCCCCAGCTCTCCCACCACGGTCGCCGCAGCCTCCCGCGGATCGGTCCCGGGCCACGAGCCGACCCCGGTCGCGATGCCGCCACGCAGCACCGGCGTCTTCGTGTCGTCAGTCATCTGAGCCACCCCGAATCACTCGGCCGTACGATTCCGGAAACCCCGGCTCACCACCGAACTCGACACCGCGCCACGTGCGATTACTCGTCGGCATCGCCGCGATCGGCCCGGCCACTCGAATTCGCATACCAGTCCCAGCAGGTCGTGTTCACGAACCAGTCCCAGGTCTTGCCCGCGCGCTCGCTGCCCTCGCCGGGCAGGGCCGGGCCGGTGGTGCCCCGGCCGCCGCGCTCGGCATAGGGGGCGACCCGGACGACCTGGCGCTTGCGGCCCGAGTGGTCGGTGCGTTCGCCGAAGCTGCCCGCCGTCGCGTCGTGCGGACCTTCCGGGCTCGGCTGTGCCTCACCCGGCAGGAATTCGCCGGTGTCGGTCCGGGCGGGTTGGCTCGTCTGTTCGGCGGCGGTCCGGTTGGCGGCGCCGCCCCTACCGAGGCGGGCCTTGCCGGGACCGCGTCGCGGGCGCAGCTTCGCCGGTTGCGCCAGGCCGGTACGCCACACGATGCGTCCCCCGAGTTTCGGCCGGACCTGTTGCGCCATATATGACTTCGCGCCACTGCGCGAATGACGGCTGCTCACCGGGCGCTATCCGAGACCAGTTCGCTTGCGTACGAATGAGGTTCGCGTTCGGTACCGGAGATGGTGCCGCTGCCCAGCACCTCGTCCCCCGCCGCGTCGGGGCGGTAGAGGACCACGGCCTGGCCGCGGGCCACACCGGTCAGCGGTTCGCGCAGGCGCACCACCAGGCCGCCGTCCACGGCCTCAGCGACGGCCGGGGCCGTGCCGCCGTGGGCGCGCACCTGGGCCACGCATTCCACCGGGCCGGAAGGACTTTCGCCCGAGGTCCAGATGGCGCGGTCCGCGCGCACCGTCCAAACTTCGAGATCCTTGGCCGAACCCACGTGCACGGTACCGGTGTCCGGGTCGATGCCGGTCACGTAGCGCGGCTTGCCGTCGGCGGCCGGGCCGGGCAGGCCCAGGCCCTTGCGCTGGCCGATGGTGAAGCCGTGCACACCCTCGTGGTCGGCGAGCTTGGTGCCGTCGGCGTCGAGCACCGCGCCGGGGCGGATGCCGATCTTCGCGCCCAGGAAGGCCTGGGTGTCGCCGGAGGGGATGAAGCAGATGTCGTGGCTGTCGGGCTTGCCCGCCACCGCCAGCCCGCGCTCGGCGGCCTCGGCGCGGATCTGCGGCTTCGGGGTGTCGCCGACCGGGAACATGGCTCGCGAAAGCTGTTCGGCGGTAAGGACGGCCAGCACGTAGGACTGATCCTTGTCCTCGTCCACGGCCCGGCGCAGCACGCCGTCCGCGAGCCGCGCGTAGTGCCCGGTGACGACGGCGTCGAAGCCCAGCGCCACCGCGCGGTCGGCCAGCGCCGAGAACTTGATCTTCTCGTTGCAGCGCAGGCACGGGTTGGGGGTCTCACCGGCGGCGTACGCGGCGACGAAGTCGTCGATCACGTCCTCCTTGAAGCGGTCGGCGAAATCCCAGACGTAGAACGGGATTCCGAGCACGTCGGCCGCCCGCCGGGCGTCACCGGCGTCCTCCTTGGAGCAGCAACCGCGCGATCCGGTGCGTAGCGTGCCCGGGCTCGCCGACAGCGCCAGGTGCACGCCGACCACCTCGTGTCCGGCGTCCACGGCACGGGCGGCCGCCACGGCGGAATCCACGCCACCACTCATCGCGGCAAGTACTCGCATCTAGAAGCCTCCCTTCGCTCCGGCCAGTCCGGCCGCCTTCGCCCGTTCCACCACCTGCGGCAGCACGGCCAGCAGGGCATCGATATCGGCGTCGGTCGAATTGTGTCCCAATGAGAATCGCAGGGATCCGCGCGCCAGCGCCGGCTCCACACCCATGGCCAGCAGCACATGGGAGGGTCCGGCCACACCGGCATTGCACGCGGATCCGGTCGAGCATTCGATCCCGGCGGCGTCCAGCAGCATGAGCAGTGAATCGCCTTCGCAGCCGGGGAACGTGAAGTGGGCGTTGCCCGGCATGCGTTGCGCGCCGGTCGCCCCATTGAGCACCGCGTCCGGCACGACGGCGCGCACGCCCTCGATGAGCCGGTCCCGCAGCAGCTCCAGGTCCACCGCGCGCACGGCCAGGCCGGCCACGGTCTCACGAATCGCGGCGGCCAGGCCGGCCGCCGCGGGTACATCCGAGGTGCCCGAGCGCAGATCCCGCTCGTGCCCGCCGCCGTGCAGCAGCGGCACCGCCGGCACCTGCCGCCCCAGCAGCAGCACGCCCACGCCGTGCGGCCCGCCGACCTTGTGCCCGGCAAAACTGGCCGCGGCCAGCCCGCTGGCGGCGAAGTCGATGGGCAGCTGCGCCGCGGCCTGCACCGCGTCGCTGTGCATGGGCACGTCGAATTCCTGTGCCACCGCGGCCAATTCCTGGATCGGCTGGATGGTGCCGACCTCGTTGTTGGCCCACATGACGCTCACCAGAGCCGTCTCGGCGGCGTGCTCGGCCAGCGCGTCGCGCAGCGTGCGCGGCGACACGATGCCCTGGGCATCGCACTCCAGCCACGTGATGCGCGCGCCCTCGTGCTGCTCGAGCCACTCGACCGTGTCCAGCACCGCGTGATGCTCCACCGCGCTCACCAGGATTCGGTTCCGCCGCGGATCGGCGTCACGCCGCGCCCAGTAGATGCCCTTGACGGCGAGATTGTCGCTCTCGGTCCCGCCCGAGGTGAAGATCACTTCCGACGGCCGCGCCCCCAGCCCCGCCGCGATCGACTCCCGCGCCTCCTCCAGCACCCGCCGGGCGGCTCGCCCGGACCCGTGCAACGACGACGCGTTCCCCGTCATACCCAGCGCAGCGCACATTGCCTCGACAGCGACCGGGAACATGGGTGTCGTGGCCGCGTGATCGAGGTAGACCGTCTGGGCACCGACCGGACCCGGGAAAGCCGACTTCATGACCACCAAAGGATAGCCGCCGCCGTCGAGACGATATTCCCGCCATGCCCGCAGCAGCTCGCGCCCCCATTGTCGCGACCACCGCGCCCGCACGCTCCGCCTCCGCTCCCGACGCCGGCCTCGCGCCGCCGACCGCCCCGCTCGAGTCCTCCATGAAGGCACGAATCGGCGGCGGGCCGGGTTCGCCCGCGTCCCGACCGGCCCGATGGTTCACCCCTGCGACCGAGCGCGAAACGGCCCGCCGGATCGGACCGGCGGGCCGTCTTCGGTCGGGCTATCCGAATCGGATCAGCCCAGGTTCGGGAGCTCGCGCACGCCGTGGGCCTTGGCGGCGTCCAGCTTCTGCGGGTTCTCGTCCAGCAGCTTCAGGATGGTCGGCGCGATCTGGGTGGTCTGCACGGCCTCGGTCACGACCGCCTTCTTGGCGCCCGGGCCGGAGACGATCAGCGGGACATTGCGGTCGGCCGGGTTCGCGCCGCCGTGCTCGGCGATCTTGCCCTTGCCACCGGTGTAGACGGTGCCGACCTGCGCGACGCCGACCAGGTCGGGGTGGCGGGGGTCGTTCTCCGGGGCACCCAGGTACGAGGCGGCGCCGGCGCCGGCGTGCACCTCGGTCAAGCCGGACTTGGTGTACGCCTTCGGGTTTCCGCTGATGTCGTTGCCGGTGCCGTTGTTGGCCAGCAGCCACTGCTCGGCGAAATCAGCGGCGGCCTGCGAACGGTCGTTCAGCCACAGCAGCATGGCGTCGTCGTTCACGCTGAAGGCGACCAGGTCCTTGGTGGCCTCGGGGTGCTTGGCCTTCCAGGCGGCGTTCAGGGCGGTCATGATCGGGCCGTCGTCGATGCGGGTCAGGTCGCTCGGCTTGGTGGGCGACTGGCCGTGCTTGGCGGAGACGATGACGGTGGTGTTCTTGTCCTCGCCCTTGGTCTTCAGCTCGCCGAGCAGCTTGCCCAGCTGGCCGTCGACGTAGTCGAGCGCACCGGACAGCAGCGCGCCGGGGGTCACGCCGTCGGCCTGGTAGCCGCCGGTCATGCCGTCGGAGGTCGGCAGCTTCTGCGCGACCGAGACGGTCTGGAAGTTCATGCCGAAGATGGCAGGCTCACCGACCTGCTTGGTGTGGCTGTGGTCGAAGCCGTCGATCTCGTTGAGGACGGCCTGCACCTTGTAGCCGTCGTACTGCTGGGTGGACTTGTCGTCCTTGGTCCAGTCCTGGCCCGCGATCGGGGAATTGGAGTTGATCTCCGGGGTGAACAGGTCGTCGATGGCGTTGCCGGCCTTGCCCTCGAGGATCGAGTAGGCGGGGTGCTTGTCCGACCAGGCGGTCAGCTTGCCCGCGGCGTGCAGGACGTCGAAGACCGAGTTCACCTGGAGGTACTGGCTCGGGTAGACCGGCTTGCAGGTGGCCGGGTCGACCGGCATGGCCGCCGTGTTCAGCAGGGTCGCCGGGTTGCCCGTCATGCCCAGGATGCTGCCCGGCAGTCCCGGCAGGCCCTGGCCGGCGTCGATCGAGTTCTGGTTCTTGTCCATCGCCTCGGTCATCGCGACCTCGGCGCCCTTCGGGGTGTGCGCGCAGTCGGTGGTGCCGGCGGGCAGCAGGTCGTGATTGAAGGTGTCGTCGTAGTAGACGCCCGACTGTCCCGCGGTAGCGCCGGTGAACTGCGCGACCATGCCCGGGAAGGAGTCCGACGGGTTCGTGGTCTGCGCGTTGGTGTACTGGGCGCCATTGTTCGCGAGCGAGGCCAGCGCGGAGTTCGGGTGCTGCTTGACGTACCACGCCAGGTCCGCCTGGTGCATCCCGTCGATCGAGATCAGCAGCACATGGTCGGCGTCCTTGCCCTGACCGGTCTTTCCGCCGGGGGCGGCATGGGCGATACTGGCACCGGTACAGACCAGCGCCACTGCGCCGGCGGCAGCGGCGACCCGAATGCTCTTGCGGGACATGGATTCCTCCTGATCACACGACACAAAACTCTTGTGTCAAGGTGTTGTTGCGAATGAATTGATTCGAGAGGGGGAGGGGGATCAGTTGTCGTAACCGGTTGCGGCAGTTCGCACCTGGCCGACATAGACGGAGGAGTGGTTGTAGGCGAGGATGGCCTGACGCCAGCCCGCGGCGGTGGCCAGATCGCCGCCGGCGGCGCACAGGTAGCGGCCCGCGGACAGCGCAGCGTCGTCGATATTGTCCGGGTTGCCCGACAGGTCGACGGTAGCAACGGGTTTGGCGGCCTCGAGCGCATCGGCGAGGGCGCGATAGTCGGCACCGGCGCGAACGCCCCAGTGCTTCCAGGTGTCCGGGATGAACTGGAACGGGCCCATGGCGCGGGCGTAGACGGTGCGCCCGGCCCGGGCGGTCGAGGCGGGATCGAGGATGACGGCATTGCCGCCCGTGCCATTGAGGGCCACGCCGCGAATCGGCGGCTGCACCAGGCCGTCGGCCCCGATGGTGGCGCCGCCGAAACGAGCGTGATCGCTTTCCACCCGGGCGATCCCCGCCAGCGTGGTCCATCCGAGGTGGCAGCCGGGCTGGGCCTTCGCCAGCACGACCGTGGCGTATCCGTACGCCTCCAGCGCGCGGAGCGGAATGCCGTCCCTGTCGGACCGCGGGCGGGCCCACTCGCGGAGCTGGTCGAGCTTGTTGTCCATCGCGTCGAGCCGGATTTTCGGGATCGGGCCGCCGGAGCCCGGCGGGGCGGGTTCCGGCGCCCGGCCCGGCCCGGCGGCACACCCGGCCACGGTGAGCGCGACCGCGGCGATGAACAAGGGCAACCGAGCCCCGCCCATCGCCCGGCCACCTGTGCCGGGCACGTACGAATTCGTCATGGTTCCGCGAAATTCACTGGTGCGAACGAGGTTTCACTCCGTACGCCTAGCCGCACGGATGAGGGGCGGGCGGCGGCGGGGGCGTCGGCGCCTTGGATGTCGGGGGCGTGGCCGGCTTCGACGTCGCGGGCACCGGGGGCTTCGACGTCGCGGGCACGGGCGGCTTCGGCGCCGGGGCGGCCGGCGGCGCGGGCAGCGGCTTCACGGTCGGCGGATGCACGAGGGTGGACGCCAGCGGTTGCGTCGGATTCCGCGGCGCCGTTGCGATGCAGTGGGGCGAGGTCGGCGGCAGGGCGGTCGTCGTGACCGGGCCGGGCGTCACCGTCGGCGTGGTCGTCACCGTCGGCGTGGTCGTCACCGTCGGCGTGGTCGTCACCGTCGGCGTGGTCGTCACGGGAACCGTGGTCGTCACAGGCGATGGCGTCGTGGGCGCCGTGGTCGTGGTGTCCACCGGAACCGTCGTCGTTGTCGACGGGGGCGTGGTGTCCGGAGCTGTGGTGGTGACCGGAACTGTGGTGGTGGGCGGGACGGTGGTGGTCGTCGCCGATGGGTCAGTGGTCACCGTGACGGTCGTCGTGGTGGTGGCAGGGTCCGATGTGGGAGTCACCGACTGCGGAACGGTCTGGCTCGGATCGGAAGACTGATCCGCCTGGAACGAGAGGGTCGCGCTCGCGTCGATGGAGAGGCTGGGAGCGGCGGGCGTTGTCGGCGTATCCGTGGTCGTGACCGGCGTATCCGTGGTCGTGACAGGGACGCCGGTGGTCGTATCCGGGGTGGTGGTCGCCTGGGCGGGATCCGTTGTCGCGGACGCCGCGTCGGTGCCCGGATCGGTCGAGGCGACCGGGTCGCCCGTAGCGTCGGGCGTGGAGCCGTCGGTGGGGACCGGAACGTCGCTCGGCGTCACAGAGCTGTCGGCGAGACCGATCTCCGGCGTGGTCGACCCGGCCTGCGCCGCGGTCAGATCGGCGTAGCTCTGTGAATCCGATGCCTTCGTTGTTTCGGTCGACGCGGCACTCGCCGCCGCCTGATCTGTTCCCCGCGGTTCGGCCGCGGCGACCACGCCGACGACGAGGCTCGCCAGCGCGGCGCCGGCCGCCACCTTCGGCAGATGGCGGCGGACGGGACGCGACGCGATCAGCCGAGCCATCAGCTGCCATTTCCCCGGGGCCTCGACGAGTTTCCCCGGGGCCTCGATGAATTCGGTCGCCGCCGGATCGACGGCATCGGCGTTCGGCTCGATGGCCGGTTCGGACATGTCCGAGTCGTCCCGATCGGGTTCGTTGCTGTCCAAGGCTGTCCCCACTGTGGATTCTTTCTCCGCGATAAGTCGCCACACCAGTGCCCATGCGGAGGACGAACTGGATGGCCACCGGGGCCGGAAATTCAAAACTCGTTATGAAACGGCTTTCTGGCGATCCAGACTGTGCCAATGCACTCGGACAGCACGCAACTCAGCCCCGCACCGCACACCACAACGCGCCGGCGCCCCGCAACAGGGCAGCGACAGCATGCCGGAGATCAGGCGTATATCTCTGTGTACCAGGGGTAATCGAACGCCACGGCGGGATGGATCGGCCAATCGGCACCTCGAAGGATTCAGCAGAAGCAACCGCCGAGGAAAAACACAGCAACCACTGATCGACAGAACCGGGTCATCGCCCGAACGCGCACGTCAGGTCTCGCCAAAGTTGTTGTACACAAACATGTTTCATCTCTGTTCGGCAGCAAGAACGCGAGTTGATCACTTGACCGAGCGACACAAATTGTCACACCTGCCGTCCGAACACCCACACCCATCGGCCGCACAACCGAAGCGGCACGACATATGAGCTCCGGAGCTCCGTTCACCATTTGCCCCATTACCCAAATTTCAGTGAACAGACGGTGCATGAAAGGTGTCGGAAAACCGTTGGCATTAGCCAATATTCATGTTGCAAACGCTGTGATCTTTCCGACAGTGCGGCGCTTCGACCCGTCGGGTAAAAGTTCTTCAGCGAATCCGATTCACACCGCTCGGCCGCGCAAGGCTTCGCAGGACATTCGATAGAGAGGCTGGCCGTGCAGATCGCCGCACCTTCGCTCCCCCACCCCGGCCAGTCGGCGTTTCCCCCGATCCCACCCACCCAGGTCCGTCGCGGCGCCGGCCGGCTCTCGTGGGTCTGCGAGCGACCGGAGATCGGGGGCCATCTCCGCCGCCAACGTGAAGCGCTGGGATTGACCCAGGAGGAGGTAGCCCTGGCCGCGTCGACGACGCTGTCGTCCCTGCGGAAGTGGGAGGCGGGTCTGCGTAACCCGAGCACCGAAGGTCTGGCGGCCTGGTGCCGCGCGCTGAATCCGCCGGACTGGATGCTGCGCAAGATCATGTCGCTGGCGCTCGGTGACATGGATACGCTGCGCACGGAACCCTGGCCCCAGACCATCGGCCGCGAGGATCTCGATCATCTCGAGTCGTTCTCCGGGCCCGCCTTTTTCATCAGACTCCCCCATTTCGACGTCGTCGCCGCCAACGGGCCCGCGCGCCAACTGATTCCGAGCTTGACGCCGGCCGACCTCGGTCCGGCCCATCCGGTCAATCTGGTCGAATGGATCATGACCGAGGCCGCACGAGAGCTGCTGGTCAACTGGCGCGACGTCGCCGTTCGCGTGATCCATGCCCTGCGTGTCATGGGTCCCGGCATCGTTCCGCAGCAGCGCCTCGACGAGATCTTCAACGTCTGCTATTCCCGATCGCCGAAGGACTTCAAACGATTCTTCGCCACCGATCCCGTCGAGGACGAACGGGACGGCGACGCGCTGCTGGTGCGAAACCTGGAGCAGGGCACGGTCGATCGGTATACCTACCGATCCTTGCGACCGACCCAGCCGATGCGCCCGTACGAAGTCGTCCACCTGATCCGGAGCACCGCGCCGCGTGATGCGGCCGCGTAGCCCGCACCCGGATCGACCACACCGAACACGTTCCCGCCGCGGGCCATCCCGGGGGTTCGGAAAGTGCCAGACTGCGGACCACGCGTGCCGATTTCGGGCACCGGTGGTGCGGTGCCTGACCGGGTGCACCAGAATCGGTGCGGCCGAAGCCGACTCGCGGACCGGCCCTGGTTTTCAACGCGGTCGACCGCACACGCACCGAGACATGGGCAATGGGGTGGTGTGGGGCGCGGCCGCGACCGATCCCACACGAAAGGTCGATACGTGCCCAAGCACCTGATCACAGTGGCGTCGATTGCGCTGGCAGTGGTGGCCGTCGCCGGCTGCGGCAGCCACCACAGCAGTCCGCTCACCCCGCCGACTTCGACGACCTCGGTACCGGTTTTCGGCGGCGGCCAGATACCGGATGTGATCGATGTGCCGACCACCACCCCGTCCACGAGCAAGGCCCGGTGATGGCCGGGCGGTGACCTCGACCGGTCACCATCCCGCTGTCCGCCGTCCGGCGTGCACGATGCGCGTCGGATCGGCTCGAGGACGGCGGGCGGTGGCGATGCTCTCCCGCTCGTCCGCCGCGCCGTAGGCGACGCTCATGCCCATACAGCCGAGCCCGTGCGCGGAGACCGTCAAGCCCTGGGTGCCGAGTTTTCTTGTCCGCATGTGTGTTTCCCCTTCGGACAGATGGTTCGCCTCAGCCATGGCCTGATAAGCCACAACGGCTCCCCATGCTCGGCGGCGGTGATTCTAGCGATGTTAGAACTTGTGCCGTCGATATGATCAGAGGCTGTAGCTAGATATCTTTACCGCCGATACGATGAGGCGATGACGATCCGGGAACGGCGCGAGCGGGAGCGAGCCGCCAGGCGTCAGCTGATCATCGACACCGCCCGCAAACTCGCCGAGGACGATGGATGGGCCGCGGTGACCACGCGCCGGCTGGCCGATTGCATCGAATACAGCCAGCCCGTGCTCTACAGCCATTTCACGAGTATGGAGGCCATCGTGGAGGCGGTGGCCGTGCAGGGCTTCGCCGATCTGGCCGACGATCTGCACACCGCGTGCGCGGGGAGCGAGACCCTCGATCAGCGCCTGGGCGCCCTGGCCACCGCCTATGTCGAATTCGGATTGTCCCAGCCGGCGCTCTACGACGCCATGTTCGTCCAGGCCACCGATCTCGCCTTCGGCAGCGCCGAGACGCCCGAGCAGTTGCGCCGCGCCTTCGACGAAATGCGGTCGGTGATCAGGGAATCCCCCGGCGGCATCGATCCGGACGCCGACACCGAGGTGTTCTGGGCCGCCGTGCACGGCCTGGTGACGCTGGCGCGCAGTCACCGCCTGCGCATCGAGTCCACCGGTGTGCACTTGACGGTGCTGCTGGAGCGTGTCATCCGACTGTGGGTGCCGCACCCCGATCGCGGCGCACTGAATCAGTGGCGGGATCCGTGATCGCCACGGATGTCGCCGGCCCGGCCGAAATTTATCGTCGACCCGGACGGCTTCGAATGGGAAGCATCCGCGAAACGCCCGTGACGCCTTCGGGTTACTCATCGGCCGGGCGGCCGCGGCTAGGATTACGGCGGCCTGTTCGAGAGCACCGTCCGACCTCATCGGACATTCGTGTGAAGGAATTCGCCATGCCGTATGTTGTTGACTTCGTGAACGTTTCGACCGAGGGACTGGAGTCGTCGCCGGTCGCACCCGCGCTCGCCGGATTGCGGGCGAACGAGGCCCGGTACTTCAAGAACAAGTACGACCATGTCTTCACGGTGCAGCCCGCGGAGGACGCCGGGCAGACCATCGACTGGGTGAACCGGATCCTCCAGGAGGAGCGGGCCCTCGTCATCTCCTCCAAGCCCCTCGAGGCGACAGCCTTCCAGGTCGAGAACATTCGAATCGCCTACGTGTTCTATCAGAACGGCCTGTCGATCAACGTGATGTACACCGTCGACGACGCCAAGAAACGAGCGGTCGGGTTCAAGCTCTCCGACGGGATGGAAGTCCCCGCGGAGCTCGCTTCGCAGTTCAAGTTCGCGCGGCAGAAGTCGAAGCTGGCCGGCACCATTCGCGGCTCGTACTTCGTCATCAAGGGCGAGTACTGACCCCGGTGCGCCTTACCGCCCCGCAGCCGACGAAGACCTGCGGGACGGTTCGGCCACTGCTCGATCAGCCGAACGGGTACTGACCGGCGCCGGCATCGCCGGCGCTACCCATACCGATGATGTCGGTGAGCATCACGAGCATTCCCTGCCCGATCGACAACGCGTCGTAGCCGATCGTTCCGAGGTTCTGCGCAAACGTCTGCATGTCCGCCTCCGCTGTCGATCGATCCGATTGGTGCGCACAGGAACGTAGCCAATCCGTGGCACCACCGGCAAATCCGGTGTGGCGTGATCGGCCGCCCTCGGATGCACCGAAACCTGTTCTCTGCCAACAACATCGCCGAGGCTCAGCGGCCGCGACAGCGCGACACGCCGACATCCGGACAATCAAGGCCACAGCAGACTCACAGGACCGCCGCGCACCCGGAGCGCGGCTAGGTCACCGAATCGAGGGACGAGAAGACCACCACGTTGGACTCGTAGCTCTTGGCAGCCTGATCGAACTGGCCGCCGCACGTGACCACCTGTAGCGTCGCACCACCGCGGGGACCGAAGACGAGCTGGTCGGGGAACTGGGATTTCAGGTACATGCGGACATCGGTGACCTTGAAGTGCGCGGTCTTGCCGTCCGCGCGCTTCACGTCGATCATGTCGCCCGGCTTCACCTTCTTCAGATAGAAGAAGACGCCGGTGCCCTTGTAGGAGTCGACGTGGCCGAGGATGACCGCCGAGCCCTGCTCCCCCGGCGCGGGACCCTGCTGATACCAGCCGGCCTGCAGGTAGTCGGAAGGCACCTGGACCGAGCCATCGGCATTGAGCCCCACCGCGATCAGCGACCCCGAGGCCTTGATCGAGGCGATGTCGAACGACACCGGAGTGGACCGGCTGATCGCGGCCGCCGTCTTCACCCCGGAGGCGGACGCGGCCGCGGTGGTCGTGCTCGCGGCCGAATGGGTCGAGCCGGAGGACGAACAACCGGTCACCAGGGCCAGGATGATCGCCACCACGGCGACGAGCGCACCGCGTAGTGATCGACGGATTCTCAACGCGCCCAGGGCATTTCCGTCCGCGGTGCTCACTGCGCGCTCACCTGGGCGGCCATGCCGCCCGCGCCGGTGTCGGGCGCACCCTTGGGAATCACGTAGCCGCCCGGCGGGACCTGATCGGTAACCGCCGTACCGCCCGGGATGCCCGTGGTCGCGCCCACCGGAATCGCCATGCCGTACGCGGTGTCCGCACCGGCCGCCGCCGCGCCGGCCGTCACCAGGTCGATGCCGCCCAGTGCGCTACCGCCGATGTCGGTGTTCCCGCCCGCCTGTACTCCGCCACCGGCGTTTCCACCGATCTGCGTACCGCCGCCGACCTGGACGCCACCACCGGCATTGCCGCCGATCTGCGTACCGCCGCCGACCTGCACACCACCATTGGCATCCCCGCCGACCTGCGTACCGCCACCGACCTGCACACCACCATTGGCATCCCCGCCGACCTGCGTACCGCCACCGACCTGCACACCACCATTGGCATTGCCACCGGTCTGGACGCCTCCGCCGACCTGCACGCCACCATTCGCGTCACCGCCGACCTGGGTGCCGCCGCCGATCTGCACGCCACCGTTGGCATCCCCGCCTGTCTGGGTACCGCCACCGACCTGCACACCACCGTTGGCATCCCCGCCGGTCTGCGTACCGCCACCGACCTGCACACCACCATTGGCATTGCCACCGGTCTGGACTCCTCCGCCGACCTGCACGCCACCATTCGCGTCACCGCCGACCTGCGTACCGCCACCGACCTGCACGCCACCACCGGCATTGCCGCCGGTCTGCACACCCCCGCCGACCTGCACACCGCCGCCCGTGTTGCCACCGGCCTGCGTGCCACCGCCGACCTGCACACCGCCGCCGGCATTCGCGCCGGCGCTCGGCTGCACGGACGCACCGGCATTGCCGCCGCCTCCGCCTTGGACGCCGACGCCCACGTTCACCCCTCCGGGTCCGATGCCGACGTCCACACCGAGGCCGGCGCCCGGGGCGGGCGCTGTCGTCGCGGTCGGGTCCGCGCCGGCCAGCGGCGCCCATAGTGCGACTGCGGCCGCGGCGACCATCATGACCGGGAATGTCCTAGCCGACATTTTCGAATTCGCTTCCAGACGTTGTTGTTCGGTTGCCTTCCCGTCGAACAGACGGACCAGTGTGTTACCGACAAGTCGCCCCTGACCGCGAGAACTATGCCGGTTCAGGCGCATTTGAAACTGGACGCCTGCACAAGTCCCTAATGCATCGAGTCCGCCACCCGAAGCCCCTAATTTGCCCGCTTCGCCCATTAAGCCGACGGCGTTCGGGTACGTCGGACGACCGCCCGTAGAAACGGTGACGAATCAGCGGGCGGCAGGCTGGGACGCGGTCTCCCAGGCGAATCCGTCCGGATCGGTGAAGGTCGCAGCGCCGCCGACGACGAGACGGTGGGACCCGCTGCCGTCGGAGGAGACCCCGGCGTCCTTGGCCAGAGCGCGACGCTTGTACAGGGCCAGCTTCACCGGACTCGAGCCGGTGTCGAACTCCACGTACATGGGCCCGAAGCTCTTGGCCACCGGCAGCCCGTGGTCGACATAGAAGCGCTTGCTCGCACCGATGTTCTCCACACCCAGCAGCAGCACCATGGAGTCGAAGCGCTTGGCGGCCGGACCGCTGTTCTTCTTCGAAGAGGTCGCGACCTTCCAGATCGCGCCGTCCGGGGCCTGGACCACGCCGCCGTAACCCCACATCGACTTGGCCGCGGGCTCGAGCGAGGTCGCACCCGCCGCCAGCGCCGCATCCAGGTAGGCGTCGGCGTCGGCCGGCTGGGCCACGGTCAGCGACAGCGTGTAGCCCCGAAATCCCGTACTCGGTTCCTGGGCGACCCGAAATCCCAGCAGCTGCGAGTCCAGCCCGAACGCGGTGGAGTAGAAGGCGGCCGCGGCTTCGATGTCCGCGACGTCGAGTGTGATGTTCTCGATGGAAGTCATGTCAGCAACGCTACGGTCGCGCCACTGACCAGCGCTTCTCGATTCCTGATCAGTCCCGGGCCACTCGCGGGCGAGTCACTTCCCGACGGTCGCCCGCGGTGCCTCCGCCCGCCGGACCGCACCCGTGCCGACGGCCTCGAGGTGCTCGGAGCCGTGGATGACGTCGGTGAAGGCGCGGGCGACGGTGTCGCCCTCCAGGGTCCGCTCGCAGCGGCGGGCCAGCTCGTGGCGGTCGGTGTCGGGGAGCAGCTGCGGCTGCAGGGCGATCTCGGCGACGACGCCCTTGGAACGCAGCACACGACGGAACGAGTCGGCCAGCGAGTCGATACCGACGAAGCCGGGGATGGTGGACAGACCACCGTCGCGGTCGAGGTAACGCAGGCGGATGGGCTGCACCGGCGTATCGGCGTCGATGGCGGCCTGGAACAGCGCGGGGCGCAGGCTGCCGTGGGCGCGGCCGCACCAGGTGGTGCCCTCGGGGAAGAAGGTGACGCGCTCGCCGGCGCGCAGGCGGTCGGCCATGGTCGCGATGACCGACGGCAGCTGCCGTAGTCGTTCGCGTTCGATGGGGATGACGCGGACCCGCTTGGCGACATCGCCGAGCATCGGCCACTCGACCAGGTCGGCGCGGGCCACGAAGGACACGGGCTCGACGGCGGTGAGGGCCACGATGTCGGTCCAGCCGATGTGGCGGGCCGCGATCAGCACACCGCCTTCGCGACGGTCCTCGGGGGCGCGGTTGTCGACGATGCGGACGCGAATCCCACAGCAGGCCAGCAGGGCTCGCGCATAGCGGCGCTGCACCCCGGCGCGGCGGCGGCGCGGGGTGGCGTAGTGCGCGATCGGGAAGCTCAGCAGGACTCCGGCGATGCCGGCGATCCGGGCCGCCACCCGCAGCGTGCCCGCCTCAGCGGGAGCATCGACACACGAAGGGCCACAAGGACTGTGGGGTATCCAGGCGTGAGCGGAGGCCTCGGCCGGCGGGCACGAGAGCGATCCGGTGTCCGGGGAGAGCAGTGCGGGCATCATGGGGCATCACCGGGCATCCAGGCTGTTGGCCGCGCCCTGCAGGCGCTCCAGGTAGCGGGTGTTGATGGTCTCGAGGCCGAGCAGGGCGACGAAGTCGGCGACCGCGAAGTCCGGGTCGTGGGCGGGCTCGCCGCAGATCTGCGCGCCCAGGCGCAGGTAGCCGCTCAGCAGCGGGGGCAGCTTGGGGCGGGCGGGGGCTTCCAGCTCGTCGAGGGTGCGGCCGTCCACCACCACCGGGTTGTATGGGCGCACATGGCGTTCCGTCTCCAGCGCGTGCTTGCGCAGCAGCATGTCGCGCACGCCGCGCACGTTCACGCCGGGCTCGTCCTCGGGCGTCATCCGCATCGGCACCGACACGCAGCCCATCACCCAGTCGTATCCGGTGAGCTGGATGTAGTGCAGGATGCCCGCCCACATCAGCGTCAGCACCGAACCGTTGCGGTGATCGGGCACCACGCAGGCGCGGCCCATCTCCACGATCCGGTGACCGACGGGATCCAGTGCGGCCAAGTCGAATTCGGTGGCGGTGTAATACCCGCCGGCGGCGGTCACCTTGTCCGGGGGCAGCATGCGGTAGCAGCCGACGAACTGCTCGGTGAGTTCGTCGCGCACCAGCAGGTGATCGCAGTGGTCGTCGAAACGGTCGGCGTCCAGGCCGGTTCCGTTGTCGGGAATGGTGAAGCCCGGCTCGTTGGCGAACACCTGGTAGCGCAGCCGCTGTGCGGCCTCGCGGTGCTCGGCATCGGAGGAGACGACCAGGGAGTACTGGGACCGTCCGGTGGTGCGGGGCGCTTCCGGGGCGGGCTTCGACGCGGCTGCCAGCAGGCTGGAATTCGACGCGGCCATGGTGGTCATAGGCTTGATCAAGCCAGTCCCAGACTGCGCTGGAGCGACCGCCGGATTACCTGCCGATGCCAGTCCGGTGAACGCGACGCAGACCGCACCGGGAGTTCATCCGACCGCCTCGCAACGTTCTCTACCAGGACAAATGCTCGTATCCCGGCGGGGTACCGGCGGCTCCGGAAGGCCGCGCGGCGAGCCCGGAAGACGTTGCGGCGAGCCCGGACCCGCGTCCGCGAGCGGTCGGCAACGCGGAAGAAATCAGCCTACGCCCCCGTGCGAGCCTCAGCATCGCGGGGGTCCACTTCCGGAACGACGACGGGTCAGTTCCGGAAGAGCAAGGCGGAATCGCCGAATTCGTGCCAGAGATACCCGGAGTCGAGCGCCACCCGGTACGCCTCCCGGACCACGGCCCCGCCCGCCACGGATTCGAGCAGATGCAGATGCGAGGCGCCCGGCGCGTGCCAGCCGGTGATCAGCCCGTCCACCGCCCGCGCGGGACGATCGCCGTCGAGCACCAGTTCGGTCCAGCCGGCCATCGGACGCACCAGACCGTCCGCGCCGGTGGCGGTTTCGAGCGCCCGGGTGACCGTGGTCCCCACCGCCACCACCCGGCCGCCCGCCGCGTGCGTGGCATTGACCAGCCGCGCCGTCATCTCCGGCACCGCGAACCGCTCCGGACTGGGCGGCTCTCCGGACTCCGGCGAGGACACCCCGGTGTGCAGCGTGATCGGCGCGCACCCCACCCCGCCCGCGACCAGCTCGGTCACCAGTGCATTGGCGAAAGGCCGTCCTGCACTGGGCATTTCGGCACTGCCCGGCTCGAACCCGAAGACCGTCCGGTAGTAGGCGGCCGACCATCGCCCCGCGAGGTAGGAGTAGGAGATCGGGCGGCCGTACCGTGCGAGCAGCGCCCGCACATCCGCCCCCGCCCCGGCTTCGATATCAGCGGTCCACAGGCGGTCGCCGCCGGGCAGCCAACGGGTGCGCACGACGGCGGCGTGGTCGGCCGGAAGGGTAATGCGCGCACCGGGTTTCAGCGCCCGCCCGCGCCACGGCACGCCCGCCGGGTCGCGCAGTTCGACCACCCAGCGCCCGTCGTCGAGCCAGGTCGAGAAGTGCAGCACCGCGGCCGCATCACCGTACCGCGCGTCCACGGCGGCGCTGAGCATGGCCGAATTGTTCACCACCACAAGGTCTCCGGCGCGCAAGAAGGTCGGCAGCTCACGGAACCGCGCGTGGGTGACCGTCCCGGCGTCGGACACCAGCATCCGGACCTCGTCGCGCGCCAGGCCGCGCGCCTCGGGCGGGCTGGTCGCCGACAGCTCGTCGGGCAGGGTGAACGCGAGCTCCTCCAGGCCGAGGGTCATGACGCCACCGACAGTTCGGACGCGAGGTAGCGGCCGCTCGGTGGGCGCGACTCGAGGAGGTGCAGCAGCGCGGGCACAACGGTTTCCGGCTCGGGGCGGTCGGAGATGTCCTCGTCAGGGAAGGCGGCCTGGTGCATCTCGGTGCGCATGTCGCCGGGGTCGAAGCTGTAGATGCGCAGCTGGGGATTCTCGGCGGCGAGCACATTGGTGAGTTGGTCCAGCGCGGCCTTGGAGGCGCCATAACCGCCCCAGCCCTCGTAGCCGCCGACGGCGGCGTCGGAGCTGATGTCCACCACCACGCCGTCGGAGGCCCGGAGCGCGGTCAGGGTGAGCTGCAGAATCGCCAGGGGTGCAATCACATTGGTGTCGAGGACGGTGGCGAGTTCGTCCAGCGGGTAGCGGTCCAGGGTCGGGAGCGGGCTCGGGCCGAGTGCGCTGGCATTGTTGAGCACCAGATCCAGCCGGCGAGGGCCGACGGCCTCGGCGATGCGCTCGCGCACCACCGGATCGGCGACATCCCCCGCGATGGCGTGCGCGCCGGTCGCGACCCGCACCTTGTCGAGCCGATCCGCGCCGCGAGCGACCAGGATCAGCTCCCAATCCCGTTCGGCGAGCGCGAGCGCGACCGCCCGGCCGAAGCCCGCCGACGCCCCGGTGATCAGGGCCCTTTTCGTGTTCTCAGGCATACAGCCATCGTGAAACCTGAACCACTGTTCAGGTCAATGACTTTTCGCCGGAAGCGAAGAGCCGCCCGGGTCAGGCGTTCTCCCTTGCGAAGCTGCGGGAGGCGACCAGGATCAGCAGCAGCGAGACCACGATGGTGACGGCGGTGCCGACATAGACCTCGTGTGCCCCGAAGTCACCGCGGAAGAGCGCCCGCGCTGCGTCCACGGTGTGCGAGAACGGATTCACCTTCGCGATGTCCCGCAGCCACTCCGGTCCCACCGTCATCGGCAGCAGAATGCCCGACAGCAGCATGATCGGCACCGACACCGAGTTCAGCAGCGAGGCCAGGGTGTCCTCGGAGCGCGCCCACAGGCCCAGCGCATAGGACGCGGACGCCAGACCCGCGCCCATGACCGCGATCAACAGCAGCGACAGCACCAGGCCGCCCGGATTCGGCCGCAGCCCGAATACCGCCGTGGCCACCCCGACCAGCACCAGGGCCTGCACCAGCAGCACCGTCATGTCCTTGAGCACCCGGCCCAGCAGCAGCGCGCCACGCGAGGCGGGGGTGACCCGCTGCCGTTCGATCACGCCCGCGCGCCATTCGGCCACGATGCCGAAGCCGACGAACAACGCTCCGAACAAACCGATCTGGATGACCAGCGCCGGGGTGAGGATCTTCCACGGGTCCGCGCCCGGGCCCAGCGACGGGGCGACGCCCTTCACCAGGGGGCCGAACAGGACCAGGTAGATGATCGGTTGCATCAGTCCGATGATCACCCAGACCGGATTGCGCAGATTGGCCCGGACCTGGGACCAGTAGATCAGTCCGGTGTCGCGCAGGAATGTCATGACCGGTCTCCTTCCCGGAGTGAACGCCCGGTGAGCGTGAGGAACACATCGTCGAGGCTGGGGCGCTTGACGGTGAGCGAGCCGGGCGTGATGCCCTTGTCGCCGAGCGCCTGCAGCAGCGGAACCACCGCGGCGTCACCGTGTTCGACGGTGAGATGCACGAGACTCTTTCCGGCATGACCGTTCTCGTGTCCCTCGGTGCGCAGCCGGGACCGCAGCTCGAGCGCCTCGGCAGCGACCTCCAAGGCCAGATCCGCACTGCTGGAATCGATTTCGAGGCTGATCACGTCGCCGGAGATGCGTCGCTTCAGCTCGTCGGGGGTGCCCTCGGCGACGATCGTGCCGTGGTCCATCACCAGGATGCGATCGCAGAGCGCGTCCGCCTCCTCCAGATAGTGGGTGGTGAGCACGACGGTGGTGCCCTCGTCACGCAGCCGCCGGATGTGGTCCCACAGGTTGGCCCGGCTCTGCGGATCCAGGCCGGTGGTGGGTTCATCGAGGTAGATGAGGGTGGGCCGGTGCACGAGGCCGAGCGCGATGTCCACCCGCCGGCGCTGCCCGCCGGAGAGCT
This sequence comes from Nocardia sp. NPDC101769, assembly GCF_044766925.1. Lineage (NCBI taxonomy): Bacteria > Bacillati > Actinomycetota > Actinomycetes > Mycobacteriales > Nocardiaceae > Nocardia > Nocardia sp. NPDC101769. The sequence goes on along the minus strand of NZ_JBIWMX010000011.1, from coordinate 144,795 downwards.
GCCCGCACCGGCGGCGACCCAGCCCGTCGAATTCGAGGGCCTTGGCCAGGTCGGCGGCATTGCGCTCGGCCTCGGCCTTGGACAGCCCGAAAAGCCTTGCCTGCAGGATCAATTCGTGCTCGACCAGTTCGGCCTCGTTGGTCGATCCACCCTGCGGCACGTAGCCGATGCGGGAGCGCACTGTCCGCGGCTCGGCGCGCAGGTCCGCGCCGACCACGGTGGCCTCGCCCGCGGTGGGCGCCAGCAGCGTCGAGATCATCCGCAGGGTGGTGGTCTTGCCCGCCCCGTTGGGGCCGAGCAATCCGATGATCTCGCCGTAGCGCACGTCGAAGTCGATGCCCGTGACCGCTTGCACGTCACCGGTTTTGGTCTTGAAGGTCCGGGCCAGCCCACGCACCCGGATGACCGGGTCGATGGGTGCGCCGCGGACGGGTGATGTCGTTTCCACGTCTCAACGGTAGAAACGACCAACCCACATAGTCAAGCTTGACTATTAAAACTTGATTACTTCACCGGAGCGGCGAAACTACTTCACCGGAGGCGGAATCGGGGCCCCGCCCATGGTCCCCGACCAGACGTCCAGCTCCCCGCTCTCGATCCGCCGCAGGGTCCGGCGCGACCACTCCAGATCCGCACGCACATGCGCCGCAGCAAGATTGATCGCATCGGCGACATGATGCGGCTCCGACTCGCGCGGATCCCCACTACCCGACAGAATCCGCTCCTCCTCCCGCTCCAGGAACACCAGACCGGCCTCGAACTGCAGGATCCGGCTGCGAAGCGCCGCAATCACATCCACCTTCGGCGCGTGCGGAAACAGCGACACCGTCGCGAAATACGGATGCTTGATCTGGTCGGCCGCGAACAGCGACTCCCGCAGCATCTCCCCGAATTCCTTCTCCCCCTCCGGCGTCAGCCGATACGTGCGCCGCTCCGGCCGCGCCCCCTCCTGCCCCACACCCTCCACCGAGATGAGCCCGTCCCGCTCGAGCGTGTTCAGCGCCCCGTACACCGAGCCGGGCTTCACATTGGCCCAGTCGTCGGCATGCCAGGACAGCAATTCGCGGCGCACGTCGTAGCCGTGCACGGGCTGGAGCAGGCGGACCACCGCCAGCACCAGCAATCGAGTTGTAGGAACAGCCATGGTCGCAGGTTAACCTTGCCCCGCAACGGGAACGAGCCGCCCGGGCGATGACCGGGCGGCTCGTTTCGTTCGTGCGGTCAGACCGCTACCGGCACCTTCTCCGAAGTCTTTGCGGCAGGAACCTTTTCGACCTCGTTGAAGCCGGGCCGGCCGCTGCCGATGAAGGCGACCAGCCACGACAGCACCGCGGCGAAGCGGTTGCGGAAGCCGACCAGGTAGTAGATGTGCACCGCGAGCCAGGCCACCCAGGCGATGAGGCCGGTGAACTTGACCTTGTCGTTCAGCTTGGTGACCGCGCTGAAGCGGCTGATCACCGCCATCGAGCCCTTGTCCCAGTATTTGAACGGGGTGGCCGCGGGCTTCTTGCCGCGGATGATGTCGGCGACGTGGCGGCCCTCCTGCATGGCCACCGGCGACTGGCCGGGGTAGCCGTTGAGGTAGGTCATGTCACCGATGGCGAAGATGTCGGCGTGACCGCCGACGGTGCAGTCGGGGTTGACGAGCAGACGTCCGGCGCGGTCGGTCTCGCAGCCGGTGGCCTCGGCCAGCACCTGGGCGAAGCCGCCGGCCTGCACGCCCGCCGACCACACCACGGTCTCGGCGGCGATGCGGCGCTCCACACCGTCCTTGCTCTTGACGGTGACCTTGCCGTCCTCGATGTCGGTCACGAAGGTGTCGACCAGCACCTCGACGCCACTGCGCTCCAGCGACTCCTTGGCGTACTCCGACAGCCCGCCGCCGAAGGGCGGCAGCACCACGCCCGCACCCTCCACCAGGGTGACGGTGTCCTCCTGGTGGTAATACCTTTTCGCGAGTTCCTTCAGCTGACCGGCGACCTCGACGCCGGTCGCGCCCGCGCCGACCACCACGAAGCTCAGCAACCGGCGGCGGGTCTCGGGGTCGGCATCCTTGGCCTGCTCGAAGACGCGCTGGATCTGCGCGCGCAGGTTGCGGGCATCGTCGATGGTCTTGAGCGAGAACGTCTTGTCCGCGAAGTCGTCGCGGCCGAAGTACGACTGGCTGGCGCCGGTGGCGGCGATGAGCTTGCCGTACCGGATCCGGCACGGACCCTCGGACGTCTCATAGGTGAGTACCGCATTGGGGGCGTCGATGGCGGTGACCTTGCCCAGCCGCACCTCGCCGTTCTTGTGGTTGCGCAGGATATTGGCCATGGGAGGCGCGATCTCGTCCGAGGCCAGTACACCCGTCGCTACCTGATAGAGGAGTGGCTGGAAGAGGTGCTCGGGCGTACCCGAGATCAGGACGTAACGGACACCCGACTTGTTCAACTGCTTCGCAGCGGCGAGACCACCGAAGCCCGATCCGACGATGACGACATCGGCGGTTTCGATTCCCGCCTCCACGTGTTGCATGACTGCTCCCTTCCGTCATGACTAACCGTGATTCGGAACGCGGTTGTTCCACGCGTCAGGGCGCATAATCAAGATGACTCTTATCTACGTTGATCATGAATTGGAGAATGCCGTGGAGCTGCGCCAACTGGCCTACTTCGTGGCGGTCTGCGAGGAGCTGAGCTTCAGCCGGGCCGCGAGCCGATGCTTCATCTCGCAGTCGGCTATCAGTCATCAGATCGCCCGGCTGGAACGCGACCTCGGCGTGAACCTCTTCGAACGGTCCACACGCTCGGTCGTCCCGACGGACGCGACCACTCGGCTACTTCCCCTTGCGAAGCAAATGTTGAGCCTGGAATCGGCCATTCGCGCAGCTGTGCGGGCCTCCGGGCCGCGTATTCGCCTGGCGGCAAACATGAGCTTCGCAACTAGATCACTGTCCGCCATCGCCGGCGCGCGCGAGGCGCATCCGGGTGCGGAGATCGAATTCGTCATCAAGCCCTTCCGGCAGCGCATCCAGGCGGTGGCCGACGGCGACTGTGACCTCGCTCTCATCCGGGGCAGTGTGGACCAGCCCGGACTGACCGTCGAGAAGCTCTGGGACGAGGATCCGGTCATCGCCACCTCCACCGCGCACCCGCTGGTCATGCGCGGCGGCGATGTCACCCTCGCGGAATTGGGGGACTATCCGCTGCTGCTCCCGCCCGAGTCGGAACAGGTCCTGCTCCACAATGTGGTGCGGGCCGCCTTCGCCGACCTCCCCACCGGGCCGGTCTTCGGCCCGCCCATCCCGCCGGACCACACCGCCACCATGGAACTCATCAACCGGCCCGACGCCTGGACCATCCTCTACGCCGACAGCCAGACCGAGGGCATCGCCACCCTGCGGCTCACGGGGCACCCGCTGCGCATCCCGGTCTCGGCCGTGACCCGCAGCGAGGGCCGCACCTCCCCCATCGTGACCACCCTGCTGGCGGCGCTGCACTGCGCGTGACGCATCGCCCCTAACCGGGATGCGCGGCGGCGAACTCGGCGAGACCGGCCGCGAAGGACTCGAACATCGGAGTCAGCATCGACCGCACGAACCGCGCCCCGAACGGCGCGAGCGCCGGGGCCGGATCCAGATGGACCTGCCAGGTCAGGGTGCAGCGCCCGGCGTCGATCGGCGTGAACGAGATGTCCTCGATCATGCGGCGGGCCAGGGGAATCGACATGGCGTCCGCGCCGAAGGTGAAGCGCGCGGCCGGCTCCCAGGCCAGGAAGCGTTCCCGCACGGTGATCCAGCGCAGGTGGATATCGCGGATCGCGCCCGCGGCATGGGCATTCGAGTACCAGGTGGTGGCGCGATAGCCGTTCGCCCACTCGGTCTGCCCCTCGCCCGTGGTGAGGATCTCGAAGGTGCGCGCCGCCGAGGCCGCCACGGTGCGCTCGCTGTGCAGGTGCAGGCGCATGGCATCGATATCGCCGAGTTCGCTCGGGCGCAACGCGAACATCATTTCGACCCCACCAGACGCCTGGTCACGCGGATGGTGGTGCGGCGGGGCAGGATTCGCGGCAGACCCGACGAGACCGCATTGGCGGCGCCGGACACGATGCTCGGCGGCGGGTTGCGGCGATCCAGGGCCCGCAGGGCGGTGGCCACCACCTGCCGCGGCGTCTGCCGGCTGCCGACACTCGCCGCTTCGCCTGCCACATCGAAGAATTCGGTGTCGGTCGCGCCCGGGCACACCGCCAGCGCGGTGACGCCCGACCCCTCCAGTTCGCCCCACAGCGCCTCGGTGAAGGAGAGCACGAAGGCCTTGGTCGCACCGTAGACGGCCATGAACGGAATCGGCTGGAAGGCCGCGGTCGAGGCGATATTGACGATCACCCCGCGATCGCGGGTCACCATGGCCGGCAGCGCGGCGTGGGTGAGTTCGGCCAGCGCGGCCACATTGACCGCGATCTCCTCGCGCACCTTCCCGGCCGCATGGTCGGCCAGCGCGCCGTGGGTGGCGAAACCGGCGTTGTTGATCAGGATGCCGACGGGATGCAGCGGATCGGTGCAGACCTCGGCGACCCGGGCCACGCCGGCCGGATCCGCGAGGTCCGCGGCGAGTACGCGCACCGAAACCCCGTGCGCGGCTTCCAATTCCTTCGCCAGGTCCCGCAGCCGCGGCTCGCGCCGGGCCACCAGGATCAGATCGCAGCCGCGGGCGGCCAGGGCGGTGGCGAAGGCCGCGCCGATGCCACTGCTCGCGCCGGTGACGACCGCGGTCGCCGGATACCACTCGGTCATTTCTCCTCCTAGGTGAACAGGCGTTCAGCTATGTATACTTAACAGCTGTTCAGTCATCTCTGTCAAGGAGGACTTCGTGCCGGGTACCCGACAGCGCCGAACCCGCGGCGAAGGCGAGCGGCTGCGCGCCGAACTCGTCACCGCGGCCATAGACCTGCTGCTCGAACCACAGCCGCTGCCCGCGCCGTCACTGCGTGCCATCGCCCGCGCCTGCGGCGTCGCACCCAGCGCCGTCTACATGCACTTCGCCTCCCAGGACGCGCTGAACTACGCGGTGATCACCGAGCTGTTCGGCCGACTGCGCGCCGAACTCGACGCCGCCGACCCGCAAGCCGCGAGCCCCGCCGAACGACTCGACGCCCTGCTCGGCGCCTACCTGACCTGGGCCGAAAACCACCCGGGCGCATACCAATTGCTGTTCGAGCGGCCCGATCCGCTCGATACCGAGGGCGAGGGCCCCGGGCTGGATCTGCTCGATCGGCTGGCCCGGCTGTTGCCCGACATCGACCCGCAGGTGCCCGGCACCGACCTGCAGGCCCGCCGCGCCACCGCTCTGCGCATCTGGTGCGCCGTGCACGGGGTGGCGTCCCTGCGCATCCACAAATCGAGCGCGCCGTGGGCCGCGACCGCCCGCTCCGACGCCCGGGCGCTGGTGGCGGGCCTCGCCGGACTGCTCGCCGACACCTGACCGCGGCGCGAAAGCCGCGGACGCCCGGCCGAATACCGCCGACACACCGGGCGGAACCGAATTACCCTGGCATCGTGGGGCAGGAGAACATGCGGGCCTCCGACCGGGACCGCGAACAGATCGTCGACCGGCTACGCGTGGCCATGGGCGAGGGGCGCATCACGCTGCACGAGTTCGACGAACGACTGCAGCAGGTGTACTCGGCCCGGACCTACGGGGAACTGGCGCCGATCATGTCCGACCTACCGGCCGTACGCGGTCCGGGACGGCCCGCGGGCCGTCCCGGCGACAGCGGCAGCGTGCCGATCTGGGTCAAGATCATCTGGGCGCCGTGGGTTTTCGTGAACCTCATGTGCGTGGTGATCTGGCTGGCCACCGGGATGGGCTACTTCTGGCCGATCTGGGTTGCGGTGCCGTGGGGACTCGCACTGCTCATTCCCACCTCCATCGGCATGGTGGTCCAACGCGATGTGCAGCGGCGGCGGGCGGCCCGCGAACGGTATCGGCCGCTGTAGGTTTCGGCCGCCAGGATCAGACCAGCGCGGTCGCGACCGCGAGATGCAACCGCAGGTCCTCGGGCCCCTCGTCCTCGACGGCCCACACGATCTCCTCCATCGACCGCATGAACGCCCAGGCACGCGCCCGATCGGCGCGGACGGCCAATCCCGCGGCGGTCCGCTCGACCACCGCCCGGGCGTGGTCCGGCGCCGGATCGCTCTGCACCTGGATCATGATCAGGAATCCGGCATCGAACGCCGCTTCCCCGAGATACGCCTTCGGGTCGATGAGCAGCCACGGCTCCCGTTCCGCCGCAACGATATTGCCCAGATGGGTATCCCTGTTCACCACCAGCAGCGGCCCGTCCGGCACCGCCAGCTCACCACACCGCTCCGCCGCCCGACCCAGCAGCCGAGCCGGAATCACCTCGGCGACACCGTCTTCCGGCTCGAGGAACATCCCCTCCCACCCCGCCACCATCCCGGCGGCGGTCGGCAGCTCCGGAAAGCCCACCGGAGCCGCCACCGGCTCCCGCTGCAGCCTGCGGTACAACCCGCACGCCTGCTCGACCCTGGCGATGTTCTCCGGCCGCCCCTCGAGACTCGGGAAACCGGGCTGATACAGCAGTTCCGTCCCCGGCCGCGCCCATTCGAGCAGCATCGCCCCCGTCCCCGGATCGAACTCGAACAACCGCACCGCCCCGTCGCCGCCATAGCAGTACAGCCCGGTCGGCTCCCCGTAGTTCTCCTCGTCGACCACCGGCACCTTCAACACCGCGAGCGAACCGTCCCGCCGCCGCACCGGCGCAACCCATGAATGCGTCCCGCCACCGAAGCTGTCCCCGGCCAGCTCCAACTCCCAAGCCGCACAAAGCTTCTCCACCATGCCCGGCAGCGCGGCCAGCCACTCCGCCCCCCGCTTCCCGAAACTCCCCGCGATGGTCTCCGCCACATTCGGCGGCAACGAGATCGGCATCAGTCCATCCTGCCGGACCGTTGCCGGTGCGCGGCCACCCTGGTTCTGGTGGCGCAGGTGGTTCCGCAGTACTTCTGAGGTTGCCGCCGCCCGGTGTCGATGAAGAAGCGGCCGCAGTCGGTGGCGGCGCACCGGCCCCACGCGCATCGGCCGCGGTCGCTCAACCACAGGCCCAGCGCCAGCGCCGCCTTGGCCAGCAGCCAGTATTCGGGGTCGGCGTCCTCGGGCGGGCGCGAATGCATGGACCAAGGGCGGCCGGGGAATTGGACGAGCAGCGGGCGCGCGGGATAGTCGGCCAGGAGGGCATTGATCTCCCGCGCCGCGTCATCGGGATCCGTGAGCTCGAGAATGTCGGCGATGCGAGCGGCCGCGGGGCGGATCTCGGCTGGTTCGGCGGTGCGGTAGCGCTCGGGGGCTCGGTGCTCGCGCAGGATTCGCCGCACATCCTCGTCCCCGCTTCCGGCCCGCACGGCGTTCGCCAGGTCGGCCAGGAAGTACAGCCCTCTCGGGTTCTGGTCATCCGCCACGCCCACAGTGTAACGTCAATTCAAACAATTGGCGTTACAGGAGGATCATGCGTACCTCGGTTCTGGTGATCGGCGGCGGCCCCGTCGGGCTGACCCTGTCGATCCTGCTGTCGCGGTCGGGCATCGGCCATCAGGTCATCGAGGCCCGCACCGAGCCGTCCCCGCACCCGAAAGCGCGGGGTATCTCGGCCCGCTCGATGGAGATCTTCCGACGTCTCGGACTCGAGGCGGAGATCCGCTCGGCGGGACTGCCCGCCGACCATGTCGCGTTCTTCCGCGGCCGCACCCTCGACGATCCGGATTACGTTCGCACCCTGCCGGTTTCGGACGACACCGGCCACACGCCCGCACCCGGCCTGGTCTGCTCCCAGGACGCGCTCGAGCGAGTCCTGTCCGCACACGCGGGCGATACGGTGCGGCGGGGCGTGCGACTGATCTCGTACGAGCAGTCCGATCCCGGGGTGACCGCGACCGTGCGCGATGAACACACCGGGGAAGAGTCCACGCTGCAGGCGGATTGGCTGATCGGCTGCGACGGTGCGCACAGTACCGTCCGAGCCGGCGCCGGCATCACCATGGACGGCCCGACCGGCCTGAACGAATTCCTCAGCGTCCGCTTCGACGCACCCCTGGGCGAACTGGTCGCGGATCGCGCGAGTACCTCCTACTTCCTCACCGGCGGAGGCGGATTCCTGGCCATCGACAACGACCGCCAGTGGATCTACCAGCATCCTCTCCAGGGCAGGCAACCCGGCGACCTCGACCTGATGGCCCTGATCCGAAACGGCACCGGCCTACCCGATCTGGAGATCACCATCCGGGATACCGCGACCTGGCGCATGGACGCGCGGCTGGCCGCCGCCTACCGATCCGGCCGGGTACTGCTCGCCGGCGACGCCGCGCACGCAATCCCGCCCACCGGCGGCCATGGCATGAACCTCGGCATCGGCGACGCCGACAACCTCGCATGGAAACTGGCCGCCGTCCTGACGGGCGCGTCCCCCGGATCCCTGCTCGACACATACGAATCCGAGCGCCGCCCACTCGCTCGTCAGGTCATCGACATCTCCACCGCGAACGCTCGCAACCGCGCCAGCTATCGCATCGACGATGGACTCCTGCTCGGGACCACCTACCTCGACACCGGCACGACGATCGCCACCGGCGCCCACACCCCCTCAGCGACCGTCGGCGCCCGCCTCCCCCACGCCTGGCTCCCCGACGGCCGCTCCACCCTGGACCTGATCGGCCCCGGCCACGTCCTCCTCACGGGATCCCAACTCCCCGAACAACTCCGGAAGTCGTGCGACCTCTCCCCCACCACCGCGCTGCTGATCCGCCCGGACGGCCACATCGCGGCCCGCGTCTACGGATGAGTCGCCCGCTGAGCTACCCCGCTGCGGGAGAGGGACTTTCGGAATCCGGCATCGCGGTTTCGTGGACGGTCCGCCAGAGGTAGGTGCGTCCATCGGTGGCCAGGACCGCCGTGACCGATCGCCGTGTCCCGGCCCCACCAACCCGATTCTCCGCCACGAACCTGACCACGATCAGGTGGCCGCTCCGAGCGATCTCCCGCACCTCGGAAACCTCGATCTCCAACCCCGCCACCGCATTCCGCGCACCCCACAGCCCCTGCAGAAAAGTCTCCCGGTCCACCGGCTCCCCGGTCGTCACCACCGACGTGAACTGCACATCCAACGCCGCGGAAACCCGATCGAACACCTTCGGCGGCGCGTCCGTCCCCAGCCATTCGGCCAGATCGAAATGCAAGCCCGCGACAATCCCCGCCAGATCGGCGTCCCCCGCCGTCTCGACCTTCTCGACGGCAACCGCCTCCACCTGCCGCCGCCGCGGATCGAATCGCCCAAGCACCGGCCAAGCCTGCCCGACCCCGCGCCACCCGGGCAACAGCGCCCACCTCCCCCTCTGTCATCTGTCTTTCGATCGGCTGGATTCCGCTGCTCTTACCCGTTGCGGGGCCCGTCGCCACAGCCCAGCATCAGGCAGTCGATCGTGATGAGCGCGTCCAGGAACGCTGCGCTCACATTCCCGGCTGCGAGGTCCGCGCTGCCGGTGGGGAAGATCGTCAGGAGTTCGGCGCTTCCGCTGCCCCTGGGGACTCCAACTCAGGAGACTTGGCTCAGGGTGTCCACGCTCCCGGATGAGCGCACCGGCCGGACACAAGACTGTCCCCCGGCCACTCGGGCCGGGGGACAGCCGATTGCGTTTCACCGCAGGGGTGTTCAGCCCTTGTGAGCCTTCACGGCCTCGGTGAGCTGCGGGGCGACGTTGAACAGGTCGCCGATGATGCCGTAGTCCGAGATCTCGAAGATCGGGGCCTCTTCGTCCTTGTTGACGGCCACGATGGTCTTCGAGGTCTGCATGCCGGCGCGGTGCTGGATGGCGCCGGAGATGCCGAGGGCGATGTACAGCTGCGGGGAGACCGTCTTACCGGTCTGACCGACCTGGAACTGGCCCGGGTAGTAGCCGGAGTCGACGGCGGCGCGGGAGGCACCGACGGCGGCACCAAGGGCGTCGGCCAGCGGCTCGACGACCTTGCCGAAGTTGTCGGCCGAGCCGACACCACGGCCACCGGAGACCACGATCGCGGCCTCGGTGAGCTCGGGGCGGTCGCCGCCCACGTTCGGCTCACGCGAGACGACCTTGGTGACGCCCTCTTCCTGGGCGGGCAGCTCGACGACGACCTTCTCGCCGGCGGCGGCCTGCGGGGCGGCCTCGACGGCGCCCGGGCGCACCGAGATCACCGGCACGTCGCCGGTGGCCTTGGCGTCCACGGTGAACGCGCCACCGAAGATGGAGTGCTGCACCGAACCGTCACCGTTCACGGTGATGGCGTCGATCAGCAGACCGGAACCGATGCGGGCGGCCAGGCGACCCGACACCTCCTTGCCCTCCGCGGTGGCGGCGACCAGGATCGCGGCCGGGGCGGCGGACTCGGACAGGCCGGCGAGCACGTCGACCTTGGGGGTGACGAGGAAGCCCTCGGCGTCGTCGCCCTCGGCGACGTAGATCTTCTCGGCGCCGGCGGCGGCCAGGGCGTCACCCAGCTTGTCGGCGGTGCCGGCCGGGCCGAGCACGACGGCGGCCGGGGTGCCGAGCGAGCGGGCGGCGGTGAGGAGTTCGGTGGTCACCTTCTTGGGCGCACCGTCAGCGTGCTCCACGAGCACCAAAACTTCTGCCATTTTTTCTATCTCCTGAAAGTCGTTGGGCTCGGGGGCTTTAGATGATCTTCTGGCCGACCAGGTAGGTGGCGATCTGGTTGCCGCCCTCGCCCTCGTCGACGATCTTCTCGCCCGCCGTGCGCGCCGGCTTCGGGGTCACACCGGTCACCTGGGTGCCGGCGTTCGCAACGCCCACGGTCTCCGGGTCGACGCCCAGATCCGCCAGGGTGAAGGTCTGAACTTCCTTCTTCTTGGCGGCCATGATGCCCTTGAAGGACGGGAAGCGCGGCTCGTTGATCTTCTCGGTGACCGAGACGATGGCCGGAAGAGTGGCCTCGAGCTTGAACACGCCCTCGTCGGTCTCACGCTCGCCGGCGATGCGCTCGCCGTCGACGGTGAGCTTGCGCAGGTGGGTCAGCTGCGGCAGACCCAGGTACTCGGCGATGATGGCCGGAACGGCGCCGGCGCGACCGTCGGTGGCCTCGTTGCCCGCGATGACCAGCTCGATGCCCTCGATCTGGCCCAGCGCGGCGGCCAGGATGTAGGCGGTCTGCACGGCGTCGGAGCCGTGGATGGCCGGGTCGTTGATGTGGATGGCCTTGTCCGCACCCATGGAGAGGGCCTTGCGGATGGCCTCGGTGGCCCGGTCGGGGCCTGCGGCCAGCACGGTGACCTCGCCGCCCTGCGCCTCCTTGATCAACAGCGCCTCCTCGACGGCGCGCTCGTTGATCTCATCGAGGATGGCGTCGGCGGCCTCGCGGTCGAGGGTGTAGTCACCGCTGGTCAGCTTGCGCTCGGACCAGGTGTCGGGAACCTGCTTGATCAGTACGACGATGTTCGGCATTGGTCTTCGTCGACCTCCTGTTCTGGTGGCACTGGGTATGGCGGTCGCACGAGTTCGTCACGTACGTCCACAAGTAGCTCGTCCGGGAGATTACCCTACGTTAAGTTACTCGTGGGTAACTTAGCGTGTGACTTTCTGCATCGGCTGATCCGGTCGCGGGTGTGATATGGACAACCGCTAACGTCGGAGCAATGAGCGAGGCCGTGAGTCCTGTTGAAAACCCCACCGATCCCTTGCCTTTGACCGGTGAGCGGACGGTGCCCGGCATCGCCGAGGAGAACTACTGGTTCCGGCGGCACGAGATCGCCTACGTGCGCATGCTGGAGCACTGCGCGGACCGGGTCGTGCTCGAGGCCGGCAGCGGAGAAGGCTACGGCGCCAATATGATCGCCGGCGTCGCCGCGCAGGTCACCGGCCTGGACTACGACGACAGCGCGGTGGCGCACGTGCGCGCCAAGTACCCGCGGGTGCGGATGGTGCAGGGCAATCTGGCCGAGCTGCCGCTCGACGACGCCTCGGTCGACATCGTGGTGAACTTCCAAGTGATCGAGCATCTTTGGGACCAGGCGCAGTTCCTGCGTGAATGCCTGAGAGTGCTGCGGCCCGGCGGCAAGCTGCTGATCTCCACGCCCAACCGGATCACCTTCTCCCCCGGACGCGATACGCCGCTCAACCCTTTTCACACGCGTGAGCTGAATGCCGCCGAGATGACCGAACTTCTCGTCGAGGCCGGTTTCACCGTGGAGCTGATGGCCGGCATCTTCCACGGGCCCGAACTGGTGGCGCTGGACGCGAAGTGGGGCGGATCGATCATCGACGCGCAGATCGACCGGGCGCTGGCGGGCGAGCCGTGGCCGGCGGAGCTGACGGCGGACGTGGCCGCCGTGCGCATCGACGATTTCGAACTGGTCGCCGACACCGAGCGGGATATCGACACCAGCCTGGATCTGCTGGCCATCGCGGTGAAGCCGTGACGGACGAGCTTTCCCCGGTGCCGGGACAGTTCAGCCTGGTCCTGCACTCACATCTGCCGTGGCTGGCCCATCACGGGCGCTGGCCGGTCGGTGAGGAGTGGCTGTACCAGTCGTGGGCGGCGTCCTACCTGCCCGTGGCCAAGGTGCTGAGAACCCTTGCGGCCGAGGGCCGTTCACACTTGATCAGCCTGGGCATCACGCCGGTGCTGGCGGCGCAGCTGGATGACCCGCACTGCCTGAAGGGCATGCACCACTGGCTGGGCAACTGGCGGCTACGCGCCGACGAGGCGTCCATGGCGGGCAATACCGCACTCGGCGGGCACGAACACCGGCTCGCCACAACGGCTCTCGACGATTTCGAAACGCGCTGGATGCACGGGGCCTCGCCGGTGTGGCGCGAGCTCATCGACGCCGAAGCCATCGAATTGCTGGGCGGGCCGTTGTCGCATCCGTTCCAGCCGCTGCTGGATCCGCGGCTGCGCGAGTACGAGCTGACCGAGGGACTGGCGGACGCGCGGGCCCGATGGGGGCACACGCCCGCCGGCATCTGGGCCCCCGAGTGCGGGTTCACGCCCGGGATGGAACAGACCTACGACAAGGTCGGCATCTCGCACTTCATGGTGGACGGTCCCGCACTGCGCGGTGACACCACGCTCGGTCGGCCGGTGTGGGATTCGGATGTGGTGGCGTTCGGCCGCGATCTGACGGTCAGCTACCGGGTGTGGTCGCCGAAATCCGGGTACCCGGGGCAGCCCTACTACCGTGATTTCCATCACTACGATCACGCCACCGGACTGAAGCCGGCGCGCGTCACCGGCAAGACCGTCGCGGGCCCCGACAAGGCCCCCTACGATCCAGAACTCGCCGCCACGGCCATCGAGAAGGACGTCGCGGACTTCGTGGCGACCGTGCGGGAGCGGCTGATCTCGGAGTCGGAACGAATCGGTCGCCCGGCGCTGGTGGTGGCCGCGTTCGACACCGAACTGTTCGGGCACTGGTGGCACGAGGGCCCGCAGTGGCTCGAACAGGTGCTGCGCGCGCTGCCCGAGGCGGGGGTCACCGTCGGCACGCTCGCCGATGCGCGGGCCCGTGGTTACGTGGGCGAACGCGTCGAATTGGCCGACTCCTCCTGGGGTTCGGGCAAGGACTGGCGGGTGTGGGCCGGGGACCAGGTCGCGGATCTGGTCGAGCTCAACGCCGACGTGGTGCGGCTGGCCCTGGACACCCTCGACAAGATGCGGGTGGACGCCGGGTCGCTCTACAACAATCGATTCGGGCTCCGCGACACGGTTGCCGACCAGCTGCTGCGGGAGGCGATCCTCGCCGTCTCCAGCGACTGGGCGTTCATGGTGTCGAAGGATTCCGCGGCCGGATACGCGCGCGACCGCGCCCATGAACACGCCCACGCCGTGCGCGAGATCGCCGCGGCGGTGGCGGCCGGGCAACTCGCCAAAGCGGGCCAGTTGGCGGCAGGATGGTACGCGGCCGACGGACTCTTCCCCGCGCTCGATGCGCGCAGGCTCGGCCCCGCTTCAGAAGGACCCGCATGAAGATCTTGATGGTGTCGTGGGAGTACCCACCCGTCGTAGTCGGTGGGCTGGGCCGCCACGTGCATCACCTCGCCGTCGAACTGGCCGCCGCCGGACACGAAGTCGTCGTGCTGGCGCGCCGTCCGATGGGCACCGACGCCACCACCCACCCGAAGCACTCCTTCATCGAGGAGGGCGTGCTGGTGGTGGCGGTCGCCGAGGATCCGCCGTCGTTCGATTTCGGCGAGGACATGCTGGCCTGGACACTGGCCATGGGGCACGCCATGGTGCGGGCCGGCATCGCGCTGAACAAGCCCGGCATCGGCGAGGGCTGGACGCCGGACGTGGTGCACGCGCACGACTGGCTGGTCGCACACCCGGCCATCACGCTGGCCGAGTATTACGACGTGCCACTGGTTTCCACCATTCACGCCACCGAGGCGGGCCGGCACAGCGGCTGGGTGTCGGGACGGGTGAATCGTCAGGTGCACTCGGTGGAGTGGTGGCTGGCGCACGAATCCGACGCGCTCATCACCTGTTCGGAGTCCATGAAGGACGAGGTGCACCGGCTCTACGGTGCCGAGCGGGTGCCGATGACGGTGATCCGCAACGGTATCGACGTGGGCGCGTGGACCTTCCGTGAGCGCGCGCCGCGCTCCGGTCCGCCGCGGCTGCTGTACGTGGGCCGGCTGGAATACGAGAAGGGCATCCAGGACGCGATTGCCGCGCTGCCGCGGATCCGCAAGGCGCACCCGGGCACGACCCTGACGGTGGCCGGTATCGGCACCCAATTCGATTGGCTGCGTGAGCGGGCCCGCGCGCATCGGGTGGCGCGGGCGGTCAACTTCGTGGGCAAGCTCGATCACACCGATCTGCTCGGCTGGCTGCACAGCGCCGACGCCATCGTGCTGCCCAGCCGCTACGAGCCCTTCGGCATCGTCGCGCTGGAGGCGGCGGCTGCGGGCACGCCACTGGTCACCTCCACCGCCGGTGGGCTCGGCGACCTGGTCACCGATGACGTCACCGGCGCCTCCTTCGAACCGGCCGACGTGAACGGCGTTGCGGACGCGGTGATTTCGGTGCTCGACGACCCCGCCGCCGCCCAGGATCGCGCCTGGTCCGCCCGCGAGCGGCTGACCGCCGACTTCGCCTGGGACGTGGTCGCCGAGGAGACCGCCCTGGTCTACCAGGCCGCCAAGCGCCGGGTCCGGACACCGCTGGGCCGTCCCGTGATCGCGGAACGCCCGCTCCCCGAACGCGACCCGAACCAGCCGTACTGAGCCCCCCGGCTCGAATTCACCCTGGGACATCCCTGCGCCCCGAATTGGAACGAGTTCTAATTCGGGGTCGGTGGACTGCCGGGCCCCGGCACACGATCAGTCGAACGGGCAGCCCGGATTCGGCGCATCCTCGGACAGCGGACTGCCCGCCGGCAGGACATACAGCACATCGAGAACCTGTGGCTCGGTGCCCAGATTCCGCTCGAGATGCACATTCCCCGCCCCGGCCCGCTCCACGAGCGCGGTACCCGGCCCGCCGGTCTGATCCACCGCGCAGTCGGACCCGTAATGGCTCAGCTCCCCCTGCCGCACCAGCGCGTACAGCGTCCCATCGTGGTAGTGCCACCCGGTGGAACCGCCTGGCGCCACGGTGATTTCGCGCAGAATGTAGTCCATACCGCCGATGGTGGTCTGCGAGAGGATCACCGCACTGACGCCAGTGGACGGCGTCGCATGAGCATTCGCGGCGAGCGATCCCACCAGCGCGACAGACGCCACACCGGTCAGCACAGCTCGAAATCCGAGAGTCATCGGCCCACGGTATCGCGCCCCACGACGGCCCGTGGGCCGACGCGCAAATCCGCTCACCGGGTCCGGGAGCACCGTCCTGAACGTGACCGCCACCCGGCGGCCGTGGTTCAGGCCGGGCCGACACAGCGAAATACGTTAGGCGTCCATCTTTTTGAGAGTCTTCTGGATCGTCAGGAAGGTGCGGGTGGTGATGTCCTTGCCGTAGGCCTTCTCGACGACGGCCATGAAACCCGTGGTGCTGGGGTCGGTGTTGTCGATGACCGAGAGCAGGGCGCGGCAGGGCTTGTCGAAGCGGACGAGGCGGACCGTGGATTCGCCCCGGGGGAATTCGGGGAGGGACTTCAGGGTGTCGCGGACGAAGGTGACCGTCAGGTAGGTCTCGCGGCCGTGCGTGAGGCCGGCGAAGGGGTCGGAGTCGATGAGGTCCTGAAGCTGGGCGTGGGTGCGGATCAGGGTGCCGCCGGGGATGCCCAGCTCGGAGTTGAGGGCCTGCTGGATCTTGGCTTCCAGGGCGGGGACATCCGAGTCGGCGGACCGGAAGACGACATTGCCGCTGGAGAGCAGGGTGCTCACCTTCTCGAAGCCGAGACCTTCGAAGACGCCGCGCAGTTTCTCACTGCGCATATTGGGGTTGGTGGGCATGATCCCGCGCAGGAAGGCGGCGTAGCGGTGCATGCGCCTGAAGGTACCGGGCGGGCATGACAAAGGCCGGGCATCACGGCCCGGCCTGCGTGCGGTGATCTGTCAGGAAGCGGAGACGCCGCTCTTCTTGCGCTCGATGTCGGCAAGGGCGGCCAGGTGGGCGGCGCGCTTCTCGGCGGCGGAGTCCCAGGCGTCCTTGCGGTTCTTGACCACCTTGGCGGGGGCGCCGACGGCGATGGAGTAGTCGGGGATGTCGCCCTTGACCACGGCGTGGGCGCCGAGCACGCAGCCGCGGCCGACCCGGGTGGAGCGCAGCACGGTGACCTTGGCGGCGATCCAGGTGTCGGGGCCGATGCGCACCGGGGACTTCACGATGCCCTGGTCCTTGATGGGCAGGTTGATGTCGTCGGTGACATGGTCGAAGTCGCAGATGTAGCACCAGTCGGCGACCAGGGTGGATTCGCCGATCTCGATATCGAGGTAGGTGTTGACGACATTGTCCTTGCCGAACACCACCTTGTCGCCGATGCGCAGCGAACCCTCGTGGCAGCGAATGGCATTGCCGTCGCCGATGTGCACCCAGCGGCCGATCTCCAGCCGGCCCAGTTCCGGGGTGGCGTGGATTTCGACATTGCGGCCCAGGAAGACCATGCCGCGCAACACCACGTGCGGATTGGCCATCTTGAACTTGAAGAGCCGGTAGTAGCGCACCAGATACCAGGGCGTGTAGGCGCGATTGGCGAGAACCCACTTGAGGGACGCGGGGGTGAGGAAACGCGCCTGCTCCGGGTCACGGCGGCGCGACCCCCGCCAACGCGAGCGCAACGGTGCGCCCCACATGCTCGTCACGAACTACTCCCTGTGTTCACCGGTCGTTTCAACGAGGGTATCCGCCCCCTTCACAGGGCGTGAAAGTAGGCTGTGCTCCGGCTGTAGCGGCCCGGCGAGAAACCACAGACTTCCGTACTGGCAGAAGGGACACCAGCAGGTGCGAAACGGCAGGCGGCGGACCGGACGTGAACGACGCACCCGTACCGGGGCGAAGGTGCTGGCAGTGGCGAGCGCCGGGCTGTTCACGCTGACCGCGTGCACGTTCGGCAGCACCAAGGTCGACGACATCGGAGTAGGCCCGGGCAAGGGGTGGCCGCTGGCCTTCCGCGACGCGCGCAACAGCGGGTCGAGTCCGGTCACCGGGTCGCGGAAGCTGGCGCTGAATTGGTCTCGGCCCGTGGGCGGTCCGGTCGCGCAGCCGGTGACCATCGGCGGCGACGGGCAGCTGTACGTCACGACCCGCACCAATGCCTGCAATATTCTCTCGTTCCAGATGCCGACCGGCCGCAAGCGGTTCTGCAATCCCATGGGCCCCAGCGCCGTCGACGGCGGCTCCGCGGTGGACGGCACCGGCAATGTGTACGTCGGCGACGACGGCGCGGTGAACTCCTTCAACAATCTCGGGCAGCCGCGCTGGCGGACCCCGGCCGCCGGGACACCGGTGTCGGTCCAGTTCACCGGCGACGGAAATGTCTTGTCGGTGACCCAGTCCGGACAGGTGGACGTGCTCAGCCGGCAGACCGGCGATCGGCAGGTGTCCACCTTCCAGCTGCTCGGCGAGCCCGACTTCCTGACCAACCCGTCGCTGAGCCGGCCGCCGGACGGGCAGGGCCTGGAGGACTGCGCGACCGGCGGGCCGCAGTGCCCGATCGCGAATGTGTCGGCGGTGGACCAGAAGTCGGGGCGGTTCTACGCGACGGTGTGGAAGCCGGGCGACAAAGCGGCCGCACTGATCGCGCTCACCTACGGCGGCAAGGACGTTCACGTCGACTGGACCGCGCAGGTGCTCCAGCAGGGCAGCGCCACCAGCCCGGCATTGTCGTCCGACGGGTCCACGGTGTACGTCGGCGACAACACCAACCGGCTGATGTCCGTGGACGCCGCCACCGGGCACACCAAATGGGTGCAGGATCTCGGTTTCCCGGCGCGCGGCGGCATCTCGGTGTCCGACGGGCTGCTGGTGCCCGCCGGCGACGAGGGGCATCTGGTCGCGCTGCGCGACAAGGGTGGCAGCGCCGAGATCGCCTGGGAGCGCAAGGATCTGGAGCTGCGCGGACGGCCGGTGCAGACGGCGGGCGGGACCGGGTACACGGTCGCGCCGATCGGCGACAAGCTGACGCTGGTGACCTTCGACACGAAGACCGGCGCCACGGTGCAGTCGAACGAGCTGCCCGGTGCGGAGGGCACGACCGTGGCAACCGCCGTGGGCGATCAGGGCGAGGTCGTGGTGACCACCCGCATCGGCGAGCTGTTCGTGTTCAAACCCGAGAAGTAACACCGCGTCCGGCCCGACGGCCCGGACAGCGTTGGCCTGTGCGCCGGAATCCTCGTCGTGGCCGATGGATTCGCGATGGTCGCCTACCGCCGGAAGATCGCCCGAGGCAGTCTGAAGCCATGCTCACCATCAGCGGGCCGGCGGCCTACGCGGGGGTGACAGTGCGGAAGGTGCGCCACGCCCCGGGTCGGGCGGGTGCCGCCGCGCCCGCGACCGGCGTCGGCTACCGCAAGGTCAGCGCGAACGCGTCGACGTTCGCCGAGACGCGCTGCAGCAGATCGAGCAGCGTGCGGTAGTCGTCGTCGCTGAGGCCCTCGGTGGCCGCCGTGCGTTGAATCCTGATGCGCTCCAGCAGTTTCGCGTGCGCGCCGATGCCCTCGAGGGTGAGGGCGTAGGTACCCGCGGCATCGAGAACGACCCAGCCGCGGTCGAGCAGTGTGCCGACATATGGTGCGGCCGTGGGGTCCTGGGTGTTCAGGAACGGCGAGAGGGCGACATCGAGCCCGGCCGCGTCGAGTGCGCCGCCGGAGAGGGTGTGCATGATCTGCCAGTGGCGACGCCGCAGGCTCTCGGTGGCGAGCAGGGCGGCGAAATTGTCTTCGAGGGTCCTGTCGATGTGCTTGAACCAGTAGCCGATCGGCTTCGGGGTGTCGGTCATGGCGGTCTCCTAACAGTTGTCACATTACATATACATGTACTTTAGCAAGTGATTGTACGATGGCAAGGGTGAAGGACAACGACCCCGCGATCGCCGCCATCGAGCGCGCCATGGTGGCCATCCGGCGCAGCCAGACCCGGCGCGCGCTCAATAGATTCGCGGCCCGCGGGGGCGGACCGGCCGTCGATCCGACCGTCTTCGGCGTGCTCGACGCGGTCGAGGCGCGCGACGGGGAGGCCACCGTCACCGACATCGCGACCGCGCTGGGCGTGGATCAGCCCCGCGCCAGCCGCCTGGTGGCGCGCGCGGTCGCCGAGGGCCTGCTGGAACGCCGCGCCGACCAGCACGACGCGCGGCGCATCCACCTGCACCTCACGCCCGCCGCGCAGACCGCGCTGCACCGCGCCCACGCCAACCGCCAGGCCGTCTTCGCCGAGGCGACCGCGGCCTGGGGCGAGCGCGACCGCACCGAATTCGCCCGGCTGCTCACCAGATTCGTCACCGACTTCAGCGCCATCAGCGACCGTTAGGATCAGTCCGGCCGCACCGAATCCAGCAGGGTGGCCGCCCGCTCGAGCATGGACACGAGCGCCTCCCGCTCGGCATCGGTGAACTCCGCGGCCAGCGCGCGCTCGACCGGGACCGCCCGCTTGTCGGCGGCGTGCATGACGGCGCGGCCCTCCTCGGTGAGCCGGGTCTCGAGCACATTGCGGTGCCAGGCGTGCGGAGTGCGCTCGATGAGGCCACGCTCGCGCAGATTGGTGAGCACGGTGTTCATGGTGGGCGGTGTGACGCCGCAGCGCCGGGCCAGCTCGGCCGCCGAAATGCCCGGGTTCTCACTCAGCACGTAGAGGGCCGCGTACTGCGGAATCGTCACGCCCGCGGGCTTGAGGGCGGCATTCTTCGCACCCATCAGCGCCTGTTCGGCGCGCTTGATGAAGGTCCCCAGGCGTTCTTCGACCGGCATCGACGTCACCCCGGCATGATAGCTCATGCAGTTGTTCGAGCCTTGACGATCATTAGAGTTCTAATCTATCTTCGCTCTCGCACTCATATGTCATCTCTATCCACCGGGATCGAAAGGCACGATCTATGTCCCACCCGATTCGCCGCTGGGCCGCGCCCGCGGTGACGGCGGCGCTGCTGCTGGCATCGGCGGCGTGCAGCACCGGCGACGCGGCGACGCCGGGCGCCGCGCCCGACCACAACACCTCAGCGCCCCAGCACAACACCTCAGTGCCCGACCGCATCACCACCGCGTACGACCTGCCCGAGCGCGCGTATCCGGAGAGCATCACCGTCGATCCGCGCACCGGCGACGTGTACGCGAGCTCGTTCCTCACCGGCGCGATCTACCGGGCCACGCCGGGCGCGACCGCGGCCGAGACCTTTCTGGCCGCGGGCGCGGACGGACGCCGGACCGCGAACGGTGTGAAGGTCGATGCCGCCGGGCGGCTCTGGGTGATCGACCACACCGCGGGAATCACGGTGTACGACACCGGAACTCGCGCCCTGCTCGCCCGCTTCGACGTCCCGGCCGCCGGGCAGCCGTTCGTCAACGATCTGGCCATCACACCCGACGGCAGCGTCTACGTCACCGACAGCGTGCGGAACGTGGTCTACCGCATCGGACCGGACCAGCTCGCCGACGCGCTCGCGCACGGCGGGCACGGCGGCGAACTGCGGGTCTACCTCGACCTCGGCGCGGCCAAGGACCCGGCCGCACGGAATCCCATGACCCTCAACGGCATTGCCGCCGACGACGCGGGCCGGTATCTGATCGTGGTCGACATGACCAACGGCGACCTCTACCGGGTTTCGACCGGACCGCAGCCGACCGTGCACCCGATCGCCCGCACCGGCGGCGACGCGCTCGACGGCGACGGCCTGGAACTGCGCGGCGACACCCTGTGGGTGGTACACAACAAGGGGAACGCCGTGTCCCGCTGGCGCCTCACCGACGACGGCGCGAAAGCCGAACTGCAGCACCGCGTCACCGACCCCGCGCTCGACATCCCCACCTCGATCGTGCACACCGGCGGCCACGCGCTGGTCACGGTCTCCCAGTTCGACAAGAACGGCCCCTACGGCGACGGCGTCCCCGCCGGCTTCCGCATCGTCGAGATCTCCCAACTCTGAAGGAGCACACCGTGACCCACCCCGTCATCCCCGAGAAGTACACCGACCTGCTGACCCGCCCGCTTTTCGCGCACCTGGCCACCCTGAATCCGGACGGCACCCCGCAGGTCACCCCGATCTGGCAGATCTGGGACGGTGAGTTCCTGCGCTTCACCACGACCACCACGCGCGCCAAGCACCGCAATACGTCTCGCGACCCGCACGTGGCGGTGAGCATCAACGATCCCGAGGCTCCCTACCGCTACCTCGAGGTGCGCGGCGTCATCGAGCGCATCGACGCCGACCCCGAGGGCGAGTTCTTCGATGTCCTCGCCCAGCGCTACGACCTCGACTATCAGAAGCCGGTCGGTGACCACGCCGACCGCGTCATCCTCGTCATGCGGCCGACCCATACCACCTACCAGGGTTGATCTCCCGAAGCCGCTGATCGCCAACGGCTTTCAGCCATGCGAGGGCAGCTTCGGCGCAGCACGCGGGCGGCGGATACGGCCCTACGGGGTGGCGCAGAGGAAAACAGTTGCCTGACGGCCGATTCGGGTGACGACGAGGGTATGTGGCTGGGAGCCACGGGGTTTGATGCGGCTGCGAAGGGCGTCCGGGTCGATGTCGACGCCGCGGGTGAGAATCTCCAGGGGGCCGCAGTCGCGGCGGTGCAGTTCGGCGCGCAGGGGCTTCTCCCGGAATTCCATACGCTCGAGGATTCGGAACCCGCGCATGCCTTCGGGAACCTTGTCGCCGGTCAGGTAGGCGATGCGCGGATCGAGCTGCCACAGGCCATGTTTCGCGGCGTAGTGGCGGACCAGACCGGCGCGGACCACCGCACCGTCCGGATCGACGATCCACTCCCCGGGCTCGCGCTCGGGGATGTCGTCCGGGTCGGCATCGGTGAGCGTCCACGGCTCCCCGGTGGACGACAGCACGGTGGCCCGGCGGGTGACGCCGGGCTCCGCCAAGCCCGGTGACCACAGGCAGGCTTCCCGAACCGCCCCGTCGAGCGAGACGACTTCGATCTCGCCAGCCCATCCGAGCTTGTCGAAATCCAGTCCGGGAGCACACTTCACGGCCAGCTCCCGCCCGATATACGCCGCCAGCAGATCCGGCAGCGGCGGCTGTAGCTTCGCCGGATCATGCGTCCGCCGCCCATCCGACCGCCTCGCCGGATCCGCGATCACGACCTCAGCGACACTGCACGGCACCAACGCATCTGCCTTGACCAGCAACACATTTCGTCGCGCAGCGAGATTGTGTGCCGCCATGGCCAGGCGGACGTCGTCGAGGTCGCTGCCGATGACCACGGGGCATACATCGGCGAGGGCGGCGAGTTCGGCGCCGATGGAGCAGGTGACGTCGTGGACGGTGCGGCCCGCGAGGCGTTGGGCGCGGTGGCGGGCCACGGGTGACGGGGTGGCCTGCTGGAGGGCGTCGTCGGTGAAGAGCCACTCGCCCGCGCCCTCGAGTTTGGCGGCGGCGCGGCGGCGCAGGCGAACCGATTCCACGAGAACGGGGGCGTGGTCGCCGTGGTCGCGGCGGAGGCGCTCCAGGTCCTTCAGGAGCGAGGCGGGGGTGAGCGCGAAATCGCCCACCTCGGCCAGGGCGGCCGCGCCGGCCGGACTGGCGAGGTAGGCGATGTCAGCGCGAGAGAAGGCGTAGCCCACGGGGATTCGTGGACCGGCCTACTTGGCGGAGGCGCCGGGCTTCACGCCGGTGATCATGGCGTTGTAGAAGAACTGGCGGGGCACCACGTGGCGCAGCACCTTCTCGTCGAGGGCCGAGAACGCCAGCCACGCCTTGTACTGGGCCATGCGGTAGCGCCAGGTCAGCTTCTCGTCGGGGACGGCGGCCTCGAAGGTGCGCACCGGCCAGCCCCACAGGGCGGCGGCGAATTCCTCGGTCTTGGCCTGGACCTCGACAGCGCCGGCGCCGCGGGCCATGCGCTCCAAGTCGGACGGGTCGAAGGTGTGCAGGTCGACGACGGCCTCGAGGGCAGCGGCGCGGGAGGACTCGTCGAGCTCCTCCTGCGGGCGACGCCAGTCGCTGAGGAACGGCAACTTGGTGATCTCGGTGGTGATCTTCCAGGTGACCTGGCCCAGCTTGCGGGCGTAGAGGTTGCCGATGGTGGTCGGCTCACCCGCGAACACGAACCGGCCGCCCGGCTTCAGCACGCGCAGGCACTCCTTGAGCGCCAGCTCCACATCCGGGATGTGGTGCAACACCGCGTGGCCCACGACGAGGTCGAAGGTGTCGTCCTCGTAGGGGATGGTCTCGGCGTCCGCGACCCGGCCGTCCACGTCCAGGCCCAGGTT
Organism: Nocardia sp. NPDC101769; assembly: GCF_044766925.1. Lineage (NCBI taxonomy): Bacteria > Bacillati > Actinomycetota > Actinomycetes > Mycobacteriales > Nocardiaceae > Nocardia > Nocardia sp. NPDC101769. The sequence goes on along the minus strand of NZ_JBIWMX010000011.1, from coordinate 120,925 downwards.
CTGGCCGTTGCGGGTGGCGACCTTGACCATGCCCGGGGACAGATCGGTGACCGAGCCGCGCTTGGCGACGCCCGCCTGCATCAGATTCAGCAGGAAGAAGCCGGTGCCGCAGCCGAGTTCGAGGGCCCGGTCGTAGGGCAGCTCGGCGCTCGGGGCGACGGCGTCGAAGCGGCCGCGGGCGTACTCGATGCAGCGTTCGTCGTAGGAGATGGACCACTTGTCGTCGTAGGTCTCGGCTTCCCAGTCGTGATACAGGACCTGGGCGAGCTTGTTGTCGCTATACGCGGCCTGGACCTCCGCCTCGGTGGCGTGCGGGTTCGGCGCGGGGTCTTCAGGACCAACTGTCATGCAGGGCAGCCTAATGAATACCCCGGTGAACGGTGTTATCGGGCTGCTCAACGCCCGGTGAACCGGGTCGCATCCGGACCGTCGACCAAATAAGAACGTGTTCCAACCTGCTGGTCTTCGGTGCCGAACAGATCGGTCCACTCGCGACGCGCCCGATCGTGGCCGTGCGTGCCCGCCTCGAACACCCGCTTGGCGGCGGCCAGGGCCGCGCGCGGACCATCGGTGAACTGCTCGGCCCACCGCAGGGCGGCGGCGAACACCTCGTCGGGCGCGACCACCTCGTCGACCAGGCCGAGCGCCGCGGCCTCCTCCGGATCCACGAACCGGCCGCTGTACACCAGATCCTTGGCGTGTGAAGGACCGATCAGCAGGCTCAACCGGCGGATACCGGCCAGCGGGATCAGCCCGGCCTTGATCTGCGGCAGGCCCAGTTTCACATTGTCGCCGATGATGCGGCGGTCGGCGGCCAGGGCCAACTCCAGCCCCGCGCCGAGGGCGTATCCGCTGATGGCGGCCACGGTCGGCTGCGGCACCCGGGCCAGGCAGCTCAGCGCCGACTGGAAATCGGCGGCCATGGCCTGCGCCTGCTCGGGGGTGAGCCGGGCCAGTTCGGCCAGTTCGTCACCTGCGGAGAACACCCGCTCGTCGCCGTAGACCACCACGGCCGCGATCGACGCGTCGGCCGCGATCTCCTCCGCTGCGGCCGCCACCTCCAGCGCCACCTGGAGATCGATCAGATTCATCGGCGGGCGTGCGATGCGGAGCACGGCGACATGCTCTGCCACACCCCGGTCCACGGTCACGAATTCGGCCACAGCCGATCACCCTACTTCGGGCCCCGGGCACGGGGATGCCCCGCCCGGGCGGGCGCTACTCGGGTCGCTGCGAACCACGGATGCGCGAATTGTCGGGCAGCTCAGCGAAGTAGCGGTCGGCGTGCGGGAACGCCAGCGCCGGACCGCCGCCCGACGGGTCGTACACCGGCATGATCGGGGTGATGTCCCGGGTGGCCGCGAGAATCTCGGCGGTGGAGGCGAATTCGTTCAGCACCGCGAGCTGGGTCCAGGTGGGCGGCAGCAGCACGTCCACACCCTCGCGCCAGCGGTCGATGGCCTCGGCGGGGGTGCACCAGGCGACCACCTCGGCCTCGGAGGTGGCGCCGTCCGCGAGCTGGCCCTCGGGCAGCACCGCGACGAAGAAGCGGGTGTCGTAGCGGCGCGGCTCGATCACCGGGGTGATCCAGTTGTCCCACGGGCGCAGCAGGTCGGCGCGCAGCACCAGGTTCTCGCGGGTGAGGAATTCGGCGAAGGACAGTTCGCGGCGTTCCAGCTGCACGCGCGCCTCGGCGTAGACCGCGGTGTCGCTGACGACGCTGTCGGCGGTCGGTCCCGCCAGCAGCACCCCGCACTCCTCGAAGGTCTCGCGCACCGCCGCGCAGACCAGCGCCTGGGCGCGGCCGGCGTCGATGCCGAATCGCTCGGCCCACCAGGCGGGTTCGGGTCCAGCCCAGTCCAGTGCGATGGACGCGTCGGAGGGGTCGACGCCACCACCGGGGAAGACGGTCATGCCGGCCGCGAAGGCCATGCCACCCACTCGACGCTGCAGGAACACCTCGGGCCCGTGCGCACCGTCGCGCACCAGCATGACCGTGGACGCGTCCTTGACGGGCGCGGCCGCGGGCTGGGATTCGGACTGGGCCATTGCTTCGCTCACCTTTCGCACCATAACCGTTGCCCCGGCTAAGCGATACCGCGCGCTGCGGGTTCGCCGGTCAGTCTGTCGGATGGACTGATCCGGTGCGGGTTTCGATGACGGCCCGACCGGCGCCATCGCGCCGGGTCCAGGTGCCCTCCACCTTGCCGGTCCGATAGTCCTGCACCTGGCTGACCACCGCGCCCGTGTCGTCGGTCCAGGTAACCAGGAAGATGCCAGCCTCGATGGATGCGACCGCGACCGGCGTGCTCGACCCGTGTCCGGTGTCGGCGGTGGTGTAGGTCAGGGTACGCCCGTCCGCCGAGAAGACGATGGTGCCGCCCGCGCCGCTGTCATAGCTGAGCTGCACCGTCCTACCATCCAGGTCCGACGGGACCGTGGCCCTGCCGAGGGTTTCCGCCGCATGCGAATTCGAAACCCGCTGGGCGGCCGGTGGATCGGCCACGCAGCCGGTGGCGACAACCGCGATGGCCAGAATCGTAATGGCGCCGATACTCCGGCCCACAGCCAGCTCCCTCCATCCGCGGCAGTTGCGGATAGTTTGCCCCGTGATGGCCGTGGACGCAATGGCAGCGCGCCGCGGTTCGCGAGACAGGTTGCGGGAGGCGGCTTTCAGCGGTTGCGGTGCCGTCCGAAGCGCTGACTGCGGCGTGCGAAGTAGCGGCCCTCGATGCGGTCCAGCTGAATCGACTGACGGAACGCGTCACTCAGGTTCTCGGAGGTCAGCACATCGGTGAGCAGACCCTGCGCGACCACACTGCCCTCATTGAGGAGCATGCCGTGGGTGAAGCCCGGCGGAATCTCCTCCACATGGTGGGTGACCAGCACGGTGGCGGGCGCGTCCGGATCGGCGGCCAGATCGCCGAGCCGTTCGACCAGCTCCTCACGCCCGCCCAGATCCAGCCCGGCGGCCGGTTCGTCGAGCAACAGCAGTTCCGGATCGGTCATGAGCGCGCGGGCGATGAGCACCCGCTTGCGCTCCCCCTCCGACAGCGTCCCGTAGGTGCGATCGGAAAGGTGTTCCGCGCCCAGGCTTTCCAGAATGTCCACTGCCCGGTCGGTGTCCATGTCGTCGTAGCTCTCCCGCCAGCGGCCCATCACCGCGTAGCCGGCCGAGACCACCAGGTCGGCGACCTTCTCGTCGAGTGGCACCCGGCTGGCGATGGCGGCCGAGGACAGGCCGATGCGCGGGCGTAGCTCGTTGATGTCGACCCGGCCCAGGGTCTCGCCGAGCAGGTTGGCGACCCCGGAGGTGGGGTGCATCTCGGCGGCGGCCATGCGCAGCAGCGAGGTCTTGCCGGCGCCGTTGGGGCCGAGCACGACCCAGCGTTCGTCCAATTCCACCTGCCAGGTGACCGGACCGACCAGGGTATGTCCGGAACGTCGGACGGTGACGTCGCTGAAATCGATGAGCAGATCGGGATCCGGTTGCGGCACGGGGTCCATCTTGGCCCACCGCCCTGGACGATCGTCAACGTGGTGGGAAAACTCGGTGCGTGTCCTCTCCGGAATTGCGATGGCGATAAGCGATTTCGTGTGCGCCGCCGTCGAATTCCGATGGTTCGCGCTCCGGGCCCGCCAACCCGCGGTCCCGCGCGTCCGCCCGCGTGGACCGGAACATGCGCGCCAGAACGAGTGCCGCCGGGACCGAGAGCGCCGCCCACACGATGAGAACAACCAGCAGTGTTGTCATTTCGGTGGTTTCCTTTCGAGGAAACGTGAATCGATCCTTGCCGACCCGTCCGGGGAAGTCGATATGCACTGCCCATATGGGTCAGTGCGCCGACCATCCGGTTTCGCTAGTGCGACATTCGCACTACGCCACCGCGATCACGGTCGTCGACCCCGGTGCCACCTCGGTGAAACCGGCATCGCGCACCGCCACCGCGCTGCCCTCGGCCACCCGCCGCTGCAATTCCGCCCAGCGGCCCGGATCGGCCCCCGCGACGGTGCACCGGAATCCCTGTGCGGCCCACGCATACGCCCGCTGCACCGGCAGAGCGCCTGCCAGCAACATACTGGCATGCCCTACCTGTGCCGCGGCCTTCCCTACAGTCATACCCAGTTCCGCGTTCACCCATAGCACCGGACACTCCGGATCGATTGCGATCTCCTGCGCCACCGGCAGCTCGGTGCCGCTGATCTGCAGACGCCGGATGCGCGGATCCACCTCGCCGACCGGTCCCGGCACCAGCGCCCGCGCCTGCGCACCCGCGAATTCGACTGTGACACCGTCGACTTCCTGCGCCGCCAGCCACTGCGCCCCGCGCGCCCGCCGCGCTACCTTGCGAATACGCGAGTGTTTCCAGGTCAGATAGCGCTCCTCCCACTCCCCATCGGGCCCGACCCGCTCGTCGAGGCACAGCGCCACCACCGCCGAGGCGGCGGCTGCCAGAAGTGCGCTGCGCGCCGGCGGATCGTTCTTCGGAATGTGCAGCACCATCTGCATGGCCTGCACGAGCGCCGGGTCCGCCGGATCGCCTCCGCCGCCGTATCCCCGCGCCAATTCCGCGTGCCTGGCCACGAAACCGGCATCGATGGTGGATCCGACGCTCGACACAACCACTCCTACACAACTGTTCCGCTAATGAACTGTCAGGTTCAGGGTGAAGGTCTTGGCGGGCTCCACACCCTGTTCCCAGGCTCGCTTGTATTCCAGGCTCAATCGGGTGGAACCCGCCGCGACCGCCACGAAATTCGCCACCGATCTACCGCCGACCCCGACCATGCCGGACGGTTTCGGGTCCTGTTCGTATTCCGGCGAGCCGTTCTGCTTCACCACGTTCTGGTCCAGGCCTCCCAGCTCCCAGGCGTACCCGGTGGTCGGGTTGGCCTCGAGGGTGATGATCAGGCCCTGACCGACCGCGAGGCTCACATCCTTGCCGTCGGAGTCCGCGCCGACCTGCACCGCCGCGTGCTCGGACGGGGTCGCCTGCACCGCGGTGGTGACCGCGACGCTGGTGGCCGACACCGGCTTCGCCTCGTTCGGATCGGCCGAGGTGCCGCAGCCGGCCAGCGCCAGCCCGGCCATCACCACTGCCAGCGGCATTCGCACGCGCACGGATTCTCCTTCGATCATGGCCGGACTCCCCGACCACGGTACCGAGAGCGTAGCTGCGAGTGCCGCAACCGAATTGGACGCGTTGCCTGCCCTGCGAGGCAGGGGCCACATGCCTCAGCGAGGCAGCGGCCACACGCCTCAACGAGGCAGCGGCCACACGCCTCAACGAGGCAGCGGCCACACGCCTCAACGAGGCAGCGGCCACACGCCTCAGCGAGGCAGCGGCACCCGGCGGATACCGCCGTCGCGGGCATCGGCCGCCTCGACCTCGTCGCGGGTGACGCCCAGGATGAACAGCACCGCGTCCAGGAACGGATGCGACAGCGCCGCGTCGGCGACCTCACGCAGCGCGGGCTTGGCATTGAACGCGATGCCCAGCCCGGCGGCATTGAGCATGTCGATGTCATTGGCGCCGTCGCCGACCGCGACGGTCTGATCCATGGCCACCCCGGTCTCGGCCGCGAATCGGCGCAGCGCAACGGCTTTCGCCTCCCGGTCCACGATCTCCCCGACCACCGCGCCGGTCAGCTTGCCGTCGCGGATCTCGAGGGTGTTGGCCTGGACGAAGTCCAGTTCCAGCTCGTGCGCCAGCGGCTCGATGACCTGACGGAAACCGCCGGACACCACGCCGCAGCGGAAACCCAGGCGGCGCAGGGTGCGAATGGTGGTGCGGGCGCCGGGGGTGAGCTCGATCCGCTCGGCGACCTCGTCGATGACCGAGGCGTCCAGCCCGGCCAGGGTTGCCACCCGCTGACGCAGGGATTCGGAGAAGTCGATCTCGCCGCGCATGGCCGCCTCGGTGACCTTGCGGACCTCCTCCTCGACACCGGCGTGCGCGGCCAGCATCTCGATGACCTCGCCCTGGATGAGGGTGGAGTCCACGTCGAACACGATGAGCCGCTTGGCCCGTCGCGCCAGGCCCGCCTTCTCGACGGCGACATCCACGCTCTCCTTGGCGGCGACCGCGGCCAGCGCGGTGCGCAGCTCGGTCTCGGTGTCCGCGTCGGCGGTGGGGACGGTGACCATGAGTTCCAGGCCGGTGACCGGATAGTCGGCGATGCCGCGAATGGAGTCGATGTTGACCCGCTGCGCGGCCAGCTTGCGCGCGATGGCGCTGAAAGCGCGCGCGGTGACCGGCGAACCCAGCACCACGACCGCGTGGGTGGACAGCTTCGCGCCCGAGACGGCGCTCGCCCCGATCTCCACATCGACATCCATGCCGATGGAGGCCATGGCGTCCTCGAGCTGATCCTGCAGCGCCTCGGGATCGGTGGGACACGACACCAGCACGCCCAGGGTGAGCCGACCGCGAATCACGACCTGCTCCACATCCAGCAGGCTGACCGCGCGATTGGCCAGAGCAGCCAGAAGTACCGATGTGACGCCCGGCTTGTCGGGTCCGGTGACCGTGACCAGAACCGTCGTGTCAGACGCGCTCAATCGATAACTCCGTTCCATGCGACTGCCTGTCCCGCCCGACATGCGGCGGCAGCTCATTCTGTCAGGTCGGCGCGAACGGGACAGCGCCGACCGCCGCCGACGGTGGCGGGCATCACGCCGTCCGAGGTCAGCGACCGAGCAGGCGTGCGGCGCCCGAACACATTTCGGTCAGCACGTCGGCGACCGGGCGCACCGCGGTGACCAGGCCGACGCTCTGGCCCGCGTCGATCGGGGCGATACTCGGGTCGTCGGCGGCATTGGCGGCCCTCAGCTCGGACCGCGCGGCGGTATCACCGGCCAGTTCGCCGAGATGGTCGTGCCAGCGCGCGGTGAAGTCGTTGCGCAGCACCCGGGCCGGAAACCGCTGCGGCCAGGGCAGTTCCATGCCGACATCGAAGGTCCGCGTCACGATGGTGTCGGTGTCCTCGGCAGCGAGCAGGGCCCGCCGACCACCCGCCGACAGCAGCGATTCGGCACAGGCGGCCAGGGCGGTCCCCAGCCACACTCCCGAGGCTCCGGCCGCCAGCATCGCGGCGACCCCGCGCGCCGACCCGATCCCACCGGCGGCCAGCACCGGACCCGGCACCGCGTCGAGGACGGCCTCCAGCAGCGGCAGGGTCGCCAGCTCGGGAGCGCCGTGCCCACCGCCCTCCAGACCGCGTGCCACCAGGACATCGATGCCGGCATCGCGCGCACGCCGGGCATCGTCGACGGTGTAAACCTGTGTCGCCGTGCGGATTCCGGCGGCCTGGGCCCGGTCGGCCCACGACAGGTCGGACCCGAAGCTCACCGACAGCAGCGCGGGTGCGGCCGAGAGAGCGAGCTCGAACAGCCCGGGACGGGCGACCACCACCCAGTCCACCAGACCGATCCCGACGGGACCGGGAGCGTCGGCGACGTGCGGCAGTTCCCGTGCGAGCGCCTCCGCCGACCCCGCACTCCCCATCCCGATCATGCCCAGGCCGCCGGCCGCCGCGACCGCCGCCGCCAGCCTGCCGCCCGCCACCCCACCCATCGGCGCGTTCACCACCGGCAGCCGCAGCCCCAGCGCGCGCGACCACTCGGTGGACAGTCCCGTTTCCGACATAGCTCCCGGATCCTCCATCAGCCAATAGGAACACACTGGTCACGGCGCTAGGCCGGCGCGCCGACGCGGGAGGGTCGGATCGTCGGCAGGCGCAGAATGCGCTGGGCGGCGTGTTCTTCGTGATGGTCGCGTGCCCGGCCCGCGAGCAACATCGGGAGGCTGACCATGCCGAGCACGATGTCCGGATTGTCGCGGTCCACGACCGGGAGACGGTTGATGTCGTTGGCGGCCATGGTCATTGCGGCCGCGCGCAGTGTCGCGTCGGGGTGGGTGACCGTGGCGGGGATACACAGCCGGGCGAGAGGCAGACCGGATTCGCCGTCGTGGACGACGGTTTCGAGCGCGGTACGGGTGACGACGCCGAGCAGGCGGCCGTCGACATCGAGGACCGGGTAGAGCATCTGCCGCCGGCCCATCAGCTCGGCGGGATCGTGGCCGGAGATGGCGGTGAGCGCGGCCCCGGCGGTGACGTCGCCGACGAAGGCGCGCACGTCGCGCTGCATGACCTCGCCGACGAACAGGATCTCCAGCGGGTCGACGTCGTATTCGCGGGACAGGTGGAAGCCGCGGCGGGCGATCTTCTCGGTCAGCACCGATCGCTCGAGCACCAGCACCGAGAAGGCGTAGGCCGTGCAGGCGCCGATGATGAGCGGCAGCAGCGCGTCGAAGCGGTGGGTCAGCTCGACGGCGAACATCACCCCGGTGATGGGCGAGCGCATCACGCCGCCGAGCACCCCGGCCAGCGCGATCAGGGCCCAGAAGCCCGGGCCCACCGCGGGAAACACATGCGCCTCCAGCGCGCCGAGCGCGCCGCCGATCATGAACATGGGCGCGAGCACGCCGCCCGAGGTGCCCGATCCCAGCGACAGCGACCAGATCAGCGTCTTCACGATCAGGATGCCGACCACCAGGCCCAGTCCGATCGACCCGTCGAGCTCGGCCCCGATCACGTCGTAGCCGACGCCGAGGGCCTGCGGTACGAACAGCCCGCCGACGCCGATGATCACGCCACCCAGGGCGGGCCACCACATCCAGTGCACGGGCAGCCGCCGGAAGCCGTCCTCGGAGGCGTAGACCAGCCGGGTGGCCACCACGGCCAGCAGGCCGCACGCGATGCCGGAGACCAGGCACAGCGCGCAGGTGAGCGCGGTGATGTGCAGCGTGCCGGCCGCCGGGAACAGCGCGCCCGAGCCGAGCAGCGCCGGGCGCAGCACCGCCGCCACCGAGACCGCGGTCGCGACCGGCACGAAACTGCGTGGCCGCCATTCGAACAGCAATAGTTCGACCGCCAGCAACAGTGCCGCGAACGGCGTGTTGAAGGTGGCGGCCATGCCCGCGGCGGCGCCGGAGACCAGCAGCGCCTTGCGCTCGTCCGCGGTCAGGTGCAGGAACTGCGCGAGCAGCGAGCCGAGCGCGCCGCCGGTCATGATGATCGGGCCCTCCGCGCCGAAGGGCCCGCCGGTGCCGATGGACACCGCGGCCGACACCGGTTTGAGCACCGCCACCCGGGGCGCGACCTTGCTGCCGCCCAGCAGGATCGCCTCGATGGTCTCGGGCATGCCGTGGCCGCGGATCTTCTCCGACCCATAGCGGGCCATGAGCCCGACGATCAGGCCGCCCAGCACGGGCGCGCCGAGGATCAGCAGCGGATTGTGGTGCGTCGCGCCGACGGACACCGGATCGGCGCTGAGCCGTTGGTACCAGACCAGATTGGTGATCAGCGCGATGAGATGGGAGAGCACCCAGGCCGCGCAGGCGCCGAGCGCTCCGATGGGCACGGCGAGGGCAGCGATGAACAGCATCCGTGGGGTCGCGGTGAAGTCGGACAGATGCCCGACGTCACGCCGCGCGGTCGCGCTGGTTCTCGGCCGCCGCCGAGCCACTGAATCATGCACATGACAACTGTTGCATAGTGCTCACGTCTGGCGAAAACCACCCCACAAACAACGCGGCACCCGTCGTCGGACGGGTGCCGCGTTGGTATTCAGGTGTCGAGCGACTAGCTGGAAACCTTCTCCAGCTCCTTGACGGTGTGGGACTTGGAGCCCCAGCCGACATGGGCCTCGGCGCGCATGCGCTCGACCATGTGCGGGTAGTGCAGCTCGAACGCGGGACGCTCGGAGCGGATGCGCGGCAGCTCGTAGAAGTTGTGCCGCGGCGGCGGGCAGGAGGTCGCCCACTCCAGGGAGTTGCCGTAGCCCCACGGGTCGTCCACGGTCACGACCTCGCCGTAGCGGTAGGACTTGAAGACGTTCCAGATGAACGGCAGCATCGACGAACCCAGGATGAAGGCACCGATCGTGGAGATGGTGTTCAGGGTGGTGAAGCCGTCGGAGGGCAGGTAGTCGGCGTAGCGGCGCGGCATACCCATGTTGCCCAGCCAGTGCTGCACCAGGAACGTGGTGTGGAAGCCCACGAAGGTGGCCCAGAAGTGCCACTTGCCCAGACGCTCGTCCATCATGCGGCCGGTCATCTTCGGGAACCAGAAGTAGATGCCCGCGAAGGTGGCGAACACGATGGTGCCGAAGAGCACGTAGTGGAAGTGCGCGACCACGAAGTAGGTGTCGGACACGTGGAAGTCCAGCGGCGGCGAGGCCAGGATGACGCCGGACAGACCACCGAAGAGGAAGGTCACCAGGAAGCCGACCGACCAGAGCATCGGGGTCTCGAAGGTGAGCTGACCGCGCCACATGGTGCCGATCCAGTTGAAGAACTTCACACCGGTCGGGACCGCGATGAGGAAGGTCATGAACGAGAAGTACGGCAGCAGCACCGCACCGGTGGCGTACATGTGGTGCGCCCACACCGCGATGGACAGCGCCGCGATACCCAGCGTCGCGTAGACCAGCGTGGTGTAACCGAAGATCGGCTTGCGGCTGAAGACCGGGAAGATCTCCGACACGATGCCGAAGAACGGCAGCGCGATGATGTACACCTCGGGGTGGCCGAAGTACCAGAACAGGTGCTGGTAGAGGAGCACGCCGCCGTTGGCCGGGTCGTAGATGTGGCCGCCCAGGTGGCGGTCGTAGGCCAGGCCGAACAGGGCCGCGGTGAGCAGCGGGAAGGCCAGCAGCACCAGCACCGAGGTGACGGCGATGTTCCAGGTGAAGATCGGCATCCGGAACATGGTCATACCCGGGCAGCGCAGGCAGACCACGGTGGTGAGCATGTTGACGCCACCGAGGATGGTGCCCAGACCGGAGACGGCCAGACCCAGGATCCAGAGGTCGCCGCCGACGCCCGGGGAGTGGACGATGTCCGACAGCGGGGCGTAGGCGGTCCAGCCGAAGTCGGCCGCGCCACCGGGGGTGATGAAGCCGGCGGTCGCCATGGTGCCGCCGAACAGGTACAGCCAGTAGCTGAACGCGTTCAGACGCGGGAAGGCGACGTCAGGGGCGCCGATCTGCAGCGGCAGGATGATGTTGGCGAAGCCGAACACGATCGCGGTCGCGTAGAAGAGCAGCATGATCGTGCCGTGCATGGTGAACAGCTGGTTGAACTGCTCCGGCGACAGGAACTGCAGGCCCGGGCGGGCCAGCTCGGCGCGCATGAGCAGCGCCATGATGCCGCCGACCATGAAGAAGGACATGGCCGTCACCAGGTACATGACGCCGAGAACCTTCGGGTCCGTCGTGGTGACCATCTTGTAGATGAACGATCCCTTCGGACCCGTCCTTTGAGGATAGGGCCGAGCCGCCTCCACAAGGCTGGCCGGCCGCGGTTCTACGGCAGTCACGAAACCTCCACAGGTATGCCATCGTTCGTACGCTGCTTCCGGCGTCCGGTTCGGCACATGACGAACGACGGTGGCTTGCGCTGTGACAGATCGTAAACGGTGTTCCGACAGCGCTCACTCCGGGTCCTACTCTGTGTCGTATTTCGGCGGCGCCGGTGTCGTAATTGGGAGTCGCCGGGCACGGCTGTAGGCTGCCCCGCATGCCGGTGCGCGAGTCCGCTTCCACCCGAAACACGTTCGCCTCCACCTCCTCCCCCCTGGTCGCTCCCCATTGGCGATCTTTGCGGCATTTGCGCAGTGTGGGATTGGTCTCGGCGGCCACGCTGCTGACGGTGGGTCTGGTCGCGGGATGCGGCAAGACCGATGACAACTCCGCCTCGATCGTGCGCACCACCACGAATATCGCGGGTGCGGGCGTGGTCGGGGTCGAGCGCGACACCTCCAAGGCCTGCCCGCTGCCGTCCAGCCCGGACTCGGCCTCGGGCACCAAGACCGTCGCCCATGCCTCGGGCACCTCGGAGGTGCCGGCCGACCCCAAGCGCATCGTGGTGCTCTCCACGTCCGCCCTGGACGCCACCTGCGCGCTGGGGCTGTGGGAGCGCGTGGTCGGCGCGACCACGCTCGCCGGTCCCGCGCCGCAGCCCGCCTATCTGGGCACCGGCGTCGTCGATATTCCTTCGGTCGGCCCGGTGGGCGACCCGGATCCGGCGAAGATCGCGGAGCTGAAGCCGGATCTGATCATCGGCCCGGCCGCCGACAGCTCACGGTACGACGCACTGAAGGGCATCGCCCCGACGGTGCTGGTCGGTGAGGAGAACGGCTGGCAGGCCACCTTCACCGGTTTCGCGGAGGCGATGGACCGCAAGAGCGCCGGGGCCCGGGCGCTCGACGACTACCGCACGGCCGCCAAGGACGCGGGCGTCGCCGCCAATGCCGCCCTCACCGAGGCGTCGGTGATCCGCTTCGAGCCCAATGTCATTCAGGTGCAGGGTGGCAACAGCTTCGCCGCGCAGGTGCTGGGCGACGCGGGCGTGCAGCGGCCGCAGCCGCAGCGCGGGGACTCCTTCGACGTGACGAGTTTGAGCTCCCAGGACGACCGCAACCGGATCGAGGGCGACCTGATCTTCCTCATGTTCGACGGCAAGGACGGTCTCGACTACGGCAAGTCGATCATGAAGGGCGACAACTGGAAACAGCTCGCCGCCGTGAGCGATCGCCGCGAGTTCGCCGTCGACGACACCATCTGGCACGGCAGCGGCATCACCGCCGCCCGGGCCCTGCTCGACGATGTCCGCAATAACCTCAACGGATACGTCACGGACTGAGCTCACCCACCTCCCCGGGCCTGCAGCCGTGCGCTGAAGGCCCGGGGAGACCGGCTAGAACTCCCAGTCCTCGTCCTCGGTGTTGACGGCCTTGCCGATGACGTAGCTGGAGCCGGAGCCGGAGAAGAAGTCGTGGTTCTCGTCGGCGTTGGGCGAGAGGGCCGACAGGATGGCCGGGTTCACGTCGCACTCGTCCTTGGGGAACAGGCCCTCGTAGCCGAGGTTCATCAGCGCCTTGTTGGCGTTGTAGCGCAGGAACTTCTTGACGTCCTCGGTGAGGCCGACCTCGTCGTAGAGGTCCTGGGTGTACTCGACCTCGTTCTCGTACAGCTCGAACAGCAGCTCGAAGGTGTAGGCCTTGAGCTCCTCGCGCTCGGCCTCGGAGACCAGTTCGAGGCCCTTCTGGTACTTGTAGCCGATGTAATAGCCGTGCACGGCCTCGTCGCGAATGATCAGGCGGATCATGTCGGCGGTGTTGGTGAGCTTGGCCCGCGAGGACCAGTGCATGGGCAGGTAGAAGCCGGAGTAGAAGAGGAACGACTCCAGCAGGGTGGAGGCGACCTTGCGCTTGAGCGGGTCCTCGCCGTTGTAGTACGCCAGTACGATCTCGGCCTTGCGCTGCAGGTTCCGGTTCTCCTCGGACCAGCGGAAGGCCTCGTCGATCTCGCGTGTGGAGCACAGCGTGGAGAAGATGGAGCTGTAGCTCTTGGCGTGCACCGACTCCATGAAGGCGATATTGGTGAGCACCGCCTCCTCGTGCGGGGTCAGCGCATCCGGGATGAGGCTGACCGCGCCGACCGTGCCCTGGATGGTGTCGAGCAGGGTGAGGCCGGTGAAGACCCGCATGGTGAGTTGCTTCTCATTGGCGGTCAACGTGTTCCACGACGGGATGTCGTTGGAGACCGGGACCTTTTCCGGCAACCAGAAGTTGCCGGTGAGCCGATCCCAGACCTCGGCATCCTTCTCGTCCTGCACGCGGTTCCAGTTGATCGCCGTCACCCGATCGATCAGTTTCACGCCCGCTCACACACCCTTCTCAGCTCACCGGACCCTGCGGAATTCCCTTACCCTGAACACTACTACTGGTAGGTGACATCCCCGTGCAGCACAAGAAGTTGTGTCTTCATGTGCCCTCACACTGTCCTGCGAGAATGCGAAAAGGGGATGGGCAAGCACGCCACCGACTGCAGAAAATTACAGCGATGCAATCCGTCACAGCGACCCGGGGTCGGCGTGTCCGAACTCGCCCCAGGTTTGCCGATCAGATGCCGAGCACCCGCGTCAGATCCCCGGCACCACTATCGCGGTCGTGAAGTAGATGACCGGCCCGGTGACGTCCACCAGCGCGGTTCACCATGGGCGCGAAGACGACGGCCGGGTCGAGGGCGGGCAGATTCCGCGGCAGCGCAACGACTTCCGGCGTCATATGGAACCCGACCGACCCATCCGGGTGGCCGAGCAGGGTGGCGGTCACCGCGTCCACGCGGGCCAGCTGGTCGGCGATGCGGTGCGGCGAGCGGTTGTCCAGCCACTCCACGGCGGGGTGAGGTGGCGGCAGTCGACCATATCGCACAGCGAATCACACCCTCGACCTGGCGGGCGGTTTCGTGAGAGGGTCGGAAGCCGTTGGTAGCGAGCCGGTTCGCCATCGGATCATTTTCCGATCATTTTTCGCCGATCCGGTCGCCGCAACCGTTGGGCGCGCGTCCTGGATGCCCTACTCTCTGCCTCTGTGCGTGTTTTGGTGCTAGAGGACGACCACCAGCTCTGCCGTGAGGTGACCGATGGGTTGCGCTCGGCCGGGTTCGCGGTGGACCTCGCCCAGAGCATCGCCGACGCGGATTTCAAGATCGCCATCAATCGCTACGACTGCCTGGTGGTGGATCGCGGCCTGCCCGACGGCGACGGCCTGGACCTGGTCGCCGGGGCGCGCAGCGCCGGGCACACGGTGCCCGCGCTCATGCTCACCGGCCGCGACGGGCTCGACGATCGGCTGGCCGGTTTCGAGCACGGCGCCGACGACTACCTGACCAAACCCTTCGCGCTGCCGGAGCTGGTGATGCGGGTGCGGGCGCTGTGCCGCCGCCGCGAACAGCCGACCGCCTCGCGAATCGCGGTGGCGGACATCGATATCGACCTGATGCGCCGCCGGGTCACCCGCGCCGGCATCATGCTGATGCTCACCCCCAAGGAGTTCGCGGTGCTCGAGCTCATGGCGACCCGGCGCGGCAGCGTGGTGACCCGCACCGATCTCATCGAATGCTGCTGGGACGAAATGGCAGAGCCCGCCTCGAATGTGGTGGACGCGGTGGTGGCGAAGCTGCGCCGCAAGCTCGGGGAGCCGAGCGTGATCGAGACCGTGCGGGGTACGGGATTCCTCATCGGCGGCGGGATCTCGTGAGCGCGCACCGCTCCCCCGCCGTGGCCCGGCTGAAACGGGCCCGCTGGATCATGACCGCGCTGGTCACCGTGATCACCGCGGCGGCCGTGCTGGTGTTCGGCTTGGTGGCCGCCTCCATCGACGCGCACGCGCGCCAGACCCGGGCGCAGGATCAGGCCGAGCAGGTGGCGGGCGGGCTGGCCCGGGCCATTCAGCACGACGACAAGCAGGTGCTGGACCTGTCCACCGTCATCGACGACGAGCTGGCCAAGGGCTCGGCGGCGGTCGTGGTGGCGGTGCGCAAACCCGGCGAGCCGTGGAAGCAGGCGCACACCTATCAGCGGTCGCTCATGCCCGACGACACCCAGATCTCCACGCTCGCAACGCAGACCGAGGATCACGCCGACGGTCTGCTCTATCAGGGCAGCCGGTTCGCGAGTACCGACATTACCGGCCGGTCGGTGACGGTGGCGGGCGCCCCGGTGTTCTGGAACGACTGGGACAGCATCGTGGTCATCCTGGCCGGGACCGAGTCCATGGCCGACGCCGGGGCGCATCGGATCCTGGTGTGGGAGTTGATCGGCGGCGGTGGCCTGCTGGTCCTGCTGTCGGCCGCGGCCACCTTCCTGCTGTCGGGGCGCAGCCAGCGGCAGGCGTTGCGCATGCTGGACGAGCACGAGCAGTTCCTGGGCGATGCCGCGCACGAATTGCGTACGCCGCTCACCACATTGAAGCTGCTCACCGAATCCCGGCCCAAACCCGAGGAGGTGCAGCAGACGCTGGCCGAGGCGCGCCGGCTCGCGGATCGGATGGCGCGCCTGGTGACCGGGCTGCTGGCCCGTGCCCGCATGCAGTCCGGCATCGCCGAACCCGAGCGCACCCTGCTGCGGCTGGACCAGCTGGCCGAGGCGGTGGCCGAGGAGGCCGCCGACGAGCGGATCGTGGTGACCGCGCACCCGAGCGTGGTGGTGGGCGATCCGCAGCTGCTGAGCCTGGCGGTCCGGAACATGCTGGAGAACGGGCTGACCCACGGCGCGGTGAACCGGGCCGCGCCGGTCGAGGTGCATGTGGCCGAGGGCCGGGTCAGCATTCGCGACCACGGCCCTGGCGTCGATCCGGTGATGTCGGCCAGCCCGTTCAACCGCGGCGCGGCCGGGCGCAGCGGGCGCAATGGCATCGGGCTGGCGCTGGTCGCCTGGGTGGCGCAGGCGCACGGCGGCAATGCCTCCATCGAGCCCGCGGTCGGCGGCGGCACCATCGCCACGCTGTGGCTGCCGCCCGCCGACATCACGGAGGGCAGTCCGGTCGCCGCGCACCGGTAGCGAAACCCGGCGCGCGGCCGGCATTCACTCCGCGTCGAGCGGCTTGCGGCCGCTGATCGGACCCCAGCGGCCGATGAGCACGACCATGATCACCAGGGCCACGGTGATGATCGTGAACACCGCGCCCGGCCCGCGGCGGTCCAGCAGCGGCAGCAGCAGGAACGGCTGCACGGCCGTGCTCAGCTTGGACAGCGAATAGGTGGTGCCCGACGCGGTACCGCGCACGCTGGTCGGGAAGGACTCCGGCAGATAGGTGTGGATGGCGTCGGAGAACACATTGCTGGCCAGCGTGAACAGGCCACCCGACACCAGGATCAGCGGCACCGCGGTGGCGAAACCGAAGACCAGGCCGAATACCGCCATCAGGGCGGCGCTGCCCATCACCAGGTATTTCCGTTCCACGCGCTCCATCAGGGGAATGGCCAGCAGCGAGCCGAGCGGGTAGCCGAGATAGGTGATGGCCAGGTATCCGAGGGAGTTCACCACCGTGAATCCCTTGTGCTGCAACACCAGGACCGCGAGGGTGCCGAACCCGTAGTAGCCGAAGACCTGCAGGATCATCACCGCGGAGAACAGGGTGGTGCGGCCCCGGAAGGGCTTGCGCAGGATCTCGGTGAAGGGCACGCGCTGCCGGGCCCGGCCCGCCTCCCAGTGCGGTGACTCCGGCATGTGCCGCCGCGCCACGAACACCAGTGCCGCGCCGAGGCCGCCGAGCACGAACAGCCAGCGCCAGCCGTCGATCCCGAAGGGCCGCAACGGCACCAGCCAGCGGGCCAGGAAGCCGACGGCGGGGACCGCGCAGAAGCCGAGGGTGTAGGCGATGGCGATCATCCGCCCGCGCACCCGGGCGGGCATGGTCTCCGACAGGTAGGTGTCGGAGACCGTCATCTCCGCACCGATGCCGAGACCGGCCAGTGCCCGGGTGGCCATCAGGAACCACACGTTCGGGCTGAACGCGCCCAGCAGCGTGAACCCCGCGTACAGACCGATGTTCACCATGAACATGGGGCGGCGGCCGAACACGTCCGAGAGCCGCCCGATCACCAGCGCGCCCAGGAACTGGCCCGCGAAGGCCGAGGCCAGGATGCCGCTGAGCTGGTAGGTGGACAGATGCAGCTGCTGACGCAGCACGCCGGTGATGGTGCCGGCCAGGAACAGCTCGTAGAGGTCGAAGAACAGGCCCATGCCGACCAGCGCGACCAGCTTGTAGTGCACGGGGCCCAGCGGCAGTTCGTCCGGTCGCGCCGGCGGACCGGTCCGGGTATCGCGGGCGTCACCGAATGTGGTCATTGCCCACACTTAACATTTCGCCGGGCGGACAGCCATGGTTGCGCGCACGATATATGGGTGGACGCGACGGGAGCGGGACTGGAATCACTGACCATGGTGCGGCACGGCCAGAGCACCGTCAACGCCGCGCCGTACACCGGGGCGGAGGAATTCATCACGGGCACACGGGATGCCGACGTGCCGCTGACCGAGCTGGGCGCGGCGCAGGCGGCGGCGGCCGGGAGACGACTGGCCGGGTTCGATCCGGGCTTCGATCTGGTGCTCTGCTCGCCGTACCTGCGCGCCCGCGAGACCGCCCGCATCGCGCTGGTTTTCCTGTCGACGCCGCCCGTGCATTTCGACGAGCGGATCCGGGACCGGGAGCCCGGAGTGCTGTTCGGGCTCACCAGAATCGGCATCCAACGCCGCTACCCGGACGAATACCGGGAGATGCAGCGCTCGGGCGGCTTCTACCATCGCCCGCCGGGCGGCGAGTCCTGGCCCGACGTCGCGCTCCGGCTGCGGGCGGTGCTGCGCGAAATGCACGGCCACGTTCTGGTTTTCACCCATGACATCGCAATCGTGCTGACCCGCTACATCTTCGGGGATCTGGACGAGGCCGAGATCAGCGCGCAGACCAGCGCCCAGGTGCGCAATGCGTCCATAACCCGTTGGGAGCGTGCCGATTCCGGCATGCGGCTCACCTCGTACAACGACACCGGTCACCTGGCCTGATCACCGCCCCTGGCATGTCCACCCGGGCTGACAGGATTCCGTTCCGAGGTGGAGTCGGATAGATCACCTCGGTGGCGCTCTCGCGCCTCGGGCGTGCGCCCATTTCACCCGCGTGGCCGCGTGAATTGCCCCGCGTCGACGCTGCCCGGCTGTCATGCGGCAGCGGCCTGGCGCATGTGAGAAGTCACAAGAGCGCCGAAATCGCATTACTGTGCCTCACAGGAGAGATCGATCCGGCCGCCGCCGTCTGCGGCATGCGTTAGCGTTTCAGGTCCCGGAAGGGGCACAACCCCGGGGTGGAAGGGAGTCACGGATGTCCGTGGGAATTCCGGCCCGGTCGGGGCTCACCGTGTCGGGCAGCCCGATATCGTCGCCGCTCAAGGATGTGAGCGGGCTCGCTCAGCACATGGTGGGGCATTTCGTCGAAACCGTCGCGCCGTGCGGGACGCTGCCCGGCGACGCCATTCACGGCGACGTCACCACCGTCACCCGCACCTGCCTGGAGCTGGCGGTGGGCATGCTGGACGGGCGCGACATTCCGGAGAAGACCAAGCGCCTGGAGGAGGCCGCCGCGCAGTGGGCGCGGGAGGGCATCCCGATCGACACCATCCACCACGCCATCCACGAGGGCTTCAAGATCGGGTCGGAGCTGGTGATGGCCAATGCCATGGCCGGGCACGTGCGGCGCGAGGACGACGACGGCGATGTCACGCTGGTCATCGCGGCCGCCGACATGGACAGCATCATGGACGGGGCCAAACTCGTGGTGGAGCTGCTGGACCGGATGACATCGGCGGTGGCCATGGCCTACGTCCGGGAGCTGCGTTCGGTGGTGAGCGAACACCACACGGCCGTGCACACGCTCACCTCCGCGCTGCTGGGCGGGCACAGCACCTCCACCATGGCGCGCGAATGCGGGATCGAGATCGCCGAGACGTATCACGTGCTGGCGCTGGCCATTCCCGAACATCCCGAAGAGCACTCCCCCACCGTGGACGGCGCGGTGGTGGCGCGACGCAAGCTGCGCCGGGTGCAGGCCGAACTGGCCCACCGGTACCCCGACCGGGTGCTGTCGCTGCTGAGCGTGGACGGCGGCACGCTGCTGGTGCCGGTCACGGCGCTCGCGGACGAGCAGCTGGACGAACTGGTCGAGCAGCTGTCGCGGGCGGCCCGGGTGCCGATCACCGCGACGCTGGTTTCCGCTGCGCCGCAACAGATTCCGGATGCGGCCGACCAGGCGCACGAGCTCCTCGACATCGTGCACCGGCTGCGGCTGGTGCGCGGGCTGTTCCGGTTCGACGAACTGGCACTGGAATATCAGCTCACCCGGCCCGGGCCGGGCCGCGATCATCTGGGGTCGCTGCTGGACCCGCTCGACGAACACGCCGAGCTGCTGGAGACGCTGCAGGCGCACATCAGCAACAACCTGAACCGGCAGCGCACCGCGCGCATGCTGCACGTGCACACCAATACGGTGGACTACCGGCTCAAGCGGATCGGGCAGCTGACCGGGTTCGATCCCAGCCAGGCGTCGGGGCTGTGGTACCTGCGCTCGGCGCTGGTGGCCCGCACCTATCGGGCGGCGGGCTGACCCGAAGCGGTCGGCCGGCCCGCTGGTAACCAGCCTGGGAAGGTGCGGTGTGCCGGGCCAGAGGGGACAGCGAACCTTCCGAATAGTCATCATGGGCTCGGTGATCGTTTGCGAGCGCACGTCCAGTCCGGGACGCTGACGTTTCTGTTCCAACGAGTGACAACTACACTCGCGCGACGCTTGTGACATTTCCAAGCTCGAACCGGAACACGTTCCCGCGCAGGCCAATCCGGTTACCTTCGGTTACAGAGATGCGCAGCCGCCGAAGGGGCCGGCTCGCGCGTCTCCCCGCCACTATTCGAGGAGCAGCACGCATGGCCGGCATCACCGAAGGCAAGGTTCTGTTCGACAGCGTCGGGGAGGCGCTCACCCATCGCGTCACCGTGTACCTGGGCGGGCCCGACGAAGGGGCAGAGCTCACCATGGAATACGCGGCCACCTGGAAGGAGGCGTCGGACTTCACCGTGGCGGCCGTGCACGCCGGGCTGGCCGTGACGGTGGACAGCCGGATCCGGCCGGGGCTGCGCCGACTGCCCCGCTACGGATTCCGGCACTGAAATATCCTGTGCCCCAACCGTATTCTGGCGACGACTACCGCCCGGAGGCCGGTGCGAACGCGGTGGCGAGGGTATCCCAGGCCGGGCCCAACTCGGCGGAGAAGTCCTCCCAGGCGTGAATTCCGGTCGGCTCGTAGTGCACGGTGGCGGGAATTCCCAAGTCGCTCAGTCGTTTCGCGAAATGCTCGGTGCAGACGCGGGCGCCGGCCTCCAGCACCACACCGCCCCCGGCGGCCTCCAGAGCGGCCGGAATATCGGGCGACTTCAGCACCTGGGTCAGATCGGGCAGGCCCGGGAGACCGGAGGCGGCCGACAGATAGATCACGGTGCCGCGCAGGGCTTCCGCCCAGACCGTGCTGTCGTGGATCAGCCAGTCGAAGGTGCCGGGCGGGCCCCACAGGTTGATGATGTTGCCGCCGCGCGAGGCGACGGTGAGCGCGGTGATCGCGCTGCCGGACGGGTCGATGGTCGAGTAGCAACCGCTCAATCCGGCGACAGCGCGGTAGAAGCCGGGGTGGCGGTGGGCGAGCATCATCGCGCCCTGCGCGCCCATGGAGACGCCTGCGATGGCCCGGCGGCCGTCGGAATGCAGATAGGGCTCGATGGCGCCGGGTAGCTCGGCGGTCAGGAAGGTCTCCCAGCGGTTCCAGCCGAGCGCGGCATCGGCGTGCTGCCAGTCGGTGTACATGCTGCCGGTGGCGCCCGCGGGCAGGACCACGTCGACGGGCTTGTCCGAGAAGAATTCCGCCGCGTGCCCCTTGGTCAGCCAGTCGGACACGCCCTCAGCGTCCACCCCGTCCAGCAGATAGAGGGTGGGCCGGGGACCCGCGCCGGAGCCGTGCAGCACATCGAGGGTGACGGTGCGGCCCATGGCGGCGGAGGTGACCTCGACCCGCTCCCAGTTCGGGCCGAACTGATCCACCCGGGTCACATCCGCCGGGGACGCGGCCCGGTACGGCATTACGGCATGGGCGGTCGCGCCCAGCGGCGGGCACGCGAGCATCGTCAGCGCCACCGCGACCGGGGCGACCGTCCGGGACCTCACGACTCTGCTCCCATCTCGGGATTCATCTGAATCATGTTGTGCGACAAGCTAACTCCTCACGCCGGGCGTGATATCCGAAGAACCCACCGAGCGGGTGCGAGGTTGGCCGCTCGATGGGTCTTCATCCGATGGGAGTGCAGTTGCGACTGCACCGGCAGTGCATGTCTCGAACAAGCAGTCCTCGGCATGCGGGGGCAGGAGAGGACTTCTTACTCACCTCCAACGGGAGTCCTTGATGCGATTCCGATTCCGGCATCGACCGCGCAGTTCGTTCATTCGATACCCGAATCACTGCGAACCTAACCAGGCCCGAATCGTGATCGGCAGGGCCCGAGCCACCTTCTGGAGAGTTCACAACAATGGGCGGCGCGGCCGTGGGATCGACCACAGCAGCGGTCATCCCCGCCGCGTCGCCTGCTCGTCAATCCCCCGAAACGGGCTGTCAACCAACTGTTCTCACCCACGAGAATCGCGTTGACCAGCACATTGCCGCCGGGATAGGTTCGCACGGATTGCTTGGTCTAGACCATCCGGACCGGTGTGCCCCAGCCGGATTCGATGCGATCGAGAGGAACTCACGCGTGCATCAGCACTTCCCGAACCAGTCGAGACTCTGCCCGTGCGGGCGCGTATACGCCATCGGAACCCCGTTCGACGCAAGTACCAGATGCACGTCTGCCGGTCCGACCGGGAGAGCATCGGTGCCGAAATCAACGACTCCCGGCGGCTCGTTGGTAACCCACTCACACGGAAGCTCTCGCATCATCGGCGGGAAAGTCGCACGATCGGCGCGCGCGAGATATAGCAGCACAGCACTACCGAAGACAACGACGGGTATATCGGAGGGAGCCTCGTGGACCAGGTCCGCCAGAGCATTGCTGAGATCGCCCCGAACCAGATGCGGCGGATTCTCCCGGGCGATGGCGGCGGCATTGCGCAAGCGGTCCAGGCGGTTTCGCTGTTCGGGCCAGACGAGAGATTCCAGCCAGCGCATGTCCTCGGGATCCTGGACATCGAGCGGGTTGAGGTCGATACCCGCGCGGTGCACGACGTTCGGTAATTCGGCGGGCAGTGGCGGGTTGCCGGTGGTGGCGCACGGCAGGACGACGGTGGAGCGCCCGTCTCGGGGGTCGAGGGTGGGGCCGTCGTCGTAGGTGTAGCTGTACCGATCGGGGTACAGGCACAGTCCGGCGGAGGCACCGAATTCTATGAGTGCGACCGGATCCGAACCGTGCCGGGCGAGCAGCGGGAGCAGGGTCGCGGTCCGGCCCACCTCGTTGGTCTGGGTGCGACGGGTCATGGCGACGTCCCGTACCCCGGGCCAGTTGGTGACGAGGAAGTGCTTGAACTCCTCGAATGGCCCCACCGTCACGCCGAGGTAGCGGGCCGCGCCGAGGATCAGGTTGGGCTGGCGCTTGTGCACGGGCAGGGTGTCGATGAGGGCGAGAAGCTCTGTGTCCCTGGCGATTCCGAGGCACCAGTGCTCGTAGCAGGGCGAGTAGCCCCGTACCTCCTTCTCGGCGAATGCCCGGTATCGATCGGCGGTTTCCATCCTGCCTCCCCCACATCGGCTTTCACGAAAAGGGCGTCCGCGGCAGTTGCCGGGGACGCCGTTATCGATAGCACCTGTCAGAGCATGCAGCTCACGCAGCCCTCGACTTCGGTTCCTTCCAGAGCCATCTGGCGGATGCGGATGTAGTAGAGGGTCTTGATGCCCTTGCGCCAGGCGTAGATCTGGGCCCGGTTGACGTCGCGGGTGGTGGCGCTGTCCTTGAAGAACAGGGTCAGGGACAGGCCCTGGTCGACGTGCTGCGTCGCCGCGGCGTAGGTGTCGATGATCTTCTCGTAGCCGATGTCGTAGGCGTCCTCGAAGTATTCGAGGTTGTCGTTGGTCAGGTAGGGGGCCGGGTAGTAGACGCGGCCGATCTTGCCTTCTTTGCGGATCTCGATCTTGGACGCCACCGGGTGGATGGAGCTGGTGGAGTGGTTGATGTAGGAGATCGAACCGGTCGGCGGCACCGCCTGCAGGTTCTGGTTGTAGATGCCGTGCTCCATGACCGATGCCTTCAGCGCGCGCCAGTCGTCCTGGGTGGGGATGTGGACACCGGCGTCGGCGAAGATCTGGGCGACGCGGTCGGTCTTGGGCTCCCACGCCTGGTCGGTGTACTTGTCGAAGAACTCGCCGGTGGCGTACTTCGAGTCGGGGAAGCCGCCGAACGCCGAACCACGCTCCATCGCAATCAGATTCGAGGCGCGGATCGCGTGGTAGGCGATCGTGTAGAAGTAGATATTGGTGAAGTCCACGCCCTCTTCGGAGCCGTAGCGGACTCGCTCGCGCGCCAGGTAGCCGTGCAGGTTCATCTGGCCCAGGCCGATGGCGTGGGACTCGTTGTTGCCCTGCTCGATCGAGGGCACCGAATAGATGTGGGTCTGGTCCGACACCGCGGTCAGCGCGCGAATCGCGACCTCGACCGACTTGCCGAGGTCCGGCGAGTCCATGGTCTTGGCGATGTTCAGCGAACCCAGGTTGCACGAGATGTCCTTGCCCACCTTGGCATAGGACAGGTCGTCGTTGAACTCCGACGCGGTGGAGACCTGCAGGATCTCCGAGCACAGGTTGGAGTGGGTGATCTTGCCCGCGATCGGGTTGGCCCGGTTCACCGTGTCCTCGTACATGATGTACGGGTAGCCCGACTCGAACTGCAGCTCGGCGATGGTCTGGAAGAACTCGCGAGCCTTGATCTTGGACTTGCGGATCCGCTTGTCGTCGACCATCTCGTAGTACTTCTCGGTCACATTGATGTCGGCGAACGGCACGCCGTAGATGCGCTCCACGTCGTACGGCGAGAACAGGTACATGTCCTCGTTCTTCTTCGCCAGCTCGAAGGTGATATCCGGAATCACCACACCCAGCGACAGCGTCTTGATGCGGATCTTCTCGTCCGCGTTCTCCCGCTTGGTGTCCAGGAACCGGTAGATGTCGGGGTGGTGGGCGTGCAGGTACACCGCACCCGCGCCCTGCCGCGCACCCAGCTGGTTGGCGTAGGAGAACGAGTCCTCCAGCAGCTTCATGATCGGGATGACACCGGAGGACTGGTTCTCGATCTTCTTGATCGGCGCGCCGGCCTCACGAATATTGCTGAGCAACAGGGCGACACCGCCGCCGCGCTTGGACAGCTGCAGCGCGGAGTTGATGGAGCGACCGATCGACTCCATATTGTCTTCGATGCGGAGCAGGAAGCAGGACACCGGCTCGCCGCGCTGCTGCTTGCCCGAATTGAGGAAGGTGGGGGTGGCCGGCTGGAAGCGGCCGTCCATGATCTCCTCGACCAGCTCGCGCGCCAGGGTCTCGTCACCGGCGGCCAGGGCCAGGGCCACCATGCACACGCGGTCCTCGAAACGCTCCAGGTAGCGCTTACCGTCGAAGGTCTTCAGCGTGTACGAGGTGTAGTACTTGAACGCGCCGAGGAAGGTCGGGAACCGGAACTTCTTGGCGTACGCCTGCTTGAACAGCTGCTTGACGAACTCACGGGAGTACTGGTCGAGAACCTCGGTCTCGTAGTAGTTCTCGCGCACCAGGTAGTCGAGCTTCTCCTCCAGATTGTGGAAGAAGACCGTGTTCTGGTTGACGTGCTGCAGGAAGTACTGGTGCGCGGCTTCCCGGTCCTTGTCGAACTGGATCTCGCCGTTGGGGCCGTACAGGTTCAGCATCGCGTTGAGGGCGTGATAGTCGAGTCCCTCGGTCGCGGAGTCGCCGCTGACAGGGCGCTCTACGCGGGCAGTCTTTCCGACCGGTGCTGTTGTCGTTGCCAAAACAATCCCAATCCCTCTCGGACGCGCTCGACGTCCTCGGCAGTTCCCATGAGTTCGAAGCGATACAGGTACGGGACCCCTGCCTTACGTGAGATCACTTCCCCCGCATAGCAGTACGTATCGCCGAAGTTCGTGTTGCCGCTCGCGATCACGCCGCGCAGCAGGGCGCGGTTGTGCGGGTCGTTGAGGAACTTGGCCACCTGGCGGGGGACGAATTCCTTGTCGGATCGCTGCCCACCCAAAACGTGCCGACCTCCCCCATAGGTGGGGACGATCAGCACGAAGGGTTGGTCGACACGAAGCGAGTCGGCGGTGTGAAGCGGTATGCGAACGGCGGGCAGGCCCAGTCGTTCGACGAAGCGGTGCGTGTTCTCCGAAGCGCTCGAGAAGTAGACCAGATTCGGTGTCGCGCTGGACATCTCGGTCATCTCCCCTCCTTTCGATTCGGACGAACCTGCAGGAGGCCGCCGGCCCTGACCGGCGGCGCGGCATCAGGCGACGGCGACGATGTCGGCCAGAGCCTTGATGCGATCCGGGCGGAAGCCGGACCAGTGATCATCACCGGCGACGACGACGGGGGCCTGCAGGTAGCCCAGGGCCATGACGTAGTCGCGGGCGTCGGGGTTCTCGGAGATGTCGATGACGCTGTAGTCGACACCAGCCTTGTCGAGGGCGCGGTACGTGGCGTTGCACTGGACACAAGCGGGCTTGGTGTAAACGGTGATGGTCATTGGTATCCCCTTCTCCTTAGCCTTTGATCTGTCTGCAGTGCACGGCTCAAACAAGATCCACGTAGTAAGTGCGCAAACCCCTGGAAGTGGAACCGAAGCCCCTGGTCGCTCGGTGAACTTCGAGGTCTTCACCTAGTGGCCTTCCAGCTCCCAAGACACTACACCTAGTGGCCGACAGATTCATACAACACGACATGTTGCGACTCACAAAGGTGAAATTCCGGTGCCGTAAGTACCTGGACACTCGATTCGCAACTCGACACGACTGCGACACACATCACAATTTCGACATTCAGTTCATTTCCAGCAAACACACCATCACCGCTGATCAACACCCACCCCACGAGTCACAGCAGACTCGAGCGACCACCCGGTTTGTCACGCCGCCGGGCCCTGCCCCCAATTCCAGGGCCCCCGCTCAGCTCGGCGTGTCGCGGCGCGTGAGCCCGGACTACCGGATCGTGAAGGACGCGCCGTCGATCGGACCGGGCGTCAGCAACCGATTGGTGGCCGCGATCCCGTAGGTGTCGACGTCATAGGCCGCCAACGGCAGACCGTCGATGGTTACGTTGGTGAAGGTGATCGGATCGAAACCGGGCAGCGCGCCGCTGAGATGACCCTCGACGACGATCTCCGCGGTGTGGGCGGGCACCGAGGAGGCGGCGACCGTGGTGCGGGACCAGTTCGCGGTGCGGTTCTCCAGCGTCATGACGTAGCGCCCGTCGCCCCAGCTGACCACCGAATGCATGGTGTCGCCCGGCCGGACCACGACGTCGTCGTAGCTCACCGGCGCATCGGGGTAGCGCTCCCACCAGCCGTCGACCTGCGTGTCGGGGGTGCAGAGACCACCGAAGAGCCCGAGCGAGCACAGGCCATCCGCGGCCGCGCCGAGCAGGTCGGACAGTTTGCCCCCGGCGTTCATGACCGTTCCGGCCAGGTCCGGATCGGCGTACGCCAGATCCGCGGCGGCGGATTCGACCTGCAGACCCGGCAGCGCCGCGTACACGGCCACGTCACTGGCGCACAGGGATTCGACGCCGGTCTGCACGAGCGGGAGCGCGACCTGACCGTTGAGCCCGGCGGCGCCGTTCAATCCCACCCAGGGCACCACGCGCTGCAGGATGCCCGGATTGCGGCAGTCCACGTGCGGCTGCACCCAGGTGGCGCTGATCTCCCGGAAATCCCCCCGCACCACGTACCCGGCCCAGTTGCCCAGGTAGAGGCGTACATACGACTCGGCCGCCGCATCGGCCGCATTGACCACCACCGAGGCGGCGGAGACGGCCAGGGTAACCGCCATGAAACAACGGCCTAACAAAGTGTTGCCCGTTGATAGCTTCATGGTGTGACGGTAGCCCGATTTGTCCGGGAAAAGCTAGGGGCCACGGCTCAAAAGCCGTGGCCTTGCGCTGAATTCAACGAGTAATCACTGCATGTGCCAGGCATTAGCCCGAGCTGTCAGGCATTAGCCCAAGCTGTCAGGCATTAGCCCAAGCTGTCAGGCATTAGCCCAAGCTGTCAGGCGTTCGCCCGCACGGTGGCGGTCTCCGCCAGCAGGTGCACGGTGGCGGCCAGCTGGGTCAGGGCCTCCGCATCGTCGGCCGGGTGGGTCTCACCGAAGCGCTGGCCGATGACGCCGAAGTTCAGCGATGCCTCCTCGACGACCTTCGCACCGGCCACGCCGAGCGCCTTGACGGCGTCGTCGTGCGACCACTTGGCGGCGTTCGGACTGATGGACGCGGAGATGACCGCGGCCGGGAGATCCTTGAGCGCACCCGCACCGTACGGACGGGAGGCCCAGTCGATGCCGTTCTTCAGCACGGCCGGCAGGGTGCCGTTGTATTCGGGGGTCACCAGCAGCACGGCGTCGGCGGCGGCGACGGCGTCACGCAGCGCCTGTGCGGCGGCCGGGACCTCGCCCTCGGCGTCGATGTCCTCGTTGTAGAAAGGAATCTCACCGAGGCCCTCGTAGATCGCGAGCTCGACGCCCTCCGGTGCGGCCTTCGCGGCGGCCTCGGCGAGGCGGCGGTTGATCGACGCGGCGCGGAGGCTGCCGACCAGAACGAGAATGCGGGTCTGCGACATGATGATCACTCCAAGGGTTACTGATTCAGCAGCGGAACTTTCGATAGACTGTAACCGGACTACAGTCCGCTTACATTCCCTGGTAGGAGCACACAGCCTGTGACACGCGACACCTCACCGGATGAGGTCGTTCCGGCCCTGCCGAGCATCGCGCTGCCGATCGAACCTGTCGGCACACAGCGGCCCCCCGCGCACTCGGTTCCGCTGCTCATGCCCGGCAGCAGCCATGAGCGCAGCGACGCCGCCCGCAACCGGCAGCTGCTGCTCGACGCCGCCGAACAGCTGGTCCGGCAGTACGGCGCGGACGCGGTCACCATGGACGCCGTCGCCAAGCTGGCCGGTGTCGGCAAGGGAACGGTGTTCCGGCGCTTCGGCAATCGGGCCGGGCTCATGCTGGCGCTGCTCGACCAATCCGATCAGAAACTCCAGTGGGCCTACATGTTCGGGCCGCCGCCGCTGGGCCCGGGCGCGCCGCCCGTGGAGCGGCTGATCGCCTTCGGGCGGGCGCGCCTGGCCCTGGTCGAGGTGGAGGGAGACGTGCGCAAGAACGCCGACATCGGCGGGCAGTACTCCGGCCCGCCCTACAACATCGCGAAAACCCATGTCGCCCTGCTGCTCCGGCAGGCGGGCGCACCCGGCGACATCTCGCTGACCGCCGACACGCTGCTGGCCAGCCTGGACGCCGGGCTGGTGCTGCATCAGATCCGCGAACTTCGCTACACCCCGGACCAGGTGGGCGATCACTGGGAGCATCTGGTCCGGCAGGTCACCGCGCCCGCCGGTCAGTAGGGTCGCCGGCCGTTCAGTACAGTGTGGCCATGGGGAACCTGCGCGAACAGATCATCGCCGAATTGGGCGTCCTACCGGACATCGAACCGAAAACCGAAGTGCGGCGGCGCATCGACTTCCTCAAGGATTACCTGCGCTCCACGCCCGCAACCGGTTTCGTGCTGGGCATCAGCGGCGGCCAGGACTCCACTCTCACCGGCCGCCTGTGCCAGCTCGCCGCCGAGGAGCTGCGCGCCGAGGGCCACGACGCCATCTTCGTGGCCGCGCGCCTGCCCTACGGTGTCCAGTTCGACGAGGAAGACGCCCAGATCGCTCTGCGGTTCATTCAGCCCGACCGGTCGGTCGTGGTGAACGTCAAGCCCAGCGCGGACGCCGCCGCCGGAGAGGCCGCCCTCGGCATCATGGAGCTGCACGAGGAGCCCCGCCTGCGAGACTTCGTGCGCGGCAATATCAAGGCCCGCGAGCGCATGCTGCTGCAATACGCCATCGCGGGTCAGCTCAATATGCTGGTCGTCGGCACCGACCACGCCGCCGAAGCGGTCACCGGCTTCTTCACCAAATACGGTGACGGCGGCGTCGACATCACCCCGCTGACCGGGCTCACCAAGCGTCAGGGCGCGGCACTGCTGCAGGAACTCGGCGCGCCGCCGAGCGTCTGGCAGAAGGTCCCGACCGCCGACCTCGAGGACGATCGCCCCTCCCTTCCCGACGAGGAAGCCTTGGGCCTCGAGTATTCCCAGATCGACGACTACCTCGAAGGCAAGCCCGTCGGCCCCGAGGTCTCCGAGCGCGTCGAAACCATCTTCCGGAACACCCGCCACAAGCGCACCGTCCCGGTGACCCCGCTGGACACCTGGTGGAAATAGCCCGCTCCGGACCGCGCGCAGCGGGCGCTGCTCATTTCTGATCCGCGTTCTCGATGAGGCAACGCTCCTGCCGTACTCTCGCGAGAGCGGGGTGCCGGGGCCTGGGGGCGTGTGTCATTCGGATCGGTCTCCTGGCGAGACCGTGCTGGGATCGGCGAATGTCAGCGCCCGGCAGTGAGATTCGCGGCAGCGCAGGGCTGCGCTGCGGGTCAGCCGCCCGCGAACGGGGGCAGCACGTCCACGCGCGAGGACAGCGGGGTGGCCCCGTCGCGGGTGAGTTCGTCGCCGATGAGGTAGGCGCAGACCTTCAGCATGGGGTCCAGCTTCGGGCCGTAGACCGCCGAGAGGGTGGTGCGCAGGTCGGCGACGGTGGCCCCGGACGGCAGATCCAGGGTTTCCTTCTCCTTACCGACCGCTTCGGCGATCGCGGCGAAATAGCGGACCTCAACCACCGATGGCTCCCATCGTTCGTTCGGGCGGGACGAAGCCGGCGGCGTCGATGCCGTGCCCGGCCGATTTGTTCCACATGGCGCCGCGCCACAGTCCGGCGATATCGGCGTCGGTCGCGCCGGACCGCAGCGCGGCACGAATGTCGTACTCCTGATCGCTGAACAGGCAGGAGCGGATCCGGCCGTCGGCGGTCAGGCGGGTGCGGTCGCAGTCGGCGCAGAACTTGCGGGTCACCGAGGCGATGATGCCGACGGTGGCCGGGCCGCCGTCGACCAGCCAGCGTTCGGCGGGCGCGGAGGGATCCTCGCGGCGGGTCTCGGTGAGGTCGAAGCGGGCACCGAGCACGTCCAGGAGTTCGGCGGCGGTGATCATGTTGGCGCGCGCCCACTCGTGGTCCGCATCGAGCGGCATCTCCTCGATGAACCGCAGCTCCGCGCCCGCGTCCAGGCACCACTGCAGCAGATCGGCTGCGCCGTCCAGGGTTTCGCGCATGAGCACCGCGTTCACCTTGAGCGGGGTGAGCCCGGCCGCGATGGCGGCGCGAATCCCGGCCAGCACCGAATCGAGGCGATCCCGGCGGGTGAGCCGGTGGAAGCCGTCGCGGTCCACGGTGTCGAGCGAGACATTGATGCGCCGCAGCCCGGCCGCGGCCAGTCCGCGCGCCCGATGCTCGAGCCCGACACCATTGGTGGTCATGGCGAGCGGCGTATCCGGCAGCGCCGCATGGCAACCGGCGATGATGCCTTCCAGATCGCGCCGCATGAGCGGTTCGCCGCCGGTGAATCGCACCTCGTGCACTCCCAGTTCGCGGACCGCGAGCGTCACCAGCCGCACGATCTCCTCGGTGGAGAGCAGCTCGTCGGCGGGGATGGGCGGCAGGCCCTCCTCCGGCATGCAGTAGGTGCAGCGCAGCGAGCACTTCTCGGTGATGGATACCCGCAGGTCCCGCGCGACTCGGCCGAAGCGGTCCAGCAACAGGGGCGTATCCGGGCGTCCGTCCATCGCGGGCCGCCCGGTTCGCACAGCGGGCATACCCATCGCGACCACGGTCATTGCACCATTATTGCCGGGACCGCAAGTGTTCGTAGATTCCTACGAGGCGAGCCCGCC
Source organism: Nocardia sp. NPDC101769 (assembly GCF_044766925.1). Classification (NCBI taxonomy): domain Bacteria; kingdom Bacillati; phylum Actinomycetota; class Actinomycetes; order Mycobacteriales; family Nocardiaceae; genus Nocardia; species Nocardia sp. NPDC101769. Next base: position 89,472 of record NZ_JBIWMX010000011.1, on the reverse strand, counting down.
GAACAGCCGGTCACGGCCTGGAGGATCCACCCGCGTATAGGCTCACCGGCATGAGTTCCCGGCACGCGCTAGCCCCGGCCCGACCCGTCGACGACCACCGCCGACGCATCGAGGATGTGCTCCGGCCGCTGGCCGGACGCGTCGCCGAGACCGTCCCGATGGACCGGGCGCTGGGGCGGCGGCTGGCCGTGGATGTGTACGCACCCCTGGATCTGCCGGTGTTCCGTAACTCGGCCATGGACGGGTACGCGGTGCGCGCGGAGTCGGTAGCCATCGTCCCCGCGACCCTGCCGCTGGTCGGCGTGGTGGCAGCCGGGAACACCGAACAGCTGACGCTGCCGGCGGGCACCGCCGTCAAGGTGATGACCGGCGCACCCGTGCCGCCCGGGGCGGACTGCGTGGTGCCGGTGGAGCACACCGAGTCCGACGGCGTCACCGTGACGATCCGAACCAGCCGTGCCAGTGGCGATTTCGTGCGCGAGCCGGGCACCGATGTGCGCGCCGGGCAGTTGCTGGCGGCCGCGGGCACCCTGCTGCGGCCCCGGCACATCGCGGCGCTGGCGGCGGTCGGGCTGGGCGAGCTGTCGGTGCGGCGTCCCGTGTACGCCGCGGTCCTCACCACCGGTGACGAACTGCGGCCTGCCGGGGCGACCCTGCTACCCGGCCAGATCTTCAACTCGAACGGCATCGCACTGGCCGCGGCCCTCACCGACAACGGTGTCGAGGTGGTGTCGGTGGCGCATTCGACCGACGACCACGAGGAGTTCCGGGCCCGGCTGGCCGAGGCCGTGGCCCAGGCCGATGTGGTGTTCACCTCCGGCGGCGTCTCCATGGGCGACTTCGAGGTCGTCAAGGAGGTGTTGTCGGCGCGGGGCGGCGAATTCGGCGCGGTGGCAATGCAACCCGGCGGCCCGCAGGGGCTGAGCATGGTGGACGGGGTGCCGGTGCTGAGCTTCCCGGGCAATCCGGTGAGCACCATGGTGTCCTTCGAGGTCTTCGCCCGGCCCATCCTGCGCGAGCTGGCGGGCCTGCCCGCGCTGCCGATTTCCGAACTGCCGCTGCTGGAACCGGTCCGCTCCCCCGCCGGGAAGCGGCAGTTCCTGCGCGGCAAGCTCGCCGAGGGCGGGGTGGCGCTGGTGTCCGGTCAGGGCTCGCATCTGATCGCCGCCATGGCCCGGGCCGATGTCCTCATCGATGTCCCGGCCGCCGCGACCGAGCTGCCGGCGGGCACGATTGTCGAGGTCCGGCCGCTGTGAACGCCCCGCTTTCGCTGTGCCAAGGTGGTTGTCATGAGTGAGTTGTCGCATGTCGACCGTGAAGGTCGCGCCCGCATGGTCGATGTGAGCGCGAAGGCCGACACCGCGCGCATCGCGGTCGCCGCGGGAGAACTGCACACCACCGCCGAGGTCATCCGGCTGGTCCGCGCCGACGACATGCCCAAGGCCGATGTGCTCAGCACCGCGCGCATCGCCGGGATCAACGGCGCGAAGAAGACCTCCGAGCTGATTCCGCTGTGCCATCAGCTGGCGCTGTCGTCGGTGACCGTGAACTTCGGCTTCACCGACACCACCATCACCATCGAGGCGAGCGCCAAGACCAAGGGGCCGACCGGCGTCGAGATGGAGGCGCTGACCGCGGTCGCGGTCGCGGGCCTCACGCTGCACGACATGGTGAAGGCGGTGGATCCGGCCGCCACCCTGAACGGGGTGCGGCTGATCACCAAAGAGGGTGGGAAGCACGGACATTGGGTGCGGCCGGAGGCCGAGGGACACCACGGCGAGCACCACCGGCACGAGAAGCACGAAAAGGCCGCTGCCGCAACGGCTCCGCTCGCGGGCGTGGGCCGGACGGCCGCCGTCGTGGTCGCTTCGACCGGGGTCGCGGCCGGTAGCCGCCAGGACACCACCGGCCCCGTCCTGACCGAATGGCTCGGCGCACAGGGCTTCTCGGTGCGCGGGCCGCTGGTGTTCGCGGATGCGGATATCGCCTTCGGCCTCGCGGATGCACTGTCCACCGAGCCGGATCTGGTCATCAGCACGGGCGGCACGGGAGCCTCCCCCACCGACGGCACCCCGGAGGCGACGCTCGCCCTGCTCGATCGGGAGCTGCCGGGCGTGGCCGACGCCATCCGCCAGGCGGGCACCGCCAAGTTCCCGCTCGCCGCGCTCAGCCGGGGCGTGGCGGGCCTGGCCGGGCGCACCGTGATCGTCAATCTGCCCGGTTCGCCGGGCGGGGTGAAGGACGGCATGGCCGTACTGACACCGCTTCTCGAACATCTGCTGGCCCAGGTGGCCGGAGGAGGCAGCCATGAGTGAACTGCTGGCCCGGATCAGCGATCAGCCGCTCGATCCGGCCGAGGTGGAGCAGGCGGTGAGCGGACCGGAGCACGGCGGCATCGTGGTGTTCACCGGCAAGGTGCGCGATCACGATGGCGGACAATCGGTTTCGGCGCTGGAGTACTCGGCGCACCCGCAGGCCGAGGAGTTCCTGCGCAAGGTGTGCACGGAGGTCGCCGAGTCCTCCGGACTGCCGGTGGCGGCCGTGCACCGCATCGGCCCCCTGACCATCGGCGACCTCGCGATCGTCGTCGCCGTCGCCGCGCCCCACCGCGCCGAAGCCTTCACCACCTGCGCCGAACTGGTCGACCGCATCAAGCACGAGGTCCCCATCTGGAAGCGCCAGATGTTCACCGACGGCCTCTCGGAATGGGTCAACGCCTGCGGGTGATCCGGCCGACAAACCGGAGCCGCGGATCCGGACGGAATCCACGGCTCCGGTCTCCCCGATGAGGAGGGGCTCAGGTGGCGGGTACCGGGTCAGGGGCATCGGGGTCGGCGGTCGTCGGCGCGGGATTCCATGCGCCCCTCGCCATTTCGCCGAGCCCGGTGTGGTTGAAGACGAGGTTCAGGGTGAAAGCCGTTGCGGCGGCAAGGCTGATGCCGCTGTTGAGCAGGATCTGGGCCGAGGACGGGAATTTGTCGAACATTCCCTTGGTCAGGACCGGGACCAGGCCGACGCCGATCGAGACGGCAATGAGGGTGAGGTTCACGCGATCCGAGAGATCGGCCTTGCGAAGGGTGTCCACACCGATCACCGCGATGGTCGCGAACAGCACCAGGCCGACACCACCGACGACCGGCTGGGGGATGGCGGCGACCAGTGCGCCGAAGCGCGGAACCAGACCCAGGACAACCAGGATCGCGCCGCTGACCGCCGTCACATAGCGGCTGTACACGCGGGTGTTGGCGACCGCACCGACATTCTGGTTGAAGATGGTGTCCACGAACGAGTTCAGGACACCGGCCAGCACCGCCGAGAGTCCGTCACCGACCAGTCCGCGCGCCAGATCGGCTCGGGTCGAAGGCTTTCCGGTGATCTCGCCGATGGCCAGCATGCTCGCGGTGGATTCGGCGAACACGACCACCATCACGATGGTCATGGCCACCACCGCCGTGACCGGGAACTGCGGAGCGCCGAAGTGGAACGGGTGGGGTACGCCGAGCCATGCCGCCCGGGAGACGCCGTCGAGGTTGATCAGGCCCATGGGGACGGCGATGACGATGCCGACGATCAGCGCGATCAGCACGCCCAGCTGCGACCACACGCCCCGGCCGAGCACCGTGCACACCAGCGCGACGATCAGCACCGCCGCGGCCAGCGCGATGTGTGAGGGCGCGGCGAAGGTGGCCGCCTCGGGATCGCTGCCCACGATCAGGCCGCCCGCCACGCCGATCAGCGAAATGCCGACCACGGTCAGCACGGTCCCGCTCACCAGAGGCGGGAAGAACCGCACGATCGAGGCGAACGGCCACGCCAGCGCGATGCCGATCACGCCGCCGAGCAGCATGGATCCGTACATCGCCTGGAGCCCGTAGTCCTTGGCGATCAGGATCATCGGGCTCATGGCCACGAAGGTCGCGCCGGTGACGATCGGCAGCCGCGCACCGGCGAACCGGCCCAGCCCGAGGCTCTGCACCATGGTGATGACGCCCGCCACCAGCAGGTCCGCGCTGATCAGCAGGGCGACGGTGGACGTGCCGAGCCCGGCGGCCGCGCCGAAAACCAAAGGCACCGTGACACATCCGGTGTACATGATCAGCACGTGCTGAATTCCGAACACCAGCAGCCGATGCCACGGCAGCCGCGTGTCGACGGCAAGGGGCGACGTCGTGTCGACGGGATCGAGCGAAGGCATGGCCCTGTCTTTCCTTCCTGGTCGGGTGATCGTCAGGCTAGGCAGCGCCGGCACCGCGGGGCTTTGTGCAATTCGCCCAAACGTCGCGGTGGCGGAGTACGGCGTTTTGTCCTCGGAACCAGCGTGTGCGGCGGCTCCCGTACGTCACAGTGGGGCACAGTGATCAGCGACGACGAGAGGCGACCATGAGCGACACCGGCGGCCGGATCGTGCTCGGCCGGCACCAGTACGGCAAGGCCGAGAATCGGGTGGTGCGCATCTACCGCGACACCGCCCGGCACGAGATCCGGGACCTGAACGTGTCCTCGTGCCTGCGCGGCGCGTTCGACGACGCGCATACCGTTGGCGATCAGGGCACGGTGCTGCCGACGGATTCGCAGAAGCAGACCATCTACACCTACGCCAAGAGCCACGGCGACGGCAGCATCGAGGAGTACGGACTGGCCCTGGCCCGGCACTTCGTCGACGACATCGAGCCCGTCGATTCGGCGCGCCTCGAGATCGAAGAGTATGCGTGGCAACGGGTTCCGGTCGGCGGCAGCGGGCACGACCACACTTGGACGCGGGTGGGGCCGGAGGTGCGGATCGCGGCGATCACCGTGAGCGGGGCCGGTGGGGACCGCCGCGAATGGGTGATCGGGGGCGTCAAGGATCTGGTGATCCTCAAGTCCACGGGTTCGGAGTTCGCGGGTTTCCTCGAAGACCCGTTCACCGTCCTCGAACCCGCCCACGACCGGATCCTGGCCACCAGCCTGATCGCCCGCTGGCGCTTCGCCACCGCGCCCCAGGACTGGGATACCGCCTACCACGGGATCCGCTCCGCCATGGTCGAGACCTTCGCGACCCTGCACTCGAAGGCCTTGCAGCAGACCCTGTTCGAGATGGGCCGGGCCGCGCTGGCGGCGTATCCGTGTCTTGCGGAGATCCGCATGTCGGCCCCCAACAAGCACCACTTCGCTTACGACACAGACCGTTTCGGGGTCCCGAACAAGGGCGAGGTCTTCCACGCCGACGACCGCCCCTACGGTCTGATCCAGGCGAGTGTGCTGCGCGAGGACGCCCCGGACGCCGGAACCGCCTGGGATCCCTACACCGGCGTGGTCTGACCGGCCAGCGTGCGCACCGCCAGATACAGATCCAGCCGATCGTCGAGCCGCCCGAGATCGCGCCCGGTGAGCTCCTCGATCCGGCCTATGCGGTAGCGAACGGTATTGAGGTGCAGGTGCATTCGATCGGCCGCCTGCCGCCACGAGCCTTCGCACCCGAGAAACACCTCCAGCGTCTCCAGCAGTCCGGCCCCGTGCCGCCGGTCGTAGTCCAGCACCGGACCCAGCACGCGTTCAGCGAATCGTCGCTGGAGGCCGCCGGGGACCGCGGTGAGCAGACCGACGGCCGAATCGATATCGGCCACCCGCAGGCTGACCGGGGCCGCATCGTCGCGGGCCGCGGTGGCGGCCGCCGCCGCCGCGGCGATCGCACCCGCCGGGGTTTCCTCCGGCTGCCGGGCGCTCACGCCGACCGCGAGCCGAATCTCGGTGAGCGCCGGTGCGATTCGCCCGAGACGCCGGACCACCGCGGCCGCGATCCCGTCCTGGGTTCCGGCCGTCACGCCGACCAGCCTGCCTTCGCGGTCGATCGACGTGGCGATATCCGGGAGGGCGTCGTGCAGGGCCGCGCGTACGGCCGGCAACCCGGCGGACGAATCGGCCCGGCTCGAAACCCGCTGCGGTGCCACAGGTCCCGCACTGCGAGCCGGTGCTCCCGCCCGTTCGATGGCGCCCGCGACACCCCCGGACAGCGATCGGCGCTGCGGCTCGCCCGGTTTGCGCACCGGGCCGGTCGGGCCGTCGGCGGCATGGACCTCGCAGACGAGGGCCGCCTCACACCGGTCCGCCCGTTCGGCGAACGGCACCGGGAAGCGGTCGGCCAGTTCCCAATCCAGGTGCTGCCGGTCGGCGCGACGCTGCCGGTACAGCTCCGCCACGGCCGCCAGATCCGCGCCGAACGGGTCCAGTTCCGGGGCCGACGGGCGGATCACCAGGTACCAGGCGGTTATGCGGTCGCCCGCACCGACCTGGAGGACTCGCATCGCGCCGGTGGTGACCGCGGGCAGGCGCGGCGCGGTGAGCGCGGTGGCGACGATGCGATCGATATCCGGCTCGGCCAGGTCCTCGGTGCCGGCGATGACCGTCCCGGTCGAGGTCAGAATCCAGGCCGAAACCCGCTGTTCCGCCGCGAAATCCGCGACCAGGGTCTCGATACCGGTCCCGGCGGCGACCGCGGCCAGCAGCCGGCGTTGCCGGTCGGCGCGCGATTGCACCCGGCGCCAGCGCACCTCGGCCGCCTGCTCGGCCAGGTATTCGATGATCCGGCTGAACGGCACGCTCTGGGGTGCGGACAGCAGCGGCAACCCGTGCCGGCGACAGGCCTCGACCACATCCTCGGGCACGTGCCCGTGCAGCGCCTGCCCGGCCACCACACCGGCGACCCCGGCTCCCGCCAGCAGGCCCACATAGCGGTCCGCATCCGCGGCCTGCTGCCGCCACACCAATCCGGTGCACACCAGCGCACCCGGTGTCACGAAGGGCCGGGGATCGGGCATATCCGTCGCACAGACCCTGGCGACCGGCCGATCCAGTTCCCCCGCGTCCCCGTGCAGCAGCCGCATCCGCAACTGCGGCGCATCGAGAATGTCGCGCACCCGCACAGCGCACCTCCCGTGGTCGGTCCGGATAGTCCGTCACGGTAGGAGGCTGTTATTTCCACGCGGTTTCCGGTGTGCTGCGGCGGGCTCACAACCGGTCGGTAGGGTGGTCGCCGTGACCCGCCGCATCCCAGTCCTGATCGTGGCCGGATTCCTCGGCGCCGGGAAGACGACGCTGCTCAACCGGCTGCTGCGGACCCGGAGCACGCGAATCGGGGTGGTGGTCAACGACTTCGGCGCGGTCAATATCGATGCCATGCTGGTGGCCGGGCAGGTCGACGCCATGGTGTCGCTGGGCAACGGGTGCGTGTGCTGCGCGGTGGATGTCAGCGAGCTGGACGAGCTGTTCGACCGGCTGGCGCATCCCAGGCAGAAGATCGACGTCATCGTGGTGGAGGCCAGCGGACTGGCGGAGCCGCGCAATCTCATTCGCATGGTGGTGAACAGCGACAATCCGCGCATTCGCTACGGCGGGCTGGTCGAGGTGGTCGATGCCGAGCACTTCCCCGCCAGCCGCGAACTGCACCCGGAACTCGCGACGCACCTGCGCATGGCGGATCTGGTGGTGCTCAACAAGGCCGACCGCGTCGAGCCGGCCGCGCTGGAGCGGCTGCGGTCGGAGATCACCGGGCTGGTCGGTCAGGTCCCGGTGTATCCGACCAGCCACGGGCACGTCGACCCGGGCCTGCTGTTCGACGTCCCCACCCGCGAACCGCACCGGCCACGCGTCGGTGAACAGCTCAGCTTCGACGAGCTGCTGCTCGACGAGCACACCGATGACGGGCACGGAGACCACTGCCACGAGCATGGCCAGGACTGCCGCGACCACCGGCACCTGCACGACGCCTACGACAGCGTCTCCTTCACCTCCGACACGGACCTGAATCCGCGCGAACTCATTGCGCTACTGGAGGATCCGCCCGCCGGCCTGTTCCGCGCCAAGGGCGTGCTGGCCTTCGCCGTCCCCGACGACCCGCGAAAGTTCGTGCTGCACATGGTGGGCCGCCACATCACCATCGAGCCCACCGCCTGGACCCGCCATGAACCCCGGCTCAGCAACCTGGTCCTCATCGGCTCCGGCCTCGACGCCGACGACGTCACCGCCCGCCTCCGCGCCACCGCCCATCTCGCCGGCGACCCCCTCGACGACCACGCTCTCCTCCCCGTCTGGCGCTATGTCGCCGCCGACGACGCGCTTGTCGGCGAGGGCTGATTCCGCCTCGAGTTCCTCCCGCAGCTCCGCGACTTCGGCGGCCAGCTCGTCCCGCATCTGCTCGCGCTCGGCGAGGGCGGCCCGCATGGTCTCGACACTGTCGTTCATGGCGGCCAGCCGCTGGTCGGCGCCCCGGAGCAGCCACTCCACCACGTCCCGCCGGCCGACGGCCGCGCTGGCGGCCTGGACCCAACCGACCACGTAGTCCACCCACTCCTGCGGCTTGGGCATGTCCTTGCGCACGTCCCAGCCCTTGCGCTGGGCGGCCTTGGTGGACAGCACCAGCTCCGCCCGCTTCCCACGCCCAGGCGAATTCAGTTCCGCCAGTGACAGTTTCCCGGCACTGGTCACCACCGCCGTGAACCGGTACTTCCCCGCCAGGTGCATGCGCAGCTCGGCGGTCCCCCGCCCATCGGAATCCATGGCCCCCAGCCACGGCCCGTCCGCCGCCTCGATGATGGTCGCCAGGATTTCCAGCTGCCCCACCCCGCGCCGCAGCCGCGCCGCAGCCGTCCGCAGCGCACCCGGGGTGGCCGTCATCTGATCCCAATGCATGCCCCGAACATAGCCCCCACCGCACCCGCCGCCGTGTTCGACTGGCCCGGTGAGTGATATGCCCGACCATCCGAATATCGAACTGGCCGTCCGTTACCACCGAGCCGTCGCGGCCGGCGCCACCGGAACGGGCCTGGCCGCCTACTTCCACCCCGACGTCGTGCAGCGGGAGCTGCCGAACGCACTGGTCCCGCAGGGCGCGACACGGAATCTGGGCGAGATCCCGGCCGCGGCCGAACGCGGGCGGCAGGTGATTCGCCGCCTTCCTCACCATCCGGGACGGATTGATCGTCGAGCAACGCGACTACGACTGCTCGTCACGAAGTTCTGAGCCCTCCGGGTGATTCGTGCCATAGCCTGGCGGCGTGCGAGTTGTGGAGCCTGGCGGCGTGCGAGTGGTAGTGGCGAATCGTGGTGAGGTCGCGGTCCGGGTGGTGCGGACGGCCCGGGAGCTCGGGTATGCGACGGAGGTGCTGCACACCGCCGAGGACAGCGGAAGTCTGGCGGTCCGGCTGGCCGACCGGGCGCTCGTACTGCCGGGCAGCGGCGCGGCGAGCTACCTCGATGTCGAATCCGTGGTGTGTGCCGCGGCGGCCTGCGGACCGGGCGCGCTCGTACACCCGGGGTACGGATTCCTCAGCGAGAGTGCGGAGTTCGCGGCGGCCTGCGCGGCGGCGGGACTGACCTTCGTCGGGCCCGCACCGGACGCGCTGCGGATTTTCGGCGACAAGGTCGCGGCGCGCGAGGCGGCCGCGCGCGCCGGGGCGGCGGTGCTGCCCGCGACCCGGGCCGGAGCCGGAGTAGACGAGATCGCCGCGCTGCTCGCCGAACATCCCGGCGGCGTCATGGTGAAGGCCGCGGCGGGCGGCGGCGGCCGGGGCATGCGGCCCGTGACCGAGGCGGCGCTGCTGGCGGAGGCCGTCGAACGCTGCCGGGCCGAGGCCCTCGCCGGATTCGGCGACGACAGCGTCTACGCCGAAGCCCTGGTCGACCGAGCACGGCACATCGAGGTGCAGGTGGTCGCCGACGGGCTCGGCGCGGTCGCGCTGGGCGACCGCGATTGCAGCGTGCAGCGGCGGCGGCAGAAGGTCATCGAGATCGCGCCCGCACCGGAACTGCCCGCGGCCGTGCGGGATCGGGTGCAGCGGGAGGCGGTGCTCATCGCCGAGGCGGTGGGCTGCCGGGGCGTCATCACCGTGGAGTTCCTGGTGGACGGCACGAATGTCTGGTTCCTGGAGGTGAATCCGCGCCTGCAGGTCGAGCACACCGTGACCGAGGCGGTGACCGGCGTGGACCTGGTCGCGCTGCAACTGGACCTGGCACAGGGCCGCACGCTGGCCGAACTCGATCTGCCCAAGAACGAGACCCGTGGCTACGCCGTGCAGGCGCGGGTCAATGCCGAACTGCTCGCGGCCGACGGCACGGTGCTGCCGAGCACCGGCGTGATCAGCCGCTTCGACGCCCCGACCGGCATGGGCGTGCGCGTCGACACCGCCGCCCAGGTGGGGATGCGGCAAGGGGTGCAATTCGATTCGCTGCTCGCGAAGATCATCACGTCCGCGCCGTCGTACCGCGCCGCGCTGCAACGGTGTTCGGACGCGCTGGCCGAGACCGTGATCGGCGGTGTCGACACCAACCTGCACCTGCTCCGCGCCGTGCTCGCCGAGCTCGGCGACGCGGGCCCGGTGACCACGGCCTGGTTCGAGCGGCGCCTCGACGACCTGCGCTCCCGGGCAGAGGGTTTCGAGGATCCGACCGGGCCGCAGCCGGTACGGCAGGCCGCTGCCGCCGAGCTCGATCTGGACGAAGGCGAACAGGCCCTGCGTTCACCGATGGGCGCCACCGTCGTCTCGCTGGCCGAGCCCGGAACGGTTCTCGCCGCGGGAGCCGAGGTCGCGGTCCTGGAGGCCATGAAGATGCAGCACGTGCTGCGCGCGACCGAACCGCTGCGGGTGCTGCGGCACGCGGTCGCACCGGGTGCCGTGGTCGACCCGCACGCCATCCTGGTCACCTGGATGGCCGCCGACCACGACGGCCCGGCCGCGGAATCGACCGTGGTGGACCTGGATTCGGTACGCGCCGACCTCGCCGAGGTACTGGACCGCCACGACACCACCCTCGACGCCCGGCGCGAGACCGCGGTCGCCAAGCGGCATCGGCTCGGCCGCCGCACCGCCCGCGAGAACATCACCGACCTGGTCGACCCCGACAGCTTCGTCGAATACGGCGCGCTGGCGGTCGCCGCCCAGCGCAGCCGCCGCAGCCTCGAGGACCTGATCGCCAACACCCCCGCCGACGGCCTGATCGCGGGCGTGGCGACCATCAATGCCGGCCGCTTCGGCGCGGACCGCACCCGCGCGCTGGTCATGTCCTACGACTACACCGTGCTCGCCGGCACCCAGGGCATGCGCAATCATGCCAAGACCGACCGCATGCTGGAACTGGCTCGCGAGCAACGGCTTCCGGTGGTCTTCTTCACCGAGGGCGGCGGCGGCCGCCCCGGCGACACCGACCACGGCGGCATCTCCGGCCTGGACGTCACCACCTTCCGCGCCATGGGCGCGCTGTCGGGTACGGTGCCGCTCATCGGCATCGTCTCCGGCCGCTGCTTCGCCGGCAATGCCGCCCTGCTGGGCATGTGCGATGTCGTGATCGCCACCCCCGACGCCAATATCGGCATGGGCGGCCCCGCCATGATCGAGGGCGGCGGACTGGGCGTGTACGCGCCCGAGGACATCGGCCCGATCGAGGTGCAGCGCCGCAATGGCGTGGTCCACATCGTCGCCGCCGACGAGGCCGAGGCGGTCGATCTGGCCCGCCGCTACCTGTCGTACTTCCAAGGGGCGGAAGCGGAGTGGGAAGCGCCCGACCCGCGCCTGGCCCGGCACGTGGTGCCCGAGAACCGGCTGCGCGCCTTCGACGTTCGCGCGGCCATCGACGCCATCGTGGATGTCGGGTCGGTGCTGGAACTGCGCCGGGACTGGGGCGTCGGCATCGTGACGGCCCTGGTCCGGGTCGAGGGCCGCCCCTTCGGCCTCATCGCCAACGACTGCCACCACCTGGGCGGCGCCATCGACGCACCGGCGGCCGACAAACTGTCCGCTTTCCTGCAGCTCTGCGGCGCCCACGGCCTGCCCATCGTGTCCCTCTGTGACACACCGGGTTTCATGGTCGGCCCCGAGGCCGAGGAGCACGCCACCGTCACCAAGTTCAGCCGCCTGTTCATCGACGCCGCCGCCCTCGACGTGCCCTTCGGCACCGTCATTCTGCGCAAGGGCTACGGCCTGGGCGCACAGGCCATGGCGGCGGGCTCCTTCCGCGCACCCCGCTTCGTGATCGCCTGGCCCACCGGCGAGATCGGCGGCATGGGCCTGGAGGGCGCGGTCCGGCTGGGCTTCGCCAAGGAGCTGGCCGCCATCGAGGATCCGGTGCAGCGGCAGGCCGCCTTCGACGCACTGGTCCAGGCCGCCTACGACAGCGGCAAGGCCCTCACCGCCGCAACGGTTCTCGAACTCGACGACGTCATCGACCCGGCCGACACCCGCCGCTGGGTGCGGACCCTGCGCTGAGAGAACTCCGCGCTGTGAAGCGGCACCGCTACGCCGACCGGCCCCGGATCTTCCGGTAATAGGCATACGCCATGGTGAGCGCCGCGACTCCCCCGAGGGAACCGCCGGCGCTCACATACCTGCGATGCCGCGACCCGGATATCCGGGCCCGCAGGCGTTCCTCGGTGAGATCTGCGTACCGGCCGGGCAACAGGGTGTCGAAGTACTCGGTGACGAAGTTGTCGGTGCGCCGGGTGGGCAGACCCATGTCGCCCATCAGCTCGTCGATGTGGTGGGTCAGGTACGGGCCGAGGTAGTAGCCCTCCCTGCGTTCGGGCATGACCTCGCCCAGCCACGTCCCGACACGCGCTATCTCCCTGTGCATGCCGTCGACGGCGGGCAGGGCGAGCTCACCCAGGAAATGCTGGGACAGCCAGTGCGCGGACACCTCCGCGGTGAGCTGGCAGGCCACGGAGGAGCCGTATCCGATGAAGCCGAGCCGCGGCAGCGTCGGCGGCAGAATGTGCCGGTAGAGCTGGAACCGGCCCTCGACCCGGACGGTCTTGGCCAGCTCGGGCGCCAGGAATTCCAGCTCCTGCCGCCAGCCGGTGGCGAAGACGACGACATCGGCGTCGAGCTGATCGCCCCCGGCCAGTTGGACCGCGGTGCCGCCGGGGAAGGCCGCGATGGTGTCGCGCCGCAAGGAGATTCGCCCGCGCCGGGCCATCCGGAAGAACTCGTCGCTGACACCCAGATTCTCGATCCCCGCCGGCAGCGGCGCGTCCGGCACCATGACCTTCGGCGACCGCAGCAGCAACCGCATCGAAGCCGAGACCACCCGCCAATACCGTTCGGTGAACTTCTTGCCCGGCCCGTGCAGGAACCGCTCGATCAGGGTCTGCCGGTGATAGCGGAAGAACGCTTCGGTGCTGCGGTTCAGGATGATCCGGTCCGAGGGCACCCGGCCCGGCAGGAACCGCGGCAGCATCGGATGGGCCCGGCGGAACACCAGCGTGCACTCCCGCGCGTGCTCCCCCACCCAGGCCGCGCAATCCAGCGCCGACTTCCCGGCCCCGACCACCACCACCCGCCGGCCGGTGAACAGCCTCGGATCGGTGGCCCGGCTGGAATGCAGCCGCACGCCGCCGAACTCCTCCTCGCCCTCGATGACCGGGAGCTGCGGGGTGGAGAACACGCCCGCGCACACCACCACGAAGTCGAACCGCAGCTCCTCGACCCCGTCCGGGCCGCAGACCTTCAGCACGAAGCCCTCGCCCACCTCGGACACCCGGATCACCTCGGTCGACAGCCGCAGCAGCGGCGACAGCCCGAAGCGCTCCACATAGGACGCCAGGTAGTCCCGCACCTGCGCAGCCGTCGGGAACACCTCGGCCGACTCCGGATATGGGTGATCGGAGTAGGCGTAGGTATCACGGGAATTGTTGGTGCGCAGGCCCGGATAGGTCCGGGCCTCGATCCATACCCCGCCTGCCGCGCCCTCCTTGTCGAAGACGACGACCTCGAATCCGTCGTCTCGCAGCACTTTCGCGGTGACCAGCCCCGCGATACCGGCCCCGATGATCCCGGCCCGTTTTCCACCCGCACTCGTCACGTCCGCTGTTTCCCCTCTGGACCTGCACGTTTCGAGGCTCACGCTACGGCAGAGCGAGATTCGGCGTGCCTGCGTCGGGGCGATTCGCCAATCGGTAGATCAATTGGGCGTGTCGTGACTTCTCGCTGAAATCGCTTAAACGGGACTAATTTACGAGACGGGAAGCTCCGGGATCCGGGTGGCGCGGGCATACACGGTCTCGCCCTCCGCCAGGTGCAGCGCGGCGGCGTCACCGCGGGTCACCTGCGCGGTGAACAGATCACCGGTGGCCGCGTTGCGCAGCTCCACCCGCACCTCGAACCCGAGCTGCACGACCCGCTCCACCGTCGCCCGGGTGACGCCGGCGGATTGCGCGGTGCCCTCGTGCGCCGCCAGCGCCATGCTCGGATCCCGGCCGACGCGAATATCGTGCGGTCGCACCAGATGCCCGTTCAGCTTGGCCACCGCGCCCAGAAACGACATGACGAATTCATTGGCGGGCCGGTCGTACACGTCCTCCGGAGTGCCGACCTGCTCGATGCGGCCCTTGTTCATGACCGCGATGCGGTCGGCCACGTCGAGGGCCTCCTCCTGATCGTGGGTGACCAGCACGGTGGTGACGTGCACCTCCTCGTGCAGCCGCCGCAGCCAGGTACGCAGGTCCGCACGGACTTTCGCGTCCAGCGCGCCGAACGGCTCGTCCAGCAGCAGCACCTGCGGATCCACCGCGAGCGCCCGGGCCAGGGCCATGCGCTGACGCTGACCACCCGACAGCTGCGCCGGATACCGGTGCTGGAAGCCGTCCAGGCCGACGATCTCGAGCAGGTCGTCGACCTTCTTCTTGATCTCGGCCTTGGGCCGCTTGCGGATCTTGAGCCCGAAGGCCACATTGTCGCGCACGGTCATGTGCTTGAACGCGGCGTAATGCTGGAAGACGAAGCCGATATCGCGCTTCTGCGGCGACACATTGGTGACGTCGCGGCCCGCAATGGTGACCAGGCCGTTGTCGAGCGTCTCCAGTCCCGCGATCGAGCGCAGCAGCGTCGACTTGCCCGAACCGGACGGGCCCAGCAGCGCGGTCAGCTCACCCGACGGGATGTCGATGCTGACATCATCGAGCGCGGCGAAGGTGCCGTACCGCTTGTTCGCATTGGTCACGGTGATCATTTGGCAGTGCCCCGCTTGCGTTCGAGGAGGGTCATGAGCAGAAGGACGACGAGGGCGATGCCCATCAGCAGCGTCGCCGCGCAGTACGCGCCGAAGGTGTTGTGGTCGTTCACGTATCGCCCGTTCACCAGCAGTGTGAGCGTCTGTGACTTTCCGGGCAGGCCGGTGGACACCATGATCACCGCGCCGAATTCACCCAGCGCCCGCGCCACGGTCAGCACGATGCCGTAGGTCAGGCCCCAGCGGATGGCCGGCAGCGTGATGCGCCAGAACGTCTGCCAGCCCGACGCGCCCAGGGTGGCCGCGGCCTGTTCCTGATCGTCGCCGATCTCGTGCAGCACCGGTTCCACCTCGCGCACCACGAACGGCAGCGTCACGAAGATGGTGGCGATCACCATGCCCGGCAGATTGAAGATGATCTTCAAGCCATGGTGGTCCAGCCCGCCGAACCAGCCGTTGGCGCCCCACAGCAGGATCAGCGAAACACCCACCACCACCGGCGAAGTCGCCATCGGCAGATCCACCACGGCCTGCAGCAGATTGCGGCCGGGGAACTTCCCGCGCACCAGGGCGAGCGCGATGATCACACCGAAGATCACATTCACCGGCACCACGATCGCCACGATCGTCAGGGTCAGGTTGAACGCCGAGATCGCCGCGGGTGTGGAGATCGAGTCGTAGAACGCGCCGACACCGCGTTCGAAGGTGCGCCCCAGGATGATGCCCAGCGGCACCAGCAACAGCACGAACAGATACGCCAGCGCCACCGTGCGCAGCGAGATCTTCGTCCAGAAACCGAGCTTCATCAGGCCTCCCGTTCCCGGCGCGCCAAACGGTCCGACGCGACCCGCAGGACGAACAGGGTGAGCAGCGAGATCGCCAGCAGCGCCACCGAGACCGCGGCGGCGTTCACCGGGCGGTCCACCTCGATCTGCTGCTGGATATACTGCGAGGCCATCTGCGTCTTCTTCGGGATGCCGCCGCCGATCAGCACCACCGACCCGTACTCGCCGATGGCGCGCGCGAACGCCAGGCCCGAGCCGCTCACGATGGCGGGCGCCAGCGTCGGCAGGATGATGGTCCGGAAGGTGGTCCAGTTGTCCGCGCCCAGCGACGCGGCCGCCTGCTCCACATCTTTGTCGGCCTCGATGAGCACCGGCTGCACCGACCGCACCACGAACGGCAGCGTCACGAACGCCAGCGCCACCACCAGACCCGGCTGGGTCGCATTGAGGTGGATGTCGAATGGCGACTGCGGCCCGTACAGCGCCAGCAGCACGATGCTGGCCACGATGGTGGGCAGGGCGAACGGCAGATCGATGAGCCCGTTCACGAAGCCCTTGCCCGGGAACTCGTCGCGCACCAGCACCCAGGCGATGAGCGTGCCCATCACCACATTGATCAGCGTCACGATGACCGACACGAACACGGTCACCTGCAGGGCGTCCAGCGCGCCGGGCGCGGTGACCGCGTCCCAGAACCCGGACCAGCCGTCCTCGAAGGACTTGACGGTCAGCGCGGCCAGCGGCAGCAGCACGATGATGCTGAGCCACAGCACGGAGGTGCCGATACCGAGCGGGCCCACCGACCCGCTCACCCGGAACCAGGAACGGATCCGGCCCGGACCCGCCGACCGACGCGGGTTGTCGTCTACCGAAACGCCGGAACCAGGATCGGCTCCGGCGTTCGAGCTGCTGTCACTCACGGTTTCGAGTATCACTTGTGTCGCAGGTCACCCGGCTACTTGGTGGCCTTGTCGTAGATCTGGGCCACCGAGCCGGTGTTCGGTGTGAACAGATCCTTGTCCACGGTCTTCCAGCCACCCAGATCGTCGATGGTGTACAGCTTCTGCGGGGTCGGGAAGTCCTTGGCGTGGTCCGCGCGCACCTGCGGATCGACCGGGCGGAAGCCCGCCTCGGCGAACGCCTGCTGCGCGTCCTTGGTGTAGAGGAAGTCGCGGAAGGCGATGGCCGACTTGAGGTTCTTGGCGTTCTTCAGCACCGCCACCGGGTTGTCGATGCGGAAGGTGGTGTCGGGCACGATGTGCTCGATCGGATCGCCCTTGGTCTCGGAGAAGATGGCCTCGTTCTCGTAGCTGATCAGCACGTCGCCGGTGCCCTGCAGGAAGGCGTCGGTGGCCTCACGGCCCGACTTCGGCTGCACGTGCACATGGGTGAGCAGCTGGCTCAGGTAGTCCAGACCGGCCTGCGGGTTCTTGCCGCCCTCGCTCTTGGCGGCGTACGGGGCCAGCAGGTTCCACTTGGCCGAGCCCGAGCTGAACGGGTTGGGGGTGACCACCTCGATGCCCGGCTTGAGCAGGTCGTCCCAGTTCTTGATGCCCTTCGGATTGCCCTTGCGGACCGCGATGGCCACCACCGAACCGAACGGAACACCCTTGTTGGCGTCCGAGTTCCAGCCCGCGTCGATCTGACCGGAGTCCACCAGGCGGGTGATGTCGGGCTCGACCGAGAAGCTCACCACATCCGCCTCGGCGCCGTCCTTCACCTTGCGGGACTGATCGCCCGAGGGACCGTAGGAGGCCTGGAACTGGGTGCCCTTGCCGGCGTCGATCTTGTTGAAGACCGGAATCACCTTGTCGTAGGCGGCCTTCGCCACCGAATAGGCGTAGAGGTTGATATTGCCGCCGCCTCCACTGGCCGGACCGCTGTCCTTGGTGTCGCTCGCGCCGCCGCTGCAGGCGGTGAGCACGGTGGCCGCGACCGCGGTGAGCGCGACGGCGAAGGTAGATCGGCGGGAGAGACGAATATTGCGCGACATCGGCGTGGACCTTTCGGGGCACCCGCCGGTGGGACGTCGGCCGGCGGGAATGACGTACTGCCGTAGACCCGTCGCTCGGGAATGTCGCGACGGTGGCGCTCCGGCCCGAGGGCCGCCGGGGGACGAACACGAACTGCGAAAAAATGCGCGCGCCAAGTCTACTCAGACGTGCAGCAGTGCCCGATCGGCCATCAGCGACAGTGAATGTCCGCGACCGCGAGGCAACCCACAGCGATCAACGCCAATTCATGGCGGACCTGGGGCACAACACTCGAAGACACCCGGCGACTTTAGCAGAGCAGCACGTCAGGTCGCGAGTTTCGGACGGCGAATGGAATCGACTCGAGCACAACCCTGGACGGACGCGGCAGACTGTATCGAGCGGCCCGATACCGCGTCGCCTGCTGACACCAACGGGGGAATACATGACCACACCCGCTCGCCTCCGCCGGGAGTTCCCCGGCATCTCCACTCGCGCCTGGGAGCATCCCGCCGACCGCACCGCACTGGTCGGGCTGCGGCAGTTGAGTGGGTTCGACACCCTGCTGCGCACGCTGTCCGGGTTGTTGCAGGAGCGGCAGCACCGGCTCATGTACCTGGCGACCGCGGTACGGGTCGACGAGCGGCAGTTCAAGAACATCCATCAGCTGCGCGAGGACGCGGTCAAGATCCTCGACGCGCAGCGCACGCCGGAGATGTTCGTGTTGCAGCAGCCGGAGGCCAGTGCCTTCACCATCGGCATGGACCGGCCCTTCATCGTGCTCACCACCGGGCTGCTGGATCTGCTCGATCACGAGGAACTGCGGTTCGTGGTCGGCCACGAGCTCGGGCACGCCCTGTCGGGGCATGCGGTCTACCGGACCATGCTCATGCACCTGATGCGGCTGGCGGCCAATATCGGCTGGATGCCGGTGGGTGGCTGGGCTTTACGCGCCATCGTGGCGGCGCTGCTGGAGTGGAGCCGCAAGTCCGAACTGTCCGGCGACCGGGCCGGGCTGCTGGTCGGACAGGACGTGGAGGCGTCGGTCCGGGTGCACATGAAGCTGGCCGGCGGATCGCGGGTGGACCAGATGAGCCATGCCGCCTTCCTGGCCCAGGCCGATGACTACGACCGGGCCGGCGACCTGCGCGACGGCGTGCTCAAACTCCTCAATCTGGAGCTGCAGACCCATCCGTTCTCGGTGCTGCGGGCGGCCGAACTGCGGCGCTGGATCGCGAGCGGCGACTACGACCGGATTCTCGACGGACAGTACCCGCGCCGGGATCAGGACAAGAACGCCCGCATCAGCGAGGAGATCAAACACGCCGCCCGGTCCTACCGGGAGAACTTCGACCAGTCCGAGGACCCCCTCATCCGCACCGTGCGCAACCTCGGCCGCGATGTCGGGGCCGCGGTCGGCACGATGGGCCAGGAGGTCAGCGACACACTGTCGAAGCTGGGCAAGCGAATCCGCGGATCCGACGACTGACAAGGAAATGGGGGGTGGGGGGGGGGGGCCCCCCCCCCCCCCCCCCCATTCGATTCGAAGCTCGGTAACCCGCAGGGTTACTCGTCGCCCTCGACCACGGGCGGGGTCTCGAGGATGTCGAGGATCCACTCCTCGGTGGCGCTCTCGGCATCCTCCTCGTCGGGGCGGATGCGGTTGGTGAGGCGCACGCCCAGGCCCAGCAGCTGGGCGGCCTTCACCATGTCGATGGCCTCGTCGGGGCCGCAGTAGTGGGTGGCGATCAGACGGGGCTCGTCCTCGAAGTCTTCTTCGGACAGCACCAGTTCCAGGCCTTCATCGGTTGACATGGGTCTGCACAGTACGCCGAGAATTCGCCCGAGCGGTACCGAAACTCGCTCAGCGAGTGAACAACCAGGCGACGACTACGAGAACAAGCAGTGCGATCAGAGCGAGCTGGACACGAGAGCGAGGCATCTCAGGCGGCTTCCTTCCGGATGCGGCGCGGCGACGTGGCGGGGACCGTGGCCTCCCGCGCGGCGATCCGATCACGGCCGAGGACCCGCAGCACCACCCGCAACGTCCGGTCGAGCAGGTAGGCGATGGCCAGGCAGACCGGCACCATGGCGGCCAGCACCACCGCGAACTGGGGAACGAAGGGCAGGCCGGCCACCCAGAGTTCGACGCCGTCCCACCATCCTGCAATCGCATGCACGACCCCAGCCTAGGCCGAGTAGTCGGTGGTGGACGATTCGGGCCGTTCAGACCGATCATGGTGGTATGGATGCGTACGACGAACCGGAATCCGCCGATCGTCCGCTGGGCAGCGAGACAGGCATCGACCCCGACGAGGACTATGACGATCCTCCCGAGGCGGACGCCCCTCGGGACCCGCTCTCGCCCGCGGACCCCACCATGGCCGACGCCTTCCTGCCCACCGCGACCGGCGGGATGCATCACTCCGTGTTTCCCCCCATCGACGACTACGCCTTCCTGTCCGACTGCGAGACCAACTGCCTGATCGCCCGCAACGGCTCGGTGGAGTGGATGTGCATCCCGCGGCCGGACTCCCCGAGCGTCTTCGGGGCCATGCTGGACCGCAGCGCCGGCCACTTCCGCATCGGCCCCTACGGCCGTAAGGTGCCGGCCGCCCGCCGGTATCTGCCCGGCGGGCTGATCCTGGAGACCACCTGGCAGACCGAAACCGGCTGGCTCATCGTGCGCGACGCACTGGTGCTCGGTCCGTGGCACAACAACCGGTCCCGCAGCCGCAGCCACAAGCGCACGCCGATGGACTGGGATGCCGAGCACATGCTGCTGCGCACGGTGAAGTGCGTGAACGGCGTGGTCGAACTGGAGATGAGCTGCGAACCCGCCTTCGACTACCACCGCGGCCCGGCCAACTGGCACTACAGCGGCGATGTGTACGAAAGGGCCAGTGCCACCTGCGAAATCGAGGGCGCCCCGGGCCTCACCCTGACCACCGACCTGCGGCTGGGAATCGAGGGCCGCGAGGCCCGCGCCCGCACCCGCATGAAGGAGGGCGATGAGGTGTTCGTGGCCCTGTCCTGGTCGGACCTGCCGTCGCCGCGCACCTTCGCCGAGGCGGCGGAGAAGATGTGGCAGACCACCGAGTGCTGGCGGCAGTGGATCACGCTGGGGCGCTTCCCCGATCACCCGTGGCGCAGCTATCTCCAGCGCAGCGCGCTGACATTGAAGGGCCTCACCTATGCGCCCACCGGAGCGCTGCTGGCCGCGGCCACCACCTCGCTGCCGGAAACCCCGGGCGGCGAACGCAACTGGGACTACCGCTACACCTGGGTGCGCGACTCCACCTTCGCCCTGTGGGGTCTGTACACCCTCGGCCTGGACCGGGAGGCCGACGACTTCTTCGCCTTCCTGCACGATGCCGCCACCGACGACAACGGCAAACCCGTGTCGCTGCAGGTGCTCTACGGCATCGGCGGGGAACGCACGATCACCGAGTCCGAACTCCCCCACCTGTCCGGCTACGACGGGGCGCAGCCGGTGCGCATCGGCAACGGCGCCTACAACCAGGACCAACACGACATCTGGGGCACCATCCTGGATTCCGTTTACCTGCATGTGAAGTCGCGTCAGCAGGTGCCGGAAACGTTGTGGCCCATGCTCGAACGACAGGTACAGGCCGCAATCGAGAACTGGCGCAGTCCCGATCGCGGTATCTGGGAGATCCGCGGCGAGCCGCAGCACTTCACCTCCTCCAAGGTCATGTGCTGGGTGGCGCTGGACCGCGGCGCGAAACTGGCGGAGTTGCACGGGGAATTCGACTACGCCCGGAAGTGGCACGAGATCGGCGAGGAGATCCGCGCGGACATCCTCGACAACGGCGTCAACTCCGAGGGCGTGTTCACCCAGAGCTACGGCAGCGACACCCTGGATGCCTCACTGTTGCTGGTGGTGCTGACCCGCTTCCTGCCGCCCACCGATCACCGGGTGCGGGCCACCGTGCTGGCCATCGCCGACGACCTGACCGAGAACGGCCTGGTGTTGCGCTACCGCACCGAGACCACCGACGACGGCCTGTCCGGTGAGGAGGGTTCGTTCACCATCTGCTCGTTCTGGCTGGTGTCGGCGCTGGTGGAAATCGGTGAGCTGCACCGCGCCCGGCAGCTGTGCGAACGGCTGCTCGGCTATGCCAGCCCGCTCAAGCTGTACGCCGAGGAGATCGACTCACGGACCGGACGGCATCTGGGTAACTTCCCGCAGGCCTTCACCCACCTGGCGCTGATCAACGCGGTCATGCACGTGATCCGAGCCGAGGAATCCCATCATGTGGGCCAGTTCCATCCGGCCCATGCGGGGCGCTGACAAGACAACCGGGAAAAAGGAATCGGCCGCTCTCGCGGCCGATTCCTTTCGGTACCAGGGATTCTCGTCAGTACGAGGGGTTCTCGCCGATGGCGTCGGCGTGCTCGCGGATATCGCGCAACCGGACCAGCGAACGCTCGATCTCGGTCAGCCGCGCCTCCCGCCCCGCACCCGAGTGCACGGTGGCCGCCTCCTCGGCGGCGCGCAGCGACGCGTCCACCGAACGCAGTGTGGCCGTGGCGATCTCGGTGAAGTGATCGCGCAGGCTGCGCTGCACCGCGCGCAGCCGGTAGCGGGACTCCTTGCTCACCTGGAAGATCACATCGTCCATGAGCCGGGCCACCGCCATCTTGGCCTCGGCCTGGCGGCGCTGGCGGCGAGCCTTGCGGTCGTCCCACAGCGCGTTCACGCCCAGCAGCACCGCAGCGCCGCCGGAGTACCAGTTCACCAGCGACATGTGCAGCAGGCTGGTGATCAGGCCGACCATGAGCAGGCCGCCGTAGGAGCCGCGCAGCGCGGTCAGCACCTGCTGGGTGATGCCGTGCTTGGCGCTGTCCAGATTGTCCAGCGCGGCAACGGGTTCCAGCACCGCGCCGACATCGCCAGGATTGTCGAGCTTGAGATCGGGGGTGGGGATGCCGCTGTCGGGGAACTTCGCCGCCACCTGCTCGGCCAGCTCCACCGACCGGTAGTGGGCGATGACGAAGTTCTCCTCCACCGCCTCACAGATCTTGGCGTCCAGATCCGCGCCGAAATCCGCCCAGCGCCGAACCGGATCGGCCTTCATGATGTCGGCCTCGGCGTCGCGGATCAGGCTGCGCAGCCGGTGCCGCAGATCGTGTTCGGTGTCGGCCATCAGCTCGCCCGCGCCGTCGGCCAGGGTGACCTGCCAGTTGGCGGAGCGCTGGCGGAGCTGCTCGGCCTCTTCGCGGGTGCGGCGCAGCTGCTCGGTGATGACGGTCAGCCGGCGCGGATCCCGTAGCGTCTCGGCCTCACTGCGCAGGGCCAGCGACAGATGGTCGGTGATGAGCCGGATGTCGCGCACCGCGGCCTCCACCGCGACGGCGTCCGCGCGGCCCAGCACATAGGAGCGCAGATGGTCGAGCAGTTGCGGCACACCGGATTCCAGATCCAGCTGCCCGTCCCCCGAGGCGGCCGCGTGCTCGTGCAGCCGCGCCGAGGCCGGGGCCACCGCGAAGGCCAGCCCGGCGTCGTCGAGCAGCTGCCGGTCGTGCTGCTGCACCTGTGGCCACTGCGGACACTGGTCGATCTTGTTGAGCACGCAGACGACTGTCGGGCACACCTGTTGAATCCGCTGCAGCTGCTCGATCTGCGCCGGGGTGAACGGCGCCCGGGCATCGGCCACGTACAGCACCGCGTCCGCGGCGGCGATCAGCGACCAGGTGGCCGGCGCCTCGGCGGGCGCACCGGGCGCGTCCAGCACCACGAAGCCCTCCGCCAGTAGCGGGCTGGGCTGGGTGAACTCGGCCCGGATGACGTCACCGGAATCCAGCTCGGCCAGCGCCGCCTGCGGATCCACGGCGGTGCGCTGGGCGGTGCCGCCCGGGCTCGCCTTCACCAGGGTGGCGCTGCGCTGCGGACCGTACTCGGCGATCACCGGGACGCTGGCCTGGCCCTCGGTGGCACTCACCGCGGCCCCGACCAGGCTGTTGACCAGCGTGCTCATCCCGCTCTTGGATTCGCCCACCACGACCAGCCGCACCCGCGGGTCGGCCAGGCGCGCACGCGCGATGCCCAGCCGCCCGGACAGATCGAGCCGGCCGGAGGCGTGGGTCAGTTCGAGCAGCCGGTCGAGCAGATCGACCAGCGGACCCAGCGCATCGGGATTCTTCACCGCTACCTGATGACCGCGGGCGATCACAGCAGCAGCATGTGATCGCCCGGACCCTGCACCGGGGAGTGGGCGTCGACGAACGAGGCATCGGGACCGAGGCCGGAGAACAGCCCGGCATCGTGCACCAGCAGACCGCCGTCGTGCACCGAGAGCGGGTGCAGCGCGGAGTCGTCGGCGATCGGCAGCACGTGGTTACCCGAATCGAACTGGTCCGCTATGGGTTTCACCGGCTGCGGCGGGTCGATGTGCGGCGGCGTGGTGATCGGCTGCTGCACGGTCGGCGCCGGGGCGACGGTCGGCGCGGGCGCGACCGAAACACTGGGCTGCCCACCGTGATCGGGCACGGTCGGCACGGTCGGCTGCGCCGTCGGGGCGGTCGGGTGCGGCGGGTTGGTGACGGTCGGCTGATGGGTCGGTACGGGATCGTCGGTAGGCACCGTGATGGTCGGCGTGCTGCCGTGGGTCCCGGAATCGTCGACCGGCTTCTGCGGCTTGACGGTGATGTCGGTGTCGCCACCGGGGGTCACCGGCACGGTCGCGACCGGGGTGCTGCCGCCCTTGGTGAGATCGGGGTCCAGGCCCGGGATCTTGGTGGTTGGAATCGGCGGCACGGTGGTGAGCACCGGCGCGGGATCGGTCTTGACCGGCACGCTGACGTGCGGGGCGGGCGTCGGCGTGGCCTCCGACGGGAGCGGCTTGTCCGCCAGTGTCAGCGGGTGGCCGGGCGCGGTGGGCTCACCGCTGGCCAGCACGGGCTGGCGACCATGATCGAACAGTGCGGGGGCCACGGCCGCGGGCGCGGTCAGCGGCGACGGACCGCCGTGCGTCGACAGCAGATTCGCGATCGGCTGGTTGGCGGCATCGGGCTGGATGGTGGTCTGCAACGGCGTCACCGCGAGCGGCTGCACCACCGCGACCGGCGCGGCCGCGACCGGGGCGACGGCGGCGGGCGCCACGGGCGCGGCGACCGGCGCGGGCGCCGGCGGGAACGTCACGGGCGCGGCCGGCGCCGACGGCGTGACCGGGGTGGTCCCGAGGGAGAGCGGACCCGACGGCGCGGCGGTGGTCGGCGCACCGACCGGCGAGCCGGACAGATTCAGCGGCGAGCCGCTCGCGGTTCCGGGCGAATTCGAGCCCGGCACAGCGGAAGTGGACGCGGAACCCGTCGGCGCCTCGGACATGCCGTGGCCCGGAACGGAATTCGCCGCAGCGGGCGTGGCCGACCCCTGCGACGGGAACGGCTGCCCCAGGTTGTTGGGCGTCGAGGCGCCCGGCAGGCTCGGCGCACCACCGTTGTTCGGCAGCGTGGTATTCGCCGGAATGTGCGAAATCCCCTGTCCCAGCTGCTGACCGTAGGCATCGAGCTGGTGCCCGACCGCACCGACGCCCACATCCACCGACAGATTCGAGTGGATCCACGCGCCGTCCAGCCCGACATGGGCGTCGAACGACCAGTCGGTGCCAACGAAGAGACCGGTGCCCTGGCCGGCAGTACCGCCGATGCCGTCGAACGCGCCGGAGTGGTCGGCGAGACCGGTGTCGGCGCCGGGCGCGAAGGACGCGCCGTTCATCCCGGGCAGGTGCATCCCGGTGGCGCCGGGCAGCCCGAAACCGGGCAGGCCCTGCTGGAAGCCGGGCAGACCCTGCAGGAAGTTCGGCTGCTGCTGGTCGAGGGTCGGCAGATGCGGCTGGGCCGGAGCCGAATCCGCCTGCTGGTCAGTGGAATTGTCGAGCGGCAGACCCCAGCCGGGGCGCGGGCCGTAGGTCGACAGGCCGGACGCACCGGTGTCGGTGTCGGGCAGGCCGAGGCCGTGGAAGCCGGAGATCGCCGGGTCGTTGGCCGGGATCGCGTCGAGCGACGGGAACAGTCCCGCGTCGGTGCCGTGCTGGTAGTCGCCGAGCGGGCCGAAGTGCCCGTTCACCGGCGCGGCGGCCGCCGGACCGTGGTGCGGGCGCACCGAATCCGCGGTCAGGTCCGGGAAGGTGATGGTCGGGCTCGGCACATTCGGCTGCGGGTCGTCGACCTGCGACAAGCCCACGTTCTTGCTGTCGTGGTTGATGGCCGGGGTACCGCCGTGATTGCCACCGGCGGCGATGAGCGCGCCACCGGTGACGTACGCGCCTGCCCTGGCCACGCGCGCGACTCCGTTGGCTATGCGGTAGGCGGCGTCTCCGCCGTTGTCACCGGTACCGGCAGCGTCGTCGAAGGGCAGATCACGTGTCATCTGGGCTCCGCTCTCAGGGCTTCGGCGACCCGCCGCGCGGGCCGCCGAACCAAACTCGTTTCACACCCTATTTCCGGATAACCGGTCTGTCACATCCACCAGGTCGGAGGAGGTGTGCTCAGCGGTGCGTCACATAGCTTGTCACCCGGCATATCAGTACGGAAGACCCATTTTCCGGCTGCATACCGAACCTTGCGCCTGACCGGCCAACCGGGAGTCTGCTACTTCTTCTTGTCGGTGGCGGAATCGGTGGACAGCGCGGCCACGAAGGCTTCCTGCGGCACGTCGACGCGACCGATCGTCTTCATGCGCTTCTTGCCTTCCTTCTGCTTCTCGAGCAGCTTGCGCTTACGGCTGATGTCACCGCCGTAGCACTTGGCGAGCACGTCCTTGCGGATCGCCCGGATGTTCTCGCGCGCAATGATCTTCGAGCCGATGGCCGCCTGGATCGGCACCTCGAACTGCTGCCGGGGAATGAGCTCGCGCAGCTTGGTGGTCATCTTGTGCCCGTAGGCCTGGGCGGCATCCCGGTGCACGATGGCCGAGAACGCGTCGACAGCCTCGCCCTGCAGCAGGATGTCCACCTTGACCAGATCGGCCTGCTGCTCGCCGGCCTCCTCGTAATCGAGCGAGGCGTAGCCGCGGGTGCGCGACTTCAGCGAGTCGAAGAAGTCGAAGATGATCTCCGCCATGGGCAGCGTGTACCGCATCTCCACGCGGGTCTCGGACAGATAGTCCATGCCGAGCAGCTCGCCGCGCCGGGACTGACACAGTTCCATGATGGTGCCGATGAATTCGCTGGGCGCGATCACCGTGCACTTGGTGATCGGCTCGTAGATCTCCCGCACCTTGCCCTCGGGCCAGAACGACGGGTTGGTGACCACGTGCTCGGTGCCGTCCTCCATGACCACGCGGTAGATCACGTTGGGCGCGGTGGAGATCAAGTCGAGGCCGAATTCGCGCTGCAGGCGCTCACGGGTGATCTCCATGTGCAGCAGTCCCAGGAAGCCGCATCGGAAGCCGAAGCCCAGTGCCACAGAGGTTTCCGGCACGTACGTCAGCGCGGCGTCGTTGAGCTGCAGCTTGTCCAGGGCGTCGCGCAGGTCCGGGTAGTCGGAGCCGTCGACCGGGTAGAGACCCGAGTACACCATCGGCCGCGGTTCCTGGTACCCGGCCAAGGCCTGGGTCGCGCCGTCGCGCGCGGAGGTGACGGTGTCACCGACCTTCGACTGCCGCACATCCTTCACACCGGTGATGAGGTAGCCCACCTCGCCGACGCCGAGGCCCGCGGTGGGCTTGGGCTCGGGCGAGACGATGCCGATCTCGAGCAGTTCGTGCGTCGCGCCGGTGGACATCATCTTGATCTTCTGGCGCGGGGTGAGCTTGCCGTCCACCACACGCACATAGGTGACGACGCCGCGGTAGGTGTCGTAGACCGAGTCGAAGATGAGGGCGCGGGCGGGCGCGTCGGCAGCGCCGACCGGCGACGGGATCTCCGCGATCACCTTGTTCAGCAGCTCCGGCACGCCCACACCGGTCTTGCCCGACACCCGGAGCACGTCCTCCGGCTCACAGCCCACGATGTGGGCGAGCTCGGCGGCGTAGCGGTCCGGGTCCGCGGCCGGGAGATCGATCTTGTTGAGCACCGGGATGATGGTGAGATCGCGTTCCATGGCCAGGTACAGGTTGGCCAGGGTCTGCGCCTCGATGCCCTGCGCCGCGTCGACGAGCAGGATCGCGCCCTCACACGCCTCCAGCGCACGCGACACCTCGTAGGTGAAGTCGACGTGTCCCGGGGTGTCGATCAGGTGCAGGACGTAGTCCTCGCCGTCGACCTGCCACGGCAGCCGCACGTTCTGGGCCTTGATGGTGATGCCGCGTTCACGCTCGATGTCCATGCGGTCCAGGTACTGGGCGCGCATGGCCCGCTCCTCGACCACTCCGGTGAGTTGCAGCATGCGGTCGGCCAGGGTCGATTTCCCGTGGTCGATGTGCGCGATGATGCAGAAGTTCCTGATCCGGCTGGGATCGGTGAACGTCTTGTCGGCGAAGCTGCTAATCGGAGTCACTCCTCGGCATGGCAAAACAGCGGCATGTCAACCCCGAAGTCTACGGTGCTCTGTTTTCTGCCTCCGCTCCGCTCCGGCGGGTTCGCGGCCCCGAGGTCTCGTTCTTCCCTCCTCCGCTCCTCCGCTTCGCTCCCCCGCTCCGTCGGTCCAGAACGAGACGGCCGCGAACCTGCCGGTGAGCTGCCTTCGGGCGTAGACCAATCCGGTACAGGTGAGAATCGCGTTCTGCGCCGTCGCGAACCTGCCGGTGAGCTGCCTTCGGGCGTAGGCCAATCCGGTACGGGTGAGAATCGGGTTCTGCGGCGTCGCGAACCTGCCGGTGAGCTGCATTCGGGGGCAGGCCAATCCGGTACAGGTGAGAATCGCGTTCTGCGGCGTCGAAAACCTGCCGGTGAGCTGCATTCGGGGGCAGGCCAATCCGGTACGGGTGAGAATCGCGTTCTGCGCCGTTAGGCTGCCGGGCATGGCCGGCAGGTGGAACGCTCTGGGGAAGCAGTTGGGGATCGTGGCTAAGGAGCAGGGAGCCCAGCTCGTCACGCAGCAGGCCCCGAAGTTGATCGGGCGGGTGCGGCAGTCGACGATGTGGGACCGCGCGCTGAAGGCGGTGGGAACGCCGCGCAAGGGTCCGGGCGTCAATGTCCGGCCGACATCGTCGGCGGGAGTGCCGTCGCACGAACGTGCACGCCGCATCGTCTACAGCCCGCAGCTCGACGGCCGGGCCGATCCCGGCGAGATCGTGTGGACCTGGGTCCCCTACGAGGAGGACCCGGACAACGGCAAGGACCGCCCGGTGCTGGTGGTCGGCCGCGAGGGCGACACGCTGCTCGGACTCATGCTGTCCTCGAATTCCGAACACGCGCACCATCCCGACTGGGTGGGCATCGGCTCCGGCCCGTGGGACAGCGCCGGACGGGACAGCTGGGTGCGGCTGGATCGTGTCCTGGATGTCCCGGAGATGGGCATTCGCCGCGAGGGCGCGATCCTCGCCCGCACGACATTCGACAAGGTGGCGCACCGGCTCTGCGCCGAATACCACTGGCACTAGCGCCTTCCCGATACGACCGACCCCCGCTCCGGGATGAAGCGGGGGGTCGGTATCGAGAATTGTCAGCTGTCCACATTGCGGGAACGGCCGTACAGCATTCCGTAGACCAGGGACCCGAGAACGCCGCCGATCAGCGGGAACACAATGAATACCCACAGCTGCGGGGGCGCGCCGTCCTGATAGAACGCGACGGCCAGGCTGCGGGCCGGATTCACCGAGGTGTTGTCGACCGGAATCGAGATCAGGTGCACGACGGCCAGCGTGAAGCCGATCGAGAGTCCGGCGAACGGGATGTCCGACAGCTGGTCGGTGGAGGCCAGCACCACGAAGACCAGCAGCGCGGTCAGGATCACCTCGACCGTGATGGCCGCCGCCAGCCCGTACCCATTCGTGGTGACATCACCGAGCACCAGCTTCGACGGGGAGTGCTCGCCCCAACCGTTCGCTCCCAGACCGTCTTTGGCCCGGTCGTAGGAGGGCAGGTTCTTGGCGACGGCGTAGATGACCGCGCCTGCCAGCAGACCGCCGATGAACTGCGCGATCCAATAGACCGCCGCGACAACGATCGTGATCCGCCCCAGCAGCAGATGACCCACGGTGACCGCGGGATTCACGTGGCAACCCGAGATCGGCCCGATCGAGTACACCAGGAACAGCAACGTCAGGCCGAAAGCCACCGCCACGCCGAGCGCACCGACTCGGCTGCCCGCCAGTACCGCGGTGCCCACGCCACCGAGGACCAGCACGAAGGTGCCCAATGTCTCGGCGTATGCCTTGCGCCCGAGGGTGGGCGGCTGCGGCTCGACCCGATCCTCGGCGACTTCCTGAGCTGTAGGGGACATCGGCTACCTTCCGCTGGCGTGGACAACGCACCGACAAGAACCGGCGGCGCGAGCCGAAAACGCCTCAGGCCAGGCGAGTTATCTCCACTACGACCTCGAGATCGGTCGAGCCGCTCCCGCTGAAGATACCTTTGAGAGGGGGCACATCCGCGTAATCACGCCCCACACCGACCGATACGTGTTGCTCGGTGACCGGGATGTTGTTGGTCGGGTCGTAGCCCCACCACTGCCCGGTCCAGGCCTCCACCCAGGCGTGCATCTGGCCCGCGACGGTATGACCGACCTCGGCGGACGGGTCCGGATGCAGGTAGCCGGACACGTAACGGCTGGGAATCCCCATGCCGCGCAACAGCAACAGCGTGAGGTGCGCGTAATCCCGGCACACGCCTTGCCGTTCGGCGAAGGCCTGCACCGCCGAGGTGTGCACGGAGGTGGTCCCGGCCAGGTAGTTCATCTCCCGGTGCACCCATTCCGCCGCCCGGACAACCGCTTTCGCCGGCGATACGCCGCGCGCCAGCTGCCGGGCCACCGGGGCCAGCCGCCGCTTCTCGCGCGGGACGTAGACGGTGGGTTCGAGCAGTTCGTCGAAGCGGTCGGCAATGGCGTCGTCGCGCAACTCCTCCCAGGACAGCTCCTCGGGCGGCCCGGCGAACGGCTCGGTCTCGACGACCGAGGCGCTGGTGACCTCCAGCTCGGTGTGCGGGGCGTGCAGGTCGAAGGCGGTCACCGCCGTTCCCCAGTAGTCGGCGTAGCGGTAGGACCGGGTGGACGGCACGGTGTCGACCCGATTGAGGATCACCGTCTGCCGACTGTCGGCGCGCGGGGTGAGCCGGGCCTCGTTGAACGACCGGGTGACCGGCGCGTCGTAGACATATCCGGTGGTGTGTACCACCCGCATCCGCCAGCTCATGCTGTGCCCTCCTGGGCGTGAACAGGGCCTTCCGTGGTTACACTGCGCTGCCTTCTCCAGGCCCGACTGTTCACGCCATGCCCTCCTGGGCGTGAACAGGGCCTTCCGTGGTTACACTGCGCTGCCTTCTCCAGGCCCGACTGTTCACGCCATCTCCTCGACCCGGTCCGCGCCGCGACCGTGCAGCCCCGTCCACGCCACCCACGATTCGGCGTGGAAGTACTGCAGCGCCACGGCCTCCCCCACCTCGCGGCAGGTCTGCTGCAGCCACAGCAGCCGGCTGGGCAGATCCTCCAGCAGCACCGACGAGGGCAGGAATTCCAGTTCGCTGCGCGCCCGGCCGAGCAGGCGATGCGCTTCGTGACGCGCCGCGAACCGACTGTTGGGGCGCTGATCCAATTCCTGCAGACAGGTTTCGGCCACCCGCAGCGAATGGAATACCGATCGCGGGAACAGACGGTCGAGCAGGATGAATTCCGCGATCTGATTGGCGTCGAGCACGCCGCGATGGGTGCGCAGATACGGGTCGTGGGCCCCCGCCGAGCGCAGCACCGTCACCCAGGCCGGCGAGGAGGTGCGGTCACCGGCGCGCGAATGCAACAGGCGCACAGTCATATCCACGCGTTCGATGGATCTGCCCAGCAGCAGGAATCGATAACCGTCGTCACGGCTCAGGGTGGAATCGGAGAGTCCGGCGAACATGGCGGCGCGATCGGTGATGTAGTGGCAGAACTCGTGCGGCCCCAGCGCCCGCGCCGCCCGCTCGGCCGCCGCCAGCCCGTTGAAGGTGGCATTGAGGCACTCCCACATCTCGGTGGAGGTGACTTCCCGTGCGCCCCGGGCATTCTCACGCGCCCGGCTGATGGAATCGACGATGGAGCCGCCGTCGCGGCCGAAGGCCACCAACTCGGTCACCGACCACACATCCAATTCCCGGTCCTGTTCGGGCGGCTCGATGCCCAGTACCCGCAGCAGCACCCGCGAGGTTCGGTCCGGATCGACGGTGGCGTCCTCCAAGAGCTGATGGACCGCGACATCGAGAATGCGTGCCGTATATTCCGCACGCTCGACGTAGCGCCCGATCCAGAAGAGGGATTCGGCATTGCGCGCCAACATGATCCGACCACCTAACGCTGTAACCACCTGCCGAGCGCCATTGCTGCCGATGTTCTCGATTTACTACTGTTGTTGCTGATGGGTCCGCGCGGAAGAGACGTCCCGCGACTGGTCGCGTTCCGGGGCGATCTGGAGTTCGCCGACCAACTGCGATCCCGCCAATTCCCGTTGCGCCACAGAGGTTCTCGGTGCTAACACCCAGGTGTCCTTGCTCCCGCCCCCTTGACTGGAATTCACCACCAGCGAGTTCGCGGGCAGCGCCACCCGGGTCAGTCCGCCGGGCAGCACCCAGATGTCGTCGCCGTCGTTGACAGCGAACGGCCGCAGGTCCACGTGCCGGGGCGCGAGCCGCCCGTCGATCTTGCTCGGCACCGTGGACAGCTGCACCACCGGCTGCGCGATCCAGCCGCGCGGATTGGCCCGCACCTTGCGCCGGGTCGCCTCCAGCTCCCGGGTGCCGGCCGCCGGGCCGATCACGATGCCGTAGCCGCCGGACCCCTCCACCGGCTTGACCACCAGTTCCGCCACCCGGTCCAGCACCTCGTCGCGTTCGGCCGGTTCCCAGCAGCGATAGGAGTCCACATTGGGCAGGATCGGTTTCTCGCCCAGGTAGTACTCGATGAACGCAGGCACATAGGTATAGATGAGCTTGTCGTCGCCGACCCCGTTGCCGACGGCATTGGCCAGCACCACCGTGCCCGCGCGGGCCGCGTTCAGGATCCCGGCCACCCCGAGCATGGAGTCCGGCCGGAACTGCATGGGATCGAGGAAGTCGTCGTCGATGCGCCGATAGATGACGTCCACCTGCCGCTCCCCGGCGGTGGTGCGCATATAGACGACATTGTCACGGCAGAAGAGGTCCCGGCCCTCGACCAGTTCCACGCCCATCTGCCGGGCCAGCAGCGAATGCTCGAAGTAGGCGGAGTTGTGGACGCCGGGGGTGAGCACCACCACGGTCGGGTCGGCCTCGTTGGGCGCGGCGGCGGCGCGCAGGGCCCGCAGCAGATGGGCCGGATAGTCGCCGACGGCGCGCACCCGGTGCGAGGCGAACAGGTCCGGGAAAACGCGCGCCATGGTGCGCCGGTTCTCCATGACATAGGACACACCCGAGGGCGAGCGCAGATTGTCTTCCAGCACACGGAAATCCCCGTGCTCGTCACGCACCAGGTCGATCCCGGCCACGTGGATGCGCACGCCATTGGGCGGCACCAGGCCCGCGGCCTCGCGGTGGAAGTGCGCGCAGGAGGTCACCAGCCGTTTCGGAATCACGCGGTCACGCAGGATGGTCTGCTCGCCGTAGACATCGGCGAGGAAGGCCTCCAGCGCGCGCACCCGCTGCTTGATGCCGCGTTCGAGCTTGGTCCATTCGGTGGCGGCGATCACCCGCGGCACCAGGTCGAGCGGGAACGGCCGCTCCTGGCCGGAGAGCGAGAAGGTGATGCCCTGATCGACGAATGCGCGGTCCAGCGCCTCGGCGCGGGCGGCCAGATCCTCGGCGTCGATGGTGGCCAGGGCGTTGAATATCCCCCGGTAGGGCGCCCGCGGGCGGCCCGCGGAATCGAACATCTCGTCATAGGCGCGGTCGTAACGGCCCGGTTGGTACCCCGCGAATACGCCTGATTTATCCGATTTTTCGCGTTCCAGTCCGGAAGGAGCGAGCGCGGCAGAGGCTGACGCGGTGGATCTGTCTACCCTGGAGAGACCCGGTGCGGGTGCGGCGGGGGTCATGCAAAAATAGTCCATCACGCAGGGGCGACACGCAGTTGGACGGCGATAAATTTCTGGTTTCAGCCAGGTAGCGGACAGGCCCGATTTCATACCTCGCGGCGTTGCCTGGTAGCCTCGACTGTCGGTGCTGCAACTGCCCCTCTCGTAGTGCGCGCCCGAAGACTTTGCATCCCGCATACACCACCAAGCGAAGGAACACGAGGAAAACGGCGTGGCCAACATCAAGTCCCAGATGAAGCGGATCCGCACCAACGAGCTTGCGCGCCAGCGCAACCAGTCGGTGAAGTCCGCGCTGCGCACCTCGATCCGCAAGTTCCGCGAGGCCGCTGCGGCGGGCGAGAAGGACAAGGCGCTCGAGCTGATGCAGTCCGCGAGCAAGAGCCTGGACAAGGCCGCCTCCAAGGGCGTCATCCACGCCAACCAGGCCGCCAACAAGAAGTCGGCCCTGTCGCTGGCCTTCAACAAGCTCGGCTGATTCTGCCCGGTACACCTATCGGCATCATGCTTCTCACAGCCGCCGTGGCCACGACGACCACGGCGGCTTTTGTCGTGTCCGGAGCTGGCGACTTGCGCGAGCGCGCGGTTGGCAGCAGGATGGCCGCGAACCGTCGGGGGCTACCTGTAAACCTGCACTGGGAGAGATCTCTTGGCATCGCTGCGTCGTGACAACCGTCCGTCCTGGACCCGGGGCACGCTGGCCGTCAGCGTGGCCGCGGTCGCGCTGACCACCGGAATGGGTGTGGCAGCCGCACGTCCCATCGGCCCGTTCGAGGTGGGCGGGGCCATCGAGGTCGAATACGACGGGGCGGGCGGACCGGACTTCTTCGGTGATCCCACCACTCCCGAGACCGACGCCGCGGGCGGCGGCAAGAAGCAGGACTTCGTCAACAACGTCTCCATCTACTGGACCCCGGCCACGGACGCGCACGCCATCGGCGGCGCCATCCGCGACAAGTGGAAGAGCGCGGGCGCGGAGTCGGGCGCGCTGAAGTACCCGGCGGTGGACGAGGGGCAGACCTCGAAACCCGGCCGCTTCCAGCACTTCCAGGGCGGCTCGATCTACTGGTCGCTGGGTGCGGGCACCCATGTGGTGAGCGGCGTGATCCGCGACAAGTACTCCGCGGTCGGCTGGGAGAGCAGCCCGCTGGGCTTCCCCATCGCCGATGAGAACAAGACCAACAGCGCCACCACCCACGAGCAGCTGTTCGAGGGCGGGGCCGTCTACTCCACCCAGAAGACCGGGACCCATGTCGTGTGGGGCTCGATCCGCGACGAGTGGGTGCGCAATGGCGCGGAGAACGGCCGCTACGGCTACCCGACCAGCGACGAGTACGACTACCAGGGCGGCAAGGCCCAGGAGTTCCAGGGCGGCAAGATCACCTGGAAGCCGGAGTAGTCCCGGCCCTTCCCGCTACGAGGCACTCTCGCGCAGGTCCAGAATGCGCGAGAGTGCGTGCTCCAGCGCGTAATCCGCGTCGGCCGCCTGACCCTTGACGTCGGCATTGAGCGCGGCCACCACCTGCAGTGCCGCCCCGATGGACGCGCCGGTCCAGCCGCGCGCCTGGCCCTGCGCCTTCTTCACCTTCCACGGCGGCATCCCCAGATCACCCGCCATCTTGAACGGGTCGCCGCGCCCGGCCGAGCCGACGCGGGCGATGGTGTGCACCGAATCCGCGAGGGCGTCCGCCAGCAGTACCGCCGGGACGCCGCGATCGATGGCCCAGCGCAGCGCCTCCATGGCGGCGGGCCGATCTCCCGACACGGCCAGATCGGCGACATCGAACCCGGTCACCTCGGCCTTGCCCGAGTAGTACTGCCGCACCGCCGCGAGATCCACTCTGCCGCCGGTGTCGGCCGCCAATTGCGAACTGGCGGCGGCGAGTTCACGCAGGTCCGAGCCCACGGCCTCGATGATGGCCTGCACCACGTCCGCCGGCACCCGCACATTGGCAGCCCGGAACTCGTTGCGCACGAACTCGACCCGCTCCCCCGCCTTGGTCAGCTTCGCGCAGTTGTGCACCACCGCGCCCAGCTTCTGCAGGGCCGGCGCGAGCGCCTTGGCGCGCCCGCCCCCGCTGTGCAGGACCACCAGCACCACACCCTCGGGGGGTGCGGACGCCGCATCCTGGATGACCGCGACCGCGTCCTTGCCCGCCTCGGCCGCCGACTCCAGCACGATCACCCGGTCCTCCGCGAACAGCGAAGGACTCAGCAGCTCAGCCAATTCCGCCGTGCTGGCATCCCCCGCCCGGAGCCGATCCACCGGCAGCGTATCGGCCTCCGCCGAGCCGGCGCGGGCCTGCGCGGTAATTCCCGCCACCGCCCGCTCGATCAGCAATTCCTCTTCACCGAGCACGAGATGCAGGGGCGCGGGTCGCTGGTTCACGCCCCGATCCTACGAGCCCGCTCCGACAGGTCCGCGTGCCACGCCCCCGCCACCCCGGACCCCGCCCGATCAACAAGACCCTCGGCACCAGCTTGGGCGCTCTCCTTCTGTGCGTGCGCCCGGGTCGGGCGCTGCCGCACAAGACCTTTGAAACGAATGTCTAATTCATATGTCTTGCACATTTGTACAAGGCTCCGTTAGAGTCGAATCGACACACCGGATCGAGGATCGGAACAGGCAATGACCGCACGCACCGCCACCCGCATCAGCTTCGACATCGACGGCCGCGGACTGTCCTACGTGGATTTCGGGGGTACCGGCCGGACCGTCATCGCCCTGCACGGGCACATGTCCGACGGCCAGAGCTTCGCCGATCTGGCCGCGCGGTTGTCCACGGGGTGGCGCCTCGTCGCCCTCGACCAGCGCGGCCACGGCCACTCCGATCGCGCCGCCGACTACACCCGCGACGGCTACCTCGCCGACATCCTGGCCCTGCTCGACCACCTCGGCCTGGAACGGGCTGTGCTGCTGGGTCATTCGCTCGGCGGCATCAACGCCTACCAGTTCGCGGCCCGCCGCCCGGAGCGGGTGGCGGCGATCATCGATATCGACGCACCCGCCGCGCTCGGCCTCGACGGCCACAACCCGCTGGGCTTCGTGGCGGGCCTCCCCTACGAGGCGGCGACGCGCGAACAGCTGATCGAGGCCATGGGTCCGATGGCCGCGCACTTCGGGGCGCTGGTTCGCGAGCGTGCCGACGGTTCCTGGAGCCTGCCCTTCCACCCCCTCGACATCGTCGCCTCCGAGGACCTGGTCCACGGCGACCACTGGTCCGACTGGCTCGCCGGCACCTGCCCGGCCCTGCTCATCCGTGCCGCCCACGGCGTCATCCCCGCCGACATGGCCGAGGCCATGCGCGACCGGCGCCCGGGCACCCGCATGGTCGAACTCGATACCGACCATTTCGTCTACGCCAATGACCCCGCTGGTTTCGCCGTGGCCGTCAATGAGTTCCTGAGCTCCCTCTAGCCGGACGCCGCCTCCCCAGCTTCCGCTAACCGGACGGCGACTCCTCGTCTCGGCCCGGCCGCGGCGGCCCCGGTCCGGTCACGGCGTCCGGATCCTCCCGCGCGCGGCTCGGGTGCAGTGCGGCGATCACCAAGGCGCACAACACCGTTGCGACCAGTCCCGAACGCAGGCCGGTCGGTAGGGAGACCGAGGCTCCGAGGGCAGCGGCTCGGTCGGAAACCGTGAGCAGCCACCACAGCGGTGGTGCGGTGCAGTGCATGACCACCTCAGCGAGGGGCGACCACACGCAGGCGAGCAGCGCACCCACCGCGCCGAGGATGGTGATGGGCGCGATCACGGGTTCGACCAGCATGTTCACCACGATCGCGACCAGGCTGAGGTGGCCGGTCATAGCGATGACCAGTGGCGTGGTGACCACGAAGGCCGCGGCCGCCACCGCGAAGGAGTCAGCGGGGATGCGCCACCAGCCATGGGCCCGAAGCCAATCCGACCAGCCCGGGGCGATCACGATCAGTCCCGCGGTGGCCAGCACCGACAGAGCGAAACCGGCGTCCACCGCGAGACCCGGTGACCAGGCGAGCAATCCGATGATCGCGGCGCACAGGGCGGGTAGGGCCTGCTTACGGCGGCCGGTGCAGAGAGCCAGCAGCGCAATGGCTCCCATGACGGCGGCACGCAGGACACTGGGCGATGGGCGGGCCAGGATCACGAACATGACCAGTGCCGCACCCGCGGCCACCGCGCCGACCCGCGGATCCACCGTGAGGGTGCGCATCGAAACCAGGACGGCCCCGAGCAAAATCGTCACATTCGCACCACTAACAGCGGTCAAATGCGTCAAATCAGACTCGCGGAAGTTCTCCTGGACATGGTCGGTGAGGGTCGAGGTGTCGCCGATGACCAGGCCCGGGAGCAGGCCGGCGGCATCGTCGGAGAGCGCGCGATGGGCGGAGGTCGCGAAGTCGCCGCGCACCTGCCCGGCGAGGCGCTGCCACCAGGGCGGTGTGCTCACCGAGGTGGGAGCGGCCTCCGCCCGCAGGATGGCGACCGTCATGTCCGGACGCCACGGACGGGCCACGCGGGCACGGAATTCCACCCGCTGGCCGGGCAGCAGGGTCCGCCACCCCGCCGCCGGCGCCATCACCAGCACCGATCCGCCGGAATGCACGATCCGTCCACCCAACTGGTAATCCACCAGCCCCGCCCGCACCATCACCTTCGGCCCGCCGAACGGCCTGGCGGACACCCGCTTCGGATCATCGGTCAGCTCCACCACCGCCACCAGCCGCTGCCCGGCCCGCACCGCCCGCAATGGATGCGTCTGCACCCGATGCGCATGCCACGCCCCCGCCACCCCGAATCCCGCCCCGATCACCAAGGCCCCCAGCACCACCCACGCCACCCCACTCGCACGCCCCGCCCGCACCCGCCGAATCACCCACGCCGCCAAACACATCCCCACCAGCCCGCACCCGGCCGCCACCCCGACCCCGGCCCGCCACCCCACCACCAACGGCGCCACCGTCGCACCCCAACCACACACCGCCGCCGGAACCAGCCGCGCATCCAGCACCTCGGGTATTTCGACGGGCCCGCGATCCCCGGCATCGACGCCGTCGGTCGCCCCCGCCGTCATCGCCACCACCCCGGCTCCGACCGCCGCTTCGCCACCGGCACCACTCCGCTTCTGGACGCCGATCGTCCACCGGCGGCGCAACCGTTGCGCCCCAACAGCTCTGAGCAACTGCCCTGCTCGGCGCGGGCCGTCGCCTGTCGGCCCCGATGAGCGCCCGCAAGCCCCGCTGTCCGAGTCGTGCTCGCGCCCTCCGACTCGGCTTCCAGGCAACCGGTGCGACTGTGCTGGTGCGCCGCAAGGCAATTCATGATGGTCATATCGTCACCCGGTCGCGGAGGCGGTTGAGGCGGGAGTGGCCTATGCCCTCGATTTCGGCGAGTTGGTCGATGGAGGTGAAGCGGCCGTGGCGGGTACGCCAGGTGAGGATGGCGCGGGCGGTGACGGGGCCCACGCCGGGGAGGGTGTCGAGGTCGGATTCGGTGGCGGTGTTGAGGTTCACCTTCGCCGGGAGGGCGGTCGGGCGGGGTGGGCCGGAGGGCGGGGGCGAGTTCGCCGGGGGGTGGGCGGAATTCACGATGGTGGTGCCGACCTGCTGGGTGGTGGGGCGGGGTGTGGTTCGGCCGATGATGATCTGGTCGCCGTCGGTGAGGGGCTGGGCGAGGTTGAGGGTGGAGAGGTCGGCTTCGGGGCGGGGAGCGGCGACGCGGAGGGCGTCGGCCACCCGGGCCCCGGCTGGGAAGCGACGGAGCCCGCCGTGCTCGACGAGACCGACGACGCTCACGACGAGTTCACCGGGAGTGGCAGAACCGCCCGGCGCGCCGGTTGCCGTGGTAACGAGCGGGATTCGATCCGGCTGCGAGGCGGCGGGCCGCGACGCGGATGGCTGGGCCGCGCCCGGTACGGGGGTGGCGGTGACGGTCACGACGGAGGCGGCGGCTTCGGGTGCGGCAACATCCTGGTCGGCGGGCGCGGTTTCGCTGAGCGCGGCGATGGGCGGGACCGGTTGGGAGACAGGCTTTTCGCGCAGGGTGACGTACCCGGCGAAGAGGATGGCGAGGATGCCGAGGGCGGCGATGACGAGGACCCCGCGCGGGCCGGGATCCCACCGGGTGCCGCGGAAGCGTTCGGGGACCAGGCGTTCGTGCCAGAGGGACACGCTGCCGCAGGGTTCGGACAGCCAGTCGGGCGAGGATCCGCTGGGATACCGATCAGCGCCCCGGCGATCGGGGTCGACGAGCTGGTCGAGCGAGTCCTCGTCCCAGCGGCCGGGATGCGGACGGCCGGAGGCGAATTCCGCCGGATTGGCGGTGACCTCGGCCGGGCCGGGGCGGGTGTCGGCGGCGGTGCGGGCGTTGAGGCGCTGCAGCGGGGTGCGTTCGTCGAGTCGTGGCATGCAGCTCACGGTAGGAGCGACGACGATCCCAGCCGCCCGCGCGACCTGGTCTTTCGGCCTACCTGTGGATAGCGAATTACGTTGTGGACAATGCCGTTTCCGCTAGCCGCAGCCGCCCGGTACCACCAGCGCGCCGACCGCTCCCACACCCAGGTGCACCCCCAGGGCGGGGCCGAATTCGGCGATGATGACCTCCCGGATACCGGGGATCAGATCCCGCAGCTGACCTGCGATGGTGTTGGCGGCCTCCTCGGCCCCGAGATGCTGGACGGCGACCGCCGCCCCGTCCTCACCGGCCGCATCCACCGCGGCCGCAACGAGTTTGTTGAAGGCCTTGGAGCGCGTGCGGGCCTTCTCGCGCAGTTCCAGCCGCCCGTTCACGATCTGGATGATCGGCTTGGTGACCAGCTCGGTGCCGAAGAACGCCGCGGCCGTGCTCAGCCGCCCGCCACGCCTCAACTGCTCGGTCCGATTGACGACGATGAACGCGCGCCCGCGGCTGGCCGCCGCCACCGCCGAGTCGTACACGACATCGAGCGGCTCACCCGCCCGTGCCCGGCGCGCCGCCGCCAGTACCGGCAGCCCGGTACCCAGCCCGGCGCTCAGCGAGTCCACCAGCCGGATCCGATCGGCGGCATCCATGTCCCGCACGGCCTGCCGCCCGGCCTCCCAGGTGCCCGACAGCTGCCGCGAGATGTGCACGGCCACCACGCCGTCGCCGTCGGACAGCTCCAGCGCCCGCTCGTAGACGGTCCGCAGCTCACCCGGCGAGGCGGCCGAGGTGGTGACCTGGGAGGAGCCGTAGTCGATGTCGTAGTCGTCGATCCCCTCCCGAATCTCGCGATCGTCGACCAGCACGTGCAGCGGAACGGCCAGCACACCAAGATCAGCCGTGAGGCCGGCCGGCAGGCTGGCCGACGAGTCGGTCACCACCACCACGGTCATGCAGTGTGTACCTCGTCGGCCGTAGCCTCGGTCAGCACCTTCACCATGGCCCGCGCGACCGCGCTGTGGCCCTCCCAGCCCCAGTGGATGCCGTCCGGGTTGGCGGGGCCGTTGAACACGTTGTCGCGCACGGCATCCCCGAGATCCACCAGCGGCACCGCATGCTCGGCGGCCCAGGCCGTCACGGCCCGCACCATGGGCTCGCGCCCGGTGTGCACCTCGGCGTAGGCCTCGCACTTGTGCACGGAGGGCAGTACCGCCACGAACGGCAGCTCGGGCCGCAGCTGGGCCAGCGAGTGCCGCGACTGCTCCAGGTAGTCCACGCTCACCGCGGGCGGCAGCGCCACCGGCCAGCCCAGCGGGGACAGCCTGGGCTGCACCCAGTTGTAGGCCTCGCGCACCCGCCGGCGTACCGAGGACGGCCGCACATAGCGGATCAGCTCGCGCAGCGCGGTCGGCAGTGGCGAGGGCAGCGAGTCCATGCCGCCGGTCGCGAACACCACGGCCCCGGCCCGCGGCACCGCGGCCCAGATGCGCGGGTCGCCGATCAGCGCCCAGTAGGCGTCACGGCAGGTCCAGCCGATGCGGGCCACCAGTTCGACGTCCCAGTCCAGCTCGGCGGCAACGAGATTGGGCCAGATGCCGGGATGGTCGGCAGGCAGCCCGCCCTTGGGACCGAAGTAGGACAGCGAGTCCGCGACCACCACCAGCACCTTGCGCTGTGGCGAACCGTCCTGCGCCGGTTGGGCGTTCGAACTCTCAGAGGACATCG
Source organism: Nocardia sp. NPDC101769 (assembly GCF_044766925.1). NCBI lineage: Bacteria > Bacillati > Actinomycetota > Actinomycetes > Mycobacteriales > Nocardiaceae > Nocardia > Nocardia sp. NPDC101769. Next base: position 47,535 of record NZ_JBIWMX010000011.1, on the reverse strand, counting down.
GGGGCTACCTTCGCGACCGCGTTCCACACATCCAGGCGCCAGCCGGGCTTGTTGATGCCGGGACCGTGGCTGGTCAGCTGTACCCAGCTGGTGTTGGCCAGGCCGCCCAGGGCCGGCCAGTTCGCTTCGGGCAGGTCGAGCAGGGCCGCGGTCAGCGCGGCGATGAGCCCGCCGTGCGCAACCAGCATGACGGTGCGGCCGGGCCAGTCCTCCCGCGCGGCGAAGAGTTCCGTCACCACGGGCAGCGCCCGCGCGCCCACCTCGAGCTTGGATTCGCCGCCGGGCGGGGTGAAGCGGGCGTCGAGCCGCCAGGCCTTGCGGGCGCCCGGGTACTCGGCGTCGACCTGGTGGTGGTCCAGGCCCTCCCAGTCGCCGAGGTTGGTCTCGCGCAGGCGCTCGTCTGTGACGACCGGCATGGCCGCGCATTCGGCCACGGCGAGCGCGGTGTCGTGGGCGCGCCTGAGATCGGAGGAGACGATGGCGATCAGGTCGCTGGTCGCCATGTCGGGCGCGCAGTCCTTGGCCTGGCGTCTGCCGATGTCATCGAGTTCGGTGTCCATCTGGCCCTGCATGCGGTCGCCGGCGTTCCATTCGGTCTGTCCGTGCCGCAGCAGAATCAACCGGCGGACGCCGGCCATCTTGCTCACTCGTCGTCCCCGCCCTTGTCTTCCTCGGTCGTCGTGCGCGGATCCCCGATGCCGTCGACCGGCACCGTCGGGCAGTCCTTCCACAGGCGCTCGAGACCGTAGAAGTCGCGTTCGTCCTCGTGCTGGACGTGGATCACGATCTCGACGTAGTCGAGCAGTGCCCAGCGGCCCTCTCGAGTGCCCTCGCGGCGCACCGGCTTGTATCCGGCCTCGCGCAGCTTGTCCTCGATATTGTCGACGATCGCGTTGACCTGGCGCTCGTTGGGCGCGGACGCGATGACGAAGCAGTCGGTGATGACCAGCTGCTCCGAGACATCCAGTACGACCACGTCGGCGGCCAGTTTCTCGTCGGCGGCCCGTGCGGCCACCGTCGCCATCGAAACCGCTTCTGCCGATGCTGTCACCCTGCTACCTCTTCCCTGCGCACTTTCACCATGCACTGTCTTGCGGCACGTACAGGTGCCGTTTCGATATGTATTGGACGACCCCGTCCGGGACGAGGTACCACACCGGCCGGCCCTCCCCCGCCCGCCGCCGGCATTCGCTCGACGAGATGGCCAGGGCCGGAATCTCGATCATCGTGACCGTGCCCTCCGGGTAATCACGGAGATGGTCGGCGAGATGGTCGATATTCAATTCGTACCCCGGACGGGTCACGCCGACGAATTTCGCCAGCTCGAACAGTTCCGACCAATCCTGCCACGTCAGGATGCTGGCCAGCGCGTCCGCTCCGGTGATGAAGTACAGATCCGCGTCCGGGTGGAGTTCGGCCAGGTCGCGCAGGGTGTCGACGGTGTAGGTCTCCTTGCCGCGGTCCACGTCGACGCGGCTCACCTGGAACCGCGGATTGGACGCGGTCGCGATGACCGTCATCAGATACCGGTCCTCGGCCGGGCTGACCGCGCGATCACCCTTCTGCCACGGCTGACCGGTCGGTACGAAAATCACTTCGTCCAGGTCGAACCGATTCGCGACCTCACTGGCCGCGACCAGGTGCCCATGGTGGATGGGGTCGAAGGTGCCGCCCATCACACCCAGCTTGCGGCGGCCGTTCCTATGCACGAAAAGCGAGCTTACCGGGGGCGATTGCACCGCCCCCGCACCGGCGGGGCTCAGCCGGCCGGCCATCCGGGTTCAGACCGGTAGCAGCCGGCCCACAAGGGCGGTCAGCTGGCGGGCCGAACGGCATTCGTGCATCTCGATGATGTCGGCATAGCGGTCGGCGGCGGAATCTCCGGTGCCCCACATCCTCTCGGCCTCGGGGTTGAGCCAGTAGGCGTGCTTGGCGGTGTCGACCAGCTGCCGGACGGTGTCCAGCGCCGGGTCCCGATAGTTGGTGCGGGCGTCGCCGAGGATGAGCAGGGAGGTGCGGCTGGTGACGGCATCGGGGAACCGCTCGGCGAAACCCTCCAGGGCCGAGCCGTAATCCGAGTGGCCCTCGATGCCGACGACCTCGGCTTCGGTGAAGATGCGGCGGGTCAGCTGATCCAGCGGGGTGGCAGCGTCGAACAGCTGGGTGACCTCGTCGACACGGTCCACGAAGGCGAAGATGCGGACCCGGGAGAACTGCTCGCGCAGGGCGTTCACCAACAGCATGGTGAAGCTGGAGAAACCGGCGACCGAGCCCGAGATGTCGCACAGCAGGACCAGATCGGGGCGGCCGGGACGCGGCTTGCGAGTGACCAGGTTGACCGGGACACCGCCGGTGGACATGGATTTGCGCATGGTCTTGCGCAGATCGATCTCGCCGCGGCGGGCGCGGCGGCGACGTGCGGCCAGGCGGGAGGCCAGGACCCGGGCCAGGCGCTGGCTGCTGCGGCGCAGTTCGTCGAGTTCGGTCTGGGAGATGCGCAGGAAGTCGGCGTCCTCGGCCTGCCGCGCGACGCCGTAGGTGGCGACACGCTCGCGGCCGATGCGCTCGGCCACGCGGCGGCGGGTCTCGGCTTCGACCGTGCTGCGGAAGTCCTTGATGCGGCCGCGGGCCATGCGGCGGGCGACCTCGCTGTCGAAGTCGGAATTGTCCATGCCCTGGGCGAGACCGGCGAGGATCTTGCTCACCAGCAGTTCCGGCTGGAGATCCTTCAGCGTCTGGTAGGCGGAGAACGACGGCCCGCCCGCCGCCTGGTACTGGCCCATCTGGTCGACCATCTGCGCGGCCAAGGCCTGCAACTGCTGCGCCTGCTCCCCCGACGGGTCCTGGATCAGCAACTCCGCCAGCATCTTCCGCAGTTCGAGGATGTCGACGCCGCCGTCCGGCTTGATCGGCAGCTCCACCTCCTCGGCCCCGACCCGCTCCCCCAGTGCGGCCGGGAACCACAGGTCGAACATGCCGTCGAAGGTGGCGCGCTGGGTGGTGCGGCGCAGCAGCGCGCAGGCCAGGCCCTCGCGCAGCGCCTCGCGATCCATCAGGTCCAGGACGGTGAGAACCTGTCCGGCGTCCACGGTTTCGGACGGGCCGACAGGAATCCCCCTGCCGCGCAAAGCTTCCACGAACCCGACCAGATGCCCGGACAGACCGTGTTCGGCCGTCGGCCCCGGCACCTGCACCGGCTTGGCCGGAGTCCCGCCCGAAATCGCCCGCATGGCAGCGGAAACCAGTCCACGCGAGGAGTTCTGGCCGCCCTTCGTGTCTCTGCCCCTCGAGGGCCCTGACGCCCCGGCCATGATCAGGCCAGCTTCAGCTCGGACTGGGCGCGCACATGATCGGCCTGGTGCTTGAGCACCACCCCGAGCGTGGCCCGCACCGTCTTGTCGTCGAGATCCTTCGCGCCCAGGGCCAGCAGCGTGCGCGCCCAGTCGATGGACTCCGCGACCGACGGCAGCTTCTTGAGCTGCATGCCGCGCAGCACGTGCACGATCCGCACCAGCTGCGCCGCCACCGCGGGCTTCAGCTCCGGTACCCGGCTGGCCAGGATGCGGCGCTCGAGCTCCTCGTCGGGGAAGTCGATGTGCAGGTAGAGGCAGCGCCGCTTGAGCGCCTCGGACAGCTCGCGGGTGGCATTGGAGGTGAGCACCACGAACGGCTTGCGGGTCGCGCTGATGGTGCCCAATTCCGGCACGGTGACCGAGAAGTCGCTCAGCACCTCGAGCAGCAGGCCCTCGATCTCGACGTCGGCCTTGTCGGTCTCGTCGATGAGCAGCACGGTCGGCTCGTCACGCCGGATGGCGGTGAGCAGCGGGCGTTCCAGCAGGAACTCCTCGGCGAAGACGTCGGCCTTGGTCTCGGCCCAGTCGTTCTCCGAGGACGCCTGGATGCGCAGGATCTGCTTGGCGTGGTTCCACTCATAGAGCGCCCGCGCCTCGTCCACGCCCTCGTAGCACTGCAGCCGCACCAGTTCCGCACCCGCGACCTGCGCGACGGCCTTGGACAGCTCGGTCTTGCCGACACCGGCCGGCCCCTCGATGAGCAACGGCTTGCCGAGCCGGTCGGCGAGGAATACCGAAGTGGCGGTGGCCTTGTCGGCCAGGTAGCCGGTGCGGGCCAGCCGCTCGATCACATCGTCGACCGACGAGAAGATCGGCTCCTGGTTGGGTGCGGTGGTGGGAGCCACGGCGGTCCTTTCGTATCCAGCGGGTGCTAGACGGGGCGAATCTGCCCGTCGCCCCACACAATCCACTTGGTGGAGGTTAGTTCGGGCAGGCCCATGGGTCCGCGGGCATGCAGCTTCTGGGTCGAAATGCCGATCTCCGCGCCGAATCCGAACTGCTCGCCGTCGGTGAAGGCGGTCGAGGCGTTGACCATGACGGCGGCGGCGTCCACGCGAGCGGTGAACTCGCGGGCGGCCTTCAGGTCGGCGGTCACGATGGCCTCGGTGTGGCCGGTGCCCCACTCGTTGATGTGCTCGACGGCCGCGTCGAGATCGTCGACGACCTTCAAAGCGATGTCCAGGGACAGGTATTCGTCGGCCCAGTCGGTATCGGTGGCGGGCACCAGGCCCGGCAGGTCGCCGTGGATGGTGACGCCCTTGTCCTCGAGGGCCTTGATCATGCGCGGCACCGCGACGTCGGCGATGGCCCGGTCGATGAGCACCGTCTCGGCGGTGTTGCACACCGAGGGCCGCCGGGTCTTGGCGTTGATCAGGATGGACTCGGCCATATCCAGATCGGCGTCCCGGTGCACGAATACGTGGCAGTTGCCGGTGCCGGTCTCGATGGTCGGCACCAGGGCGTCGCGCACCACCGCGTTGATCAGGCCCGCGCCGCCGCGCGGGATCACCACGTCCACCAGGCCGCGGGCCTGGATCAGATGGGTGACGCTGGAGCGGTCCTCCGCCGGGAGCAGCTGCACCGCGTCAGCCGGAAGCTCTTGCGCTGCAAGCGCTTCCCGCAACACCCCGACCAATGCCGCATTGGACTTCGCCGCCGAGGACGAGCCGCGCAACAGCGCCGCATTACCCGACTTCAGTGCCAGCCCGAAGGCGTCGACGGTGACATTCGGCCGCGCCTCGTACACCATGCCCACCACGCCCAGCGGCACCCGCACCTGGCGGATTTCGAGACCGTTGGGCAGCGTCGACCCGCGCACCACATCGCCGACCGGATCCGGCAGCCCGGCCACCTGCCGCAGCCCCGAGGCGATGCCGTCGACACGGGCCTCGGTCAGCCGCAGCCGATCCAGCAGCGACTCGGCGGTGCCGCCCGCCCGGGCGATCTCGATGTCCTCCGCGTTGGCGGCGAGTACGGCGTCCTTGGCCGCGAGCAGCGCGTCGGCCGCGGCGTGCAGCGCGGCGTCCTTCTGCGCGGTGGTGAGCTGAGCGAGCGTCCGCGACGCCACCCGAGCCCGGCGTGCCGAGTCGTGCACCACCTCGCGGACGGCGTCCCGATCGGTGGTCGTGGAAGCAGTCATAGGAACAGATTACTGATGACGATCCGCCGCCGGTCGGGGGCAGGTTGTTACCGTGGGCGCATGACCGCGAGCATCCGGTTGTCCTCGGGCACCGGCCGATGGGTTTTACTCGCCACCGTCCTCGGTTCGGGGATGGCCATGCTGGACGCGACCGTCGTGAATGTGGCGCTGCCGCGGATCGGTGACGAGTTCGGCGCATCGATGGCGGGACTGCAGTGGACAGTCAACGCGTACACGCTGACGCTGGCCGGATTGATCCTGCTGGGTGGGTCGCTGGGTGACCGGTACGGGCGGCGGCGGATATTCCTGATCGGGGTGGTGTGGTTCGCCATCGCCTCCGCATTGTGCGGTGCGGCGCAAGACATTTCGATGCTCATCGCGGCCCGGGCCCTGCAGGGGGTGGGCGGTGCGCTGCTGACGCCCGGCTCACTGGCCATCATTCAGGCCTCGTTCCGGCCCGACGAGCGGGCGCGCGCGGTCGGGGCCTGGTCCGGACTGGGTGGCGTGGCCGGCGCCATCGGGCCGTTCCTGGGCGGCTGGCTGGTGGAGGCGGCCGGATGGCGGTGGGTGTTCCTGCTCAATATTCCGCTGGCCGCGGTGGTGGTGGCGGTGACGGTCCGGCATGTGCCCGAGACCCGCGATGCCGAGGCGCACGGGATGTTCGACGTGCTCGGCGCGGTACTGGCGGCGTTGTGCCTGGCCGGGATCACCTACGCCCTGACCATGGCGCCCGAACACGATACGAGTCGAATCCTGGTGTGGGGCAGCGCGATCGCGGGCGTCGCCGCCGGTGCCGGGTTCGTGGTGGTGGAGCGGCGGCGGTCGCGCGACGGCCAGGATCCCGCGGCCATGCTGCCCGTCCACGTGTTCGCCTCCAAGCAGTTCACCGCGATCAATGTGGTCACCTTCGTGATGTACGGGGCCATGAGCGTGGTCTTCTTCCTACTGGTGCTGACCCTGCAGGTGGCGGCCGGATTCACTCCGATCGCCGCGGGCACGGCCATGCTGCCGGTCACCGTTCTGATGCTGCTGTTCTCGGCCCGCTCCGGCGCGCTGGCCCAACGCATCGGACCACGCTGGCCGATCACGGTCGGCGTGCTGCTCGCCGCGGCGGGCATGCTGCTGATGACCCGGATCGGCATCCACACCTCCTACCTGGTCGATGTGCTGCCCGCCGCACTGGTTTTCGGCTTCGGCCTCACGCTGGCGGTGGCGCCGCTGACCGCGACCGTCCTCGCCACCGCCGACGAACGTCATGCGGGCGTGGCCAGCGGCGTCAACAATGCGGTCGCCCGCGCCGCGGGTCTGCTGGGCGTGGCGGCCATCCCGCCGCTGGCCGGACTCACCGGCGCGGCCTACACCAACCCGCCCGACTTCGCCCACGGCTTCCACCTGGCCATCCTCACCTGCGCCATCCTCATGGTCACGGCCGCCGCCCTGGCGTTCTTCACCGTCCACGACGACGCTCTCCGCACCGCACCGCCCTCGTGTGAACCCGAGTGCCGCACCTTCTCCGCCGTCGCCAGCCCGCCCCTCGAACCCGACCACCACACCGCCCCGACCGGAAGTGAACCCACATGACCGCGCCCGAGCCGACTGTCATCCAGGCCACCGACACCGTCCCCCAGTACTTCGCCATCAAGGTCGGCGACGCCCGCGCCGGCCTGACCGCCTACGTCGACCACGGCCGCCAGCGCATCTTCTTCCACACCGAGATCGACGAGGCCTTCGCAGGCCAGGGCCTGGCCTCGACACTCATCAGCGCCGCCCTCACCGCCACCCGAGCCGCCGGCAAACGGATCGTCCCCGTCTGCCCCTTCGTCGAGGCTTACGTCGAAAAACACCACGACTTCGACGACATCCTCGACCCCGTCACCCCGGAAGCCACGTCCATCGTCGAATCCGCCCTCGGCTGAGCCGCCTGCACTACGGTCCGGACCATGGCGCGAATTGCGGTGGTGGGCAGCATCAATATGGATCTGGTGACGACCGTGGGGCGGCGGCCGGGGGCCGGGGAGACGGTGTCCGGGGACGGGTTCGCGCTGGTTCCCGGTGGGAAGGGGTCGAATCAGGCGATCGCCGCGCGGCGGGCCGGAGCCGAGGTCGAGTTCGTGGGGGCGGTCGGCGGGGATGTGTTCGCCGAGGCCCTGCGAACGGTGTTGCGGGAGAATGGGGTCGGGGTGTCGCGGCTGCGGGAGGTCGAGGGGCCCAGCGGGATCGCGACCATAGTGGTGGACGAGGGCGGCGAGAACACCATCATCGTGGTGGCGGGCGCCAATGGCCGGATGACGGAACTGACTGCGGCCGACCTGGATACGATCGCCGCTGCGGATGTGCTCATGTGCCAGTTGGAGATTCCGGTGCCGACCGTGCTTGCCGCGGCCCGCCACGCCCGGGCCAACGGCACCGTGGTGGTGCTGAATCCCTCACCGGTACAGGATCTTCCGGCCGAGCTCTGGACCGTGGTCGATGTCGCGGTGGTCAACGAGGGCGAGTCGGCGCGTCTGGCCTCCGCGCTCGCCGACGTCCCGCACGTCATCACCACCCTCGGCGCCGCGGGCGCGTCCTATTGCGGACCGGACGATCTCGCGATGACCCACCCCGGCGTGCGGATAGCGGTGGTGGACACCACCGGTGCGGGCGACGCCTTCACCGGGGCGCTGGCCGCCCACTGGCACGAAGGCCCCGCCACCGCTCTGGCCTGGGCCTGCACCGCGGGGGCGTTGGCCACCACGAAACTGGGTGCCAGCGTGTCGATTCCGGCGGCGGCGGAGATCGAGCGGCTGCTCGCGGAGACCGGGACGCGTTAGCCCCCGGGGGGGACGGCGTGACGCTCGGGAATAACCGGCGACCTCCGGCGCACTCCAATCAAGTGGACATTCGACCAAGAAATGAACCGTTCGGATGTCCATTTCGTTTGGCATCGGCATCGGCATCGGACACAGGATTCAGGAGATGGGCCAATGGATTTGGGACTGGCCGGCAGAACCGCGCTCGTGACCGGCGCGTCGGCGGGCATCGGCGCGGAGATCGCGCGGGTACTCGCCGCGGAGGGCTGCCATCTGCATCTGGCCGCCCGCAGCAAGGACCGGCTGGACGAGCTCGGCGAGCAACTGCGCGCCGAGTACGGGGTGCGGGCGTGCTCACACCCTGTGGACCTGCGGTCGGCCGAGGATCTCACCGGGCTGGCGGACGCGGTCGGCGCGCCGGACATCCTGGTCAACAATGCCGGTGACATTCCGGCCGGGCCCCTGGCGGCCATCGACGCCGAAACCTGGCGGCACGCATGGGAACTCAAGGTCTTCGGGTACATCGACCTGAGCCGCCGCATCTACGCGGATATGACGCAGCGCGGCGGCGGCGTCATCGTGAATGTCATCGGCTCGGCGGGCGAGCGACCCGATGCCGAGTACATCGCGGGCAGCACCGGCAACGCGGCGCTCATGGCGTTCACCCGCGCGCTGGGCAGCCGCAGCTGGCGCGACGGCATCCGGGTGGTCGGCATCAATCCGGGCCCGGTGGCCACCTCGCGCATCACCACACTGATCGAGACCAATGGCCGCTTCGCCGAGATGGCGGCGAACCTCCCCTTCGGCCGCCCGGCCCATCCGCGCGAAATCGCCGATATGGCAGCGTTTCTCGCCTCGGACCGGTCCGGCTACACCACCGGCATCATCGTCACCATCGACGGCGGCCTGAGCCTGATCTGAGGTTCAGGCGACCGAGGTCGTCTTGCCCGTGTGCAGGGCGACCAGGTCGGCCATCTGCTTGCCGGCCCGTTCGAGGGGCGCGGTCGAGCGGGTCGCCAGCGACATGACGACCGCGCCCTCGACCGCCGCGATGATGGTGGTCGCCAGGGAGCGGGCGGTGGCGGGTTCCACGGCTTCGGCCTCGAGCCGGTCGGCGAGGATGCCCTCCCACTCGCCGAAGGTCTCCCCCGCCACGTCGGCCGCCTCGGGCGATTCCGATCGACCGAGCGCCGCGGCCACGATCGGGCAGCCCGCGGTGAAGTCACTCGCGACCACCACGTCACGCCACAGGGCCGGGAAGGCGGCGATGGCGCCGGCCAGATCGGTGCCGGCGGTGACGGTTCGCATGAGTGCGCTGGTGGCCTGCCCAGCGGTCCGGGTGGCCTCGGCGACCAGTTCGGATTTCCCGCCCGGGAAGTTCAGGTAGATCGACCGGCGGGAGATGCCGCTGTGGTCGAGCAGCTGCGCGATGCCGGTCCCGGCGATGCCATTGCACCGCATCAGGGCGATGGCGCTGTCGATGAGGCGGTCGCGGGCACCCATGGACGGTTCCTCCTTGCTGTATACCGATCGGTGTACTACCGTCTTCGGATATACCGATTGGTCTACCTGAGTGTAGTCCGCCGCTCAACTCATCGACGAGGAATCGGGGCCCACACCATGCCGCCAGCGTCCACCGCACGACACTCGACCCTGCACGATCCCCTGCCACTGGCCAGCGGTCAGGTACTACCCAATCGGATTATGAAATCCGCCCTGAGCGAAGGGCTGGCGAACGTCGACAATGCCCCCGACGCGCGGCTGGAACGACTGTACGGCCGCTGGAGCCACGGCGGCTACGGCCTCATCGTCACCGGCAATGTCATGGTCGACCGCCGCCACTGCGGCGAACCCGGCAATGTGGCCATCGAGGACGAACGGCACCTGGAGGCCCTCACCCGCTGGGCCAAGGTCGCCAAGGACGGCGGCGCCAAGGTCTGGGTGCAACTGAATCATCCCGGACGGCAGGCCAATCCGATCGTCACCCGCATCCGCGCGGTCGCGCCCTCGGCCATCGCCATGGGCATCCCCGGCGTGCCCGCCCCGCGCGAGCTGACCGAGGACGAGATCCTCGACATCATCGCCCGCTTCGGCCGCGCCGCCCGGGTCGCCGAGGCCGCCGGATTCGACGGCGTCCAGATCCACGGCGCGCACGGCTATCTGGTCTCGCAGTTCCTGTCCCCGCTGTCGAATCGGCGCACCGACGCCTGGGGCGGCGACGCCGAGCGGCGGCGGCAATTCGTGGTCGAGGTGGCACGCAGCATCCGCGCGGCGGTGAGCCCGGGCTTCGGGCTGGGTATCAAACTCAATTCGGCCGACTTCCAGCGCGGCGGTTTCACCGAGGACGAGTCGCGCACGGTCATCGAGGAGCTGTCCGGCGAACAGATGGACCTGTTCGAAATCAGCGGCGGCAGTTATGAATCCCCCGCCATGATGGGCCGGCCGCGCACGGCGTCGGCCAGCACCCGCGCCCGCGAGGCGTACTTCCTGGACTATGCCGAGACCGCCCGGCAGGCCGCGGGCTCGGTCCCGATCGCGGTGACCGGCGGCTTCCGCTCCCGCGCCGCCATGTCCGACGCGGTGGCCGGCGGCACCTGCGACCTGGTCGGCCTGGGCCGTCCCACGGCCGTGATCCCCAGCGCCGCAGCCGATCTGCTCACGGAGCGCACCGACGCGCTGCGCCCGCCGCACATCTCGCTGGGCCTGCCCCCGCGCCTGGCCGCCAATGGCGGACTCAAGTCTTTCGACGGCGCGCTCGACCTGCAGTGGCACACCGACCAACTGCACCGGCTCGGCGCCGGCAAGGACCCCGATCCCGACCGCTCGCCCTGGCTGACGGCGGTGACCATGCTGCGCCGCAACGGCTTCGACGCCTTCCGCAGCAAACGGTCCGCGGCGGCCCCGCGCACCGCCGCCGATCGGGCGGCCCGCAAGTTCCGCACCGAGCGCGCCATGGGCCGCTACGTGATGAATCCGACCGTCCGCGCCCTGGACCGGATCGGTATCCGCACCGCCTTCGCCGGCGAGATCGAAACCGTCGGCCGCAAGTCCGGGCAGCCGCGCCGCGTGCCGGTGTCGCTGCTGTTCGACGACGAGGGCGCGTGGGCCATCTGCCAGCACGGAATGCGGTCGGGCTGGGGCCTGAACCTCGCGGCCAACCCGAATGTCCGTGTCCGCCAGGGTGATGGCTGGCGCATCGGTACCGCCGTGCTGCTCCCCGACGACGATGTGGTGGCCCGTGCCCGCACCTTCGCCCCGCATCCGGCGCTGGCCCCGTTCACCCGCGGTGTCTTCGCGGCGCTGGAGAGCGATCCGGTGACGGTCCGGATCACCTTCACCGATCGATAGTCCGACGGAATTGCATCGTAATCGGGAATTTATTTCCGTGTGATATGGTGAAAGCGAAATCGAATTCTCCTGTCTACTATCGGGTCTCGCGGCAGCGATTACCGATAGCGGGCTGCCGCGTATCCGAACGTGGAGGGAGAATGATGGACAACGACTCGACGGACAACAGGGGCCCGAGCCGGACCGCGATGATGGCGGCGGCCGGTCGCGCGGCGCATCTGATCGTAGACCGCGCGCCGCACCTGTTCCAGGACACCGTGGCCGAGACGCTGCTGGGCGAGCGGGCCGCCGAACTCATCTCCTATCACCGCGAGTTCGGCGATCACCCGGTGCTCAGCGGCACCAGATCCCAGGTCAGCGCCCGCAGCCACTACACCGAGGCCCGGCTGGCGGCCGGCGGCTTCGAGCAGTATCTGATCCTGGGTGCGGGCCTGGACACCTTCGCCTACCGCTCGCCCCTGGACGCGCGGGTCGCGGTCTACGAGGTGGACCATCCCGCCACCCAGGCATGGAAGCGGGAATTGCTCGCCACCGCCGGAATCGATGTCTCCACGGTCGAATTCGTCGGCGTCGATTTCGAACGCGACGACCTGGCCGCGGAATTGACGGCCCACGGCTTCGACGCGAATCGGCCCGCCCTGGTGAGCTGGCTGGGCGTCACCATGTATCTCACCGAATCGGCGATCGGCGCCACCCTGGACACGCTGTCGGGCTGGGCGCCCGGCACCGAATTGGTGATGGAGTACGCGCTGGTCCCGGAGCTGCGCGACGAATCCGGCCGTGTCTTCGCCGAATTCGCGCTCGCCGCCACCGCGGAACAGGGTGAGCCGATGCTCAGCTTCTTCTCACCCGAGTCCGTGACAGCGCTGCTCGATCGGCACGGATTCACTGTGGCCGAACACATTTCGCAGCACACCGCCGTCGATGCCGCCCTCTGGCAGCGCGCGGACGGCCTGCGCCCGGTCGACTTCTGCCGGCTGGTGCGCGCTCACATTCCGGGACGAACCAGGATCTGAATGTGAGTTCCCGGGCGGCTTCGGCGAGCGCATGGTGCTGCGGGCGGGTCAGCCCCTGGCCCACTCGTGGCCCCAGTAGCTGTCGGCGGTCATCTCCTCGGCGACGTAGTCGTCGCCGACGAGCATGCCCTCGCAACCGAATTCGAGATCCCAGTTGCCCGGGGTGCGAACGTAGAAGGAGATCATCTTGTCGTTGGTGTGGCGGCCCAGCGTGGAGGACAGGTGGTAGCCCGCCTTGTTCACGCGGTCCAGGGCGCGGCCCACATCGTCGAGCGAGTCCACCTCGACCATGACGTGCACGATGCCCGGGCCGTCCGGCCGCGAGCCCGGGATGAGCGCCAGGCTGTGGTGGCGGGCATTGACGCCCATGAAGCGGATCCAGATCGGGTGCTCGGGCGGGCCGACCCGGAACGAGCCGCGGGAGGCGAAGCCCAGCACCTCGGTATAGAACTTGCGCGCCTCTTCGATATCGCGCACCGGCAGCACCACGTGGCCCAGACCCAGGTCCCCGGTGACGAACCGGTTGCCGAACTTGCCCACCACCGGGCTGTGGTCCAAAAGCGGGCCGTGGAAGACCTCGATGGTGAACCCGGAGGGATCGACGAAGGCGATGGCCTCCTCGACGTGCCGGTTGGCGGCCTCGGCGAGGGTCAGCGCGGTGACCGCGACGCCGGCCTTCTCCAGGATCTCGCGCACCAGCTCCAGCGAGCGCCGGTCGGCCACCTGCCAGCCGACGGCGATGACCGCGTCGCGGTCGCCGGGCACCAGCTCGAGCCGGTAGGTGTGCTCGTCGACGCGCAGGTACACCGAATCGGCGTTCGGGCCGGAGCCCTCGGCGAAACCAATGGTGTCGAAGGCGAATGCGCGCCAGGCGTCCACATCGGCGATCTGGGCGCGCACGTAGCCGAGCGAGGCGAAGGCAGCCATGGTGATACTCCTCGGTAGATTCGGGATATCAGGAATAGGTGACGGTGACGTCGTCGGTGACCGGAACGGCCTGGCAGGCGAGCACATAGCCGTCGGCGATGTCCTCCTCCTCCAGAATTTCATTGCGGCGCATGCTCACCTCGCCGGAGACCACCCGGCACACGCAGGCGCTGCACGCGCCCTCCTTGCACGAGTACGGGGCGTCCAGGCCCTTGGCGAGCATGGTGTCGAGCAGGGTTTGCTGCCGCGGCCAGGTCAGCTCGTGGTTCTCGCCGTCGAGCTCGACCCGCGCGAGGGCGGCGTCACCGTCGTCGGCCACCACCTCGGTTGCGGCCGTGCCGATCTCGAACGGGTTGCCGGACAGTGAGACGAACTTCTCCGAGTGGACGCGCTTGCGGTCCGCGCCGAGCTCGGCCATGGCCGCCGCGACCGCGTCCATGAACGGACCGGGACCGCAGACGAAAACCTCCCGGCCCGCCCATGGACGCGCCATCGCGGCCAGGCCGGCCACGCTCGGCAAGCCCTGCACCGACTGCAGCCAGTGCAGCACCAGGAGCCGATCCGGGTGCGCGGCAGCCAGTTCCGCGAGCTCCTCGGCGAAGATAACCGAATTCTCATGCTGGTTGGCGTAAATCAGCGTGCAGTGGCCGGAGCCCTGCGCCAGCACGGATTTCAGGATGGACAGCACCGGCGTGACGCCGCTGCCGCCGGCGAACAGCAGCAGGTCGGTGTCCAGCGACTCCGGGGTGAAGATGCCGGCGGGCGGCAGCACGTCCAGGGTCAGGCCCTCGGTGGCGTTGTCGCACAGCCAGTTCGAGCCGTAGCCGTCGACGGTCCGCTTGACGGTGACCTTCAGCGGACCGCCCTCGTGCGGCGCGCTGGACAGCGAATAGCAGCGGCTCACCGACCCGGTGAGATCGCTCGGGATGCGCAGGGTCAGGAACTGTCCCGGACGATACGAGAACCGGTCGGCGTGCGCGGTGTCCGGCGCCAGCTCGAGCGACACCGCGTCGGCGGTCTCGCGCACCACGCGCACGATCCGCACCGCTGTGATCCCGCTCACCTGAGCGGCTTCCACAGCCGCGTCCACCTCGAAGTCCGTGACCGTCATCCGTTCCACCAGTTCCATTCCTGTGCTGTCAGTTTCGACCCCGTCACGGACGGGTATCCGATACGCGGGGCCGACCGCCGACGATGTCGGGAGGCCCACCCGGAGTACGCCGACCGCAGCCGGCGACTCCGCTCAGGCCAGAGTTCGCCCGCGAGTGCGCACGTCCACGTCACGCGTGCTGACGGTCAAAGCACCCGAGGCGACGGCCTCATCGATGCTGGCCCACAGCGCCCGGCACGTGTGAGCTCGCAGCCCGGTGTCCGCGAGTTCCGTGCAGGCGGCCTGCGCGTCCCTGTTCCACTGCACGCTGGTGTGCTGGTCGCTGTACTTCTCCACCAGCACGCACGTCCCGCAGGATCGGCACGAAACCTTGTCCATGGCAGCGTCTCTCAGCCCCGCACCACTACATCGGAGACGTTGCTCGCGACGGCGGCTTCGCGCTTGGCGATATTGTCGGCGACCTCCGCCTCCCACGCGGTGACCGCGCGGGTGGTGTCCACCTCGTACTCGAAGCGGTCGGTCATCTCGTCCTTGACCTCGGCCGCGTCCACGTAGAACTGCTCGTACCAGCGACGCAACTGGTAGACCGGCCCGTCCTCCTCGCACAGCAGCGGATTGTTGATGCGCGACTTGCGCTTCCAGATGGCCGCGTCCTGCTCGAAGCCCTTGCCCAGGCCGCCGACGAACTTCTCGGCGATCTCCTGCGCCTGCTCGGCGGGCACGCCCTCCGGCTTCTTGGCGATCGCGCCGTACATGAGCACGAATTGGTTCTCGTTGATCGGGTAGTGGCAGTTGATCAGATACCCCTCGACGACAAGGCCGTTCGGGCTCTCGCTCTTCAGGTAGTCGATCATGTAGGAGGGCCCGTAGTAGGAGGCCTCCGACTGCAGGACGTTCTTGCCGCCCAGCGCCTTGGCGGTCTCGCCCATCATGTCCTCACGCGACACGGAGGTCATGTACTGGCTGGCGGTGTGACCCTCGAAGACGTTCTTGAAGAAGGTCGGGAAGCCGTAGTGCACGTAGAAGAAGTGCGCCATGTCCACCACGTTGTCGACGACCTCGCGGCAGTTGGCGTCGACGATCATCGAGTTCCAGGTCCAGTCGGTCCACTCGTCGTCGAAGGCGGCGTCGATGCGCGGGATCGCCAGCTCGGCCGGGGGCTGCTTGCCCTCCGGGTCGTTCCAGACGAACAGCATCTTGTTCTCGACCATGGTCGGCCACGCCTTGGTGCGGGCCAGCGGGGGCACGCGGCGCGCGTAGGGGATGCCGGTGCACTTGCCCTTGCCGTTCCAGCGCCAGTCGTGGAACGGACAGGCGATGGAGTCGCCCTTGACGGTGCCGTCGGCCAGGTTGCCGCCCATGTGGGGGCAGTACGCGTTGAGCACGTTGAGGGTGCCGTCCTCGGCCGCGAACACCACGATCTCGGTGCCGAAAGCCTTGACGGTGTGCGGCTTTCCGTCGCGGAAGGAGTCGGCCAGGCCCAGGCAGTGCCAGCCGCGCGCGAATCGCGCCGGGGGCTTGCCCGCGTCGATGACCCGCACCTCACCGTCCATGGTGGTCATGTGAATTCCTCTCCCTTGCCTTGCTTCGATGGTTGCGGCCGATGTGACGGCGACGACAGCGCAGTCTCACTGGCCGGGCTGTGACTACTGATGGACGAGACGACCGCGCCAGCGCATGGCCTGGACGACTACGCCCACTGATGCTCGGGACGACCGCGCCTACCGCGTGTCGAGACGACCGAACGCCGCGCGGTAGAACAGCAGCGGCTTCGCCTCGGAATGCTCATTCAAGCAGGTCACGCGGCCGATGACGATGGTGTGGTCACCGCCGTCGGCTTCGTCGTACAGCGCGCAGTCGATGGAGGCCATGGCACCGGCGAGCAAGGGCGAGCCGTTCTCCGAGGCGGTCCACTCCACGCCCGCGAACTTGTCGGCGCCCGGCCGCCCGAGCTGGCGGCAGATCTCGGCCTGATCGTCGGCCAGGATGTTCACGCAGAACCGGCCCACCTCACGGATTCTCGGCCAGGTGCTCGAGGTCCGCGCCGGGAAGAAGCTCACCAGCGGCGGGTCGATGGACAGCGATGCGAACGACTGGCAGGCGAAGCCGAGAGGTTCGTCCTCGTCAAGGGCGGTGATCACGGTGACTCCCGAGCAGAATCTGCCGAGAACGGTCTTGAATGCCGTCGCGTCGATGGCCGGTGTCCGGCCGCCGGGCACATTGACACCAGTAAGCACCGGCGCCTCCTTATTTCGATCCGAAATATAGCTAGCAGTCATGACAGCAGGTCGCGCGCAGGAGGCGTCAACTCCGTGGTTCGGTGATCGGGACACGGATGCGTAGGTTTTACGTAGTTCTCCCGATTCCGCAGGTTGTGGCACAGGGCACTGTGATGGGTAGCACAAGCTCCGAACTAGGTACATGCCTAATCGGAATAGTCCTAGACTGGATATGAACCAACGGAGGTACATATGTCCGTCACCATGCTGCCCCCGGCGGAGACTCGACACCCACACAGCCCCATGCGCGCCAAAGAATCTCGCGCCAGCGCAGACGTTCCCGTCTCGATGATCGAGCGGATGACCTTGATCCTCGACGCATTCGACGCATCCACCCCCACCCTCACGCTGCTCGGCCTGGTCGAGCGCACCGGGCTGCCGCGGTCCACCGTGCACCGGATCCTCGACCAGATGATCAAGCTGCGCTGGCTCGCCCACACCTCGGGCGGCTACCGGCTGGGCATGCGCGCACTCGAGCTCGGCGGACTCACCGCCGACCACAACGAGATTCGCGATGCCGTGTCCCCGCTGCTGCACGAGCTGAGCCAGCGCACCGGCATGGTCGGACACCTGGCCGTCCTGGACGGCCGCGACGTGGTCTACCTGGACAAGGCCGGCGGCCGCTTCGCCGCCAGCCTGCCCACCCGCCTGGGTGGCCGGATGCCCGCGCACGCCACCGCGCTCGGCAAGGCCATGCTCGCCTGCCTGGAGCCGAACATCGCCGAGGCCGCGCTGCGCACCCGGCTGCCGCGCCTGACCCCGCGCACCATCTGCGAGCCCGAGGCGCTCTCGCGCGAGCTGCAACAGATTCGCATGCGGCAGGGCGTGGCCATCGACCGCGAGGAGGCCGTCGCCGGAATCGCCTGTGTCGCAGCGCCGCTGCGGGGCCGCGGCACCGCGCCCGCCGCGCTGTCGCTGTCCGGCCGCGCCGACGGCATGAGCTACGACCGGCTGGCCCGCGTCGTGCTCGAGGTCGCGCACGAGGCCGGCCGCACCCTGTTCCCGCGTCGCGCCCACTGGCGTTGAGCGGAGACAGGGCATGCGGGGGCGATACAGTTCGATCATGACCGATGGCGTGCCTGCCGAAGAGGTGCAGGCGATTCCGGAACTTCCCACAACGGCGTGGGCGGTTCTCGGAATGCTCTCGCATGCCGAAGAACTGTCCGGATACGACCTGAAGAAATGGGCCGACTGGAGTCTGCAGTTCTTCTATTGGAGTCCGTCGTTCAGCCAGATCTACGCCGAACTCAAGCGTTTGGAAAAGCACGGCTACGCCATCTCCCGGACCGTGGTGTCCGAGGACGGGATGCGCGGCAAACGCATGTACGCCATTACCGAGAGCGGGCGCGAAGCGGCGTCGAACTGGGTCAACCACTCCCCCGTCGAGGCCCCCGTCCTCAAGCACAGCGTGATGCTGCGTGCCTGGCTGGGGCACCTGGCCGAGCCCGAGCGCATGCGCGAAATCCTCACCCAGCACATCGAATACACCGAGACCATGCGGCGGCGCGCACAGGCCGACGCCGAGGGCGCGGATGTGAATCCGGACTGGGCATATCCCAGCGCGGTATTGCGCTGGTGCGTCAAGCATTACGAGGCCGAAAAGGAATTCGCCGAGGACCTGCTGGCGGATTTGGACAAATTGGCGAGACAGCGTAGCCGCCGGAAGCCTGCGAAGAAGCAGAATTCCAGCGATTCCCACTGAACGGACTTGGCCATAGTCGGCACCCCGGGTGTGTGACACGGTTCACGCCATCGTGTTACTACCCACCCTGGAGGACGCCAATGTCCACCTCCGTCGACACCGCGGTGCCACCTGGCTCCGCGCCTGACGAATCCGGCCGCCTCGACGGCGCATCGACCCTGAGGGTCTGGTCGGTCCTCGCGATCATCGTGCTGTTCACCGAGGTCTCCCCGATGCAGTACGTCATGGTCGCGTCGGCGCTGCGGCAGATCGCGCCCACGTTCCCCAGCCAGGGCGCGAACATCAACTGGGCCATCATCATCTTCGGCATCTTCGGTGCCGCCGTGTCCCCGCTGATCGGCAAGCTCAGCGACATCTGGGGCAAGAAGAAGATGTTCCTGGTCTGCGGCGTGCTCTTCCTGATCGGCACCGCCATGTGCGCCCTCACCAGTAGCTGGGCCGTCTTCCTGGTGGGCCGTGCGCTGGAGGCGACCGCCATCGCGACCACCGTGGTGTCCTACGGTCTGATCCGGGACCTGATGCCGCGCAAGATGGTTCCGATCGGCCTCGGCATCGCCTCCACCGGTCTGGGTGTGTCCGCGCTCGCGGGCCCGATCATCGGCGGCTGGATCACCGATCACTACAGCTGGCGCGGACTGTTCTGGTTCCTGTTCATCTTCACGCTGATCATGATTCCGCTGCTGATCCTCGTGGTTCCGGAGTCGAAGCTACGCACCCCGCAGCGACTGGACATCATCGGCGCGGTGCTGCTCGGTGCGGGCGCGGTCCTGACGCTGCTGTATCTGGACAAGGGCCAGGACTGGGGCTGGACCAAGCCCTCCACCCTCGCTTGGCTGATCGGCGGCCTGGTACTGCTCGCGCTGTTCCCGATCGTGGAAATGCGTGCGAAGCAACCGATCATGGACATGAAGCTGTTGTTCAATCCGCGCGTCAGCGTGGTGCTGTTCATCGGTCTGCTGGCCTCGTTCATGATCGGCTACCAGTCCTACGCCACCGGGTATATGACCCAGTCGCCGCCGTCCTCGCAGGTGGTCCAGCAGGTGAAGGATGCCACCTGGGATCAGGTGAAGACCGGTGCGCTGGCCCAGGCACAAGCCCAGGCTCTCACCCAGGCGCGAGCCCAGGGGCTCGCCGCGGCCGAGGCACAGGCCAAGGCTGCGCTGCCGCCGGGCGTGGACCTGCCGCCGGATGTCGTCAAGACACTGACGGACAAGGTGAATGCGCAGGTGACACCGGAAGTCGTGAACTCGCAGGTGCCGCCGGAGATGGTGTACCAGCACTTGCCGCCGGACATGGTCAAGGTGGATCTGAATCCGGGATACACCTACGGTGACAATCTCTCACTGCTGCGGTTCGCCACCCACGTGACGCTCGCACAATCGTTGATCGCCATGCTCTTCGGATTCCTCGGCGGCCTGTGGATCCGACGCTCCGGCGCACGATGGCCGCTGGTGACGGCGCTGACCATCTCCACCGGCAGTGCTCTGGCCTATGCGGCGCTCTCGCACGGCTGGCAGACGCAGGCCCTGGTCGGCGCGGTGTACGGCATCGCGTTCGGTCTGTACTACGCCTCGACGCCGAACCTCATCGTGGAAGGCGTTCCGGCACAACAGCAGGGCATCAGCGCGGGCATGCTGGGCGTCATGCAGGCCATGGGCGCCGGCATCGGAATAGCGGTGGCCACGGCGTTCCTGAACGCCAATCCGGTCAGGGCCGTGGTGTCGGTGACGGGCGCGGCGCCGGTCACCAAGGACATTCCGCTGCTCTACGCCGACAAGGGCTACGAGATCAGCTTCTACTTCGTGGCCATCTCGGCCGCGGTGGCGCTGATCGGCGCGCTGATCATGAAACACGGCCGGACCGCGGCCACCGGTGGTGCCGCGCACTGACTTTCGTGTGAGGCACTGACAACCGAATGAACAACGGCCCGGAGGCGATTCGCCTCCGGGCCGTTGTGGCGTACTGGAAAACTCCGTCACCACTATGACCCGAGGCGTGCAGTGACCGCACTTTCCTGACCGCTGAGCGGGACCTCACCTCGTTGTTCCGCACTCGTCATATTTCGATTGGAAATAGGTCGCCAGCCCGTGCGGCCGGAGGAGGTGGTCGACGATGACCGGTGAACTCGACTCGATCGCAGCCGCGGTGGCGGCGGTGGCCCGCGGCGGCATGGTGCTGGTCGTGGACGACGAGAGCCGTGAGAACGAAGGCGATCTGATCCTGGCCGCCGAGCACGCGACCGCGGAGAACATCGCGTTCCTGGTGCGGCACACCAGCGGCGTGCTCTGCGTGCCCATGGCCGGTGAGGACTGCGACCGCCTCCAGCTGCCGCCGATGACCTCGGTCAACGAGGACCCCAAGGGCACCGCCTACACCGTCTCGGTGGACGCCGTTTCCGGTGTCAGCACCGGCATCTCGGCCGCCGACCGGGCCTGCACCATGCGCCTGCTGGCCGACCCGCGCACCACCGCGGCCCAGCTCTCCCGGCCCGGGCACGTGTTCCCGTTGCGCGCGAATCCCCGTGGCGTGCTGGGCCGTCCGGGCCACACCGAGGCCGCCGTCGACCTGATGCGGTTGGCCGGGCTGCGTCCGGCCGGTGTCATCGCCGAGGTCGTCAATGACGACGGCAGCATGGCTCGCCTGCCCGACCTGCTGGTCATGGCGCGGGAATGGGGTATCCCACTGGTCTCCATCGCCGACCTGATCGCGCATCGGAAGCAGCTGGAGCACGGCATCACCCGCGTGGTCGAGACCCGGCTGCCCACCCGCTTCGGCGACTTCCGCGTCTACGGCTACTCCGATGCCCACACCGGCGCGGAACACCTCGCTCTCGTCCACGGCGACCCGTCGGGCGAGAACACCCTCGCCCGAGTGCATTCCGAATGCCTCACCGGCGACGCCTTCGGCTCGCTGCGCTGCGACTGCGGCGAGCAACTCGACGCCGCCCTGGAAGCCGTCGCCGAGGCCGGGCGCGGCGTCATCGTCTACCTGCGCGGCCAGGAGGGCCGGGGCATCGGCCTGCTCAACAAGCTCCGCGCCTACGAACTCCAGGATGCGGGCGCGGACACCGTGGACGCGAACGTCCGCCTGGGCCTGCCCATCGATGCCCGCGACTACGGCGCCGCCGCCCGCATCCTCGCCGATCTGGGTGTGCGGTCGGTGCGCCTGCTCAGCAACAACCCGGCGAAGCAGTCCGGCCTGCAGGCCAACGGCATCGCGGTGCACGCGCGAATCCCCCTGCAGACCCAGCCGACCGAGCACAATGTGCACTACCTCGCCACCAAGCGCGATCGGATGAGTCACCAGCTCCCCCATATACCCGCGGTCGGGTAGCCATATCCCCGGGGTAGCGCGGGCGTCAGGTGTCCTCCGGCTCCCGCTCGTCCCACTGCAGCCCGAGCCGGAAGGCCTGCAACCCGGGCTTCGAGGGTGACAGCCACGCCTGAAACCGCAAGTCCGACGGATATTTCGCGCCCGAGCGGCGGATGGCGGCTTTCGTCTCCGCTGCGATCTGCCGCGCCGAGGCGACACCGTGATTGAACATCTCGCCGCGCACCCCGCCCTGCTCGCGCACCTCCAGGCGGGACTGGGCGTTGGAGGCGAAGAAGCCCTGCGCCACCCACTCCGGCTCGTCGGCGAGGGTGAGGACCCAGATCGCGTGCGGCACCAGCGGATGCAGGACCGGGAGATCCACGGCCAGGGAGAGGAACAACCGGTCGATGTGGTCGTCGAGTTCGTCGAGGGTCACCGCGTCGGGCTCCTTGTATCCGAGGGCGCCGACCTCCGTGCGGCGCGACTCGTCCGGCCACGCCAGCCAGTCTTCGGTGGGCCGGTGGTCCTCGTCGTACTCCCAGTCGAATTCGCGCTCGACCGTGCGCGGTCCGCGCGGCTCGATTCGCAGGCTCACCTCGATCGGGCGGATCGATCGGCCCAGCGTCACGATGTCGTCGGGGCGCAGCCAGATCGCCAGGGCGCCCGGGCCGCCCACCAGATCCGGTTCGCCGAGGACACCGATGCACTCGGCCAGCGCGGTCGTGAACACGTGATCGACGAGTGCGGGCGGACAGGGGTACGACAACCGGAGCTGTTTGATCTCCCCGTATCCGAAGCCCGGCGCCGTGATCGAACGCGGGGTCTCTGCCGCGACGAGCTCCGCGCCTCCTGCGGTCGCAGCAGTCGGCTCAGCGGAGTCCCCGGTCGATTCCCACCCCAATTTCGCGTAGACGCCGTCGATCTCGGTCCGGGACCACGCATCGGGTTCGGCGGCGAGCAATACCGACATGGCCTGACCGAAGCTACCGAGTTCCACGCGGCGTCCGTAGTTCCGCGCCCACCACTGGTTGGCCTCCGCATTGCGTTGCCGCCGTTGCTCTTCCGTCGGGTGCCGGAACTCTTCACTCAGGTCTTCGCTCACCGCGGCAGCGTATGTGACGGAGACGCGCTGGATGGCCGTGGGATTCACGGCAGCCAGTGGACCGGGGTCACCTCCCGGATGTGGACGAGAATGTCGAAGGCCTTCGACAGGTCGCGAATCGCCAAGTGCTCGTCCGCATCCCGGACCGGGTCGTAGACGCCGCTGATCACGCGCATCTTGGCGGGAGCCGCGATCGGGGCGGTTCGCATGTCGAGCCAGAGTTTCGGAAGGCCCATCTCACCCAGCGCCGCGTCCAGGAAATCCGGTGCGGGGGCGGGGATCTCGGCCACACCGACATTGCCGTGGTGGAACCCGATGGCCACCGGGGCGTAGTCGCGGCCGAAATGCTCACGCAGAACGCTGCCCACACTGGACTTGGAGACCTGGTCCCGGGCCAGACCGAGAGCCGCATCATCGGCGGAGACATGCGATATGCCATCCCAGTATACGGTCCGCAGTCCGGTGCGCTGGTGGTGGCCGATGATCGAGGAGGCCCACGGTTCGGCTTCGCCCGCGTAGCTGCCGCGGCCCGCGACGCTGTGGCGGTGGAAGTCCTCGATCAGAGCCATTCGGGCCCGGACGGTTTCGCTGATATCCGGGATCGAGGCGAGGAGCGTCGAGGCGTCGCGGGCGTGGTCGAGGAACGGGCGACCCGGGTGGACACCTCGGGCACGCTGGACGTGCTCGTCCAGCGTGTGGGCGGTGCGGATGGGCTCCAGATGAGCAGCGAGGCCGGCCAGGCTATCCGGGTCCTGGGTTCGGACCGCATCGAGGACGGCGTCGTAATCCTCCGGCTTGGCCTGGGCCGGCTTGACGCCGATGACGCGCACTTCATCGCCGGGATGGGCCCCATTGAACTCGCGAATCCAGGTCAGTGCCGCAGCCATCTCCGCTGTGCGCCAGGGACGCCAGGCCAGGTCGAGGGCCGATACCGCCGTCCCACTACCCTCTCGCACGTAGGCATCCAGGGTCTCACCGACATCGGCGCTGTCCTGGATCGCCAGCGTGCGGAATCCGTGGTGCACGACCAGATTTCGGAACAACTCGTCGCGGACGGCGAACGTCTCCTGAGCGAAACGCGTCGACTCGCCGATCCCGACCACGGTCGCGGCTGACACTGACTGCGCGAGGGTGTCGATCGTGTTGGCATCGAAAGGGGCTGCACTGAGTGTGGTTTCGGTCGGCATGACCCCACTCTCCAACTTCAACCAAGGTTCAGGTCAAGTCCGAAGGGACGCAAAACCCAAAAGATCAAAAGATTGAAAGACAAAACACGCCTGGAGAAGGGAGGGGCCGGGCTCACGTCCGCGCCTTCACCTACCAGCCCGCTCACCTAAGCCGCATGTGGGATTACTGCAATCGGCGAGAACCGGTGAGCCAGCGGGGGCGAGGGCCACCGGCGGTCACGGAGGCGGTTGCAGCCGGAATCGCGCTGACGGTCCTCGACGCCGACGGGTTGCCGCTGTTCCTGGGGCGCAGGCAGCAAGCGATTCGCGGCCTCGATGATCAAACGTGAATCCAACGCCGACAGTTGACGTTTGCAGGTCTCCAGCCGCTGCATCAACTCCACGACATCAGCGTCGGAGAATCGGTTCAGGTTGCCGTGCAGGACCGAATTCGACAGGGTCTCGACGACGGCCGCCAATTCAGCGATACCACATGCTTCGAGCGTCACCCCCGCCGAGTTCATGCATTGATTTTACCGCCGCGAAGATATGCTAGGAACACGAAATGTCCAGTATCCCTTGCCTTTTAATAATTTCCGACACACGAGCACCCATCGCTTTGCCGGCCACCAGAAGCGGCTCCGCCGATCGCAGGGTCCGACTGAGAATGAAAGCCCCTTCAAGCGCACCGAGAATCGCAATCATCAATTCCCGGGCGCCGGCCGCTTCCAGGCCACGGCGGATGAAATAGGCTGTGCCCTCGTCGATCCAGGAGTTCATGACTTCTGCTGCCACGTCACGGATTCCGGGTTCACTGTCGGCCACTTCCCCGGCCACGGTGCCGACCGGGCACATGTTCATCCAGCCGGCCTGCTCGATGGTTTCCGCGGCGGCGGTGAAGGCGGCCGGAACGGCTTCGCGGAGGTCGTCGTGGGCGTCCATCAGGAGCGGTAGCAGCTGGATGTAGGCGGCGCCCGAGACGCGCAGGGCCTCGGCGGCGATGGCCGACTTCCCGGCGGGGAAGTGGTGGTAGAGCGAGCCCATCGGGGCGCCCGACGCCGAGGTGATCTGTTTGACGGTGATCGCGCTGTAGCCCTGGACGCGCATGAGCTCGGCGACGGCGGTGACCAGGCGATCCCGGGTGGTGGTTGACAGCTTCTCGCTCACCCGTCCAGACTAGAGCAAACGCACTAGAGCGTGTGCTCTAGAGGGGAGATATCATGCCGACTGTCGAGCTGAGTGCGGGACGGGTGCACTACGCCGAGCGGGGCGAGGGGCCAGCGGTGGTGCTGTTGCACGGGCTGCTGATGAACCACACGGTGTGGGACGAGGTGATCGGCAAGCTGCCGGAGGGCTTCCGGTACCTGTTGCCGGATCTGCCGCTCGGGTCGCATCCGGAGCCTTTGCGCGAGGGCACGGATCTGACCATGCGCGGGCTCAATCAGCTGGTCGCGGATTTCCTTGCCGCCCTGGACCTGCGCGACGTCACCCTGGTGCACAGCGACTGGGGCGGCGGGCTCTTCCTCACCGCCTACGGCCTCGACGAGCGCGTCGGCCGGTTGATCGTGCTGCCCTGCGAGGCCTTCGCCAACTTCCCACCCGGCCTGCCCGGCAAGACCGCCATCGTGGGTGCGGCGCTGCCCGGTGGAATCACACTGGCGCTCAAGCAGTTACGCGTCCGGTGGCTGCGTTCCTCACCGCTGCTGTTCGGCTGGATGGCGCGCTACCCGCTCAGCGACGACATCATCCGCGGCTGGACCGATCCCGGCCTGCGGGACAAGCGGATTCAGCGCGATCTGCTCGCCTACGCCCGATCCCGCCGCGACAAGGCCGAGCTCATCGCGAATACCGAAGCGCTGCGCGACTTTCCGGGTGAGGCGCTGATCCTGTGGTCGTCGGCCGGCAAGGTGATGCCTCGCGAGCACGGCCGGCGCCTGGCCGAGCTGATTCCCAAGGCTCGCCTGGTCGAGATCGACGACGCCTACGTCCTGTCGATGCTGGATCAGCCGGACGCCGTCGCCGCCGCCATGTCCGCCTTCCTCACCGGCGCGGTCATCGAACACAGCTGAGGGCATCGGTCCGATTCGGTATGGTCGAGGCCGCAGTCGGACTACCGCACGGGAGGCGCTGATGCCCAGCTTGCTCAGTCGGGCGGTGCCCGCGTACCTGCGGGTCGTCCGGGCCAATCGGCCGTTCATCAGCGCCGAAGGTGCGCGCGAGCACATTCGGGAGCGCAGCCTCCGGCCCCAGGCCTACGGCCCGCCGCGCCTGTTGCGTTCGGATGTGACCATCGAGGTGCGCCGGGAGAACGGCTGGCCGATCTACACCCTCACGCCCCGATCCGGCCGCGCCCGAGGCAATGTCGTGTACTGCCACGGCGGCGGCTGGGTCAATGAGGTCGCCCGGCAGCATTGGCAGCTGGCCGCCGATATCGCGGCCGAGGCGGGCACGACGGTGACGGTGCCGATCTATCCGCTCATCCCCTACGGCACCGCCGACCAGGTGATCCCGGCCTTCGCGAACCTTGTTCGCGCCAATCGGGACCAGTACGGCGAGGTCTGCCTGGCGGGAGATTCGGCGGGCGGCCAGATCGCGTTGTCCACGGCGGTCCTGCTCCGCGACGAGCAGCAACCGGCTGTGCCTCGGACAGTGTTGATTTCACCCGCCCTGGACCTGAGCCTGAGCAATCCGGAGATCCTCACCGTCCAGTCCGAGGATCCCTGGCTGGGACGCGATGGCGGCCTGGTTCTCGGCGACCACTGGCGCGGCCCGCTCTCGATCACCGACCCGCTGGTCAGCCCGCTGTTCGCCGACTTCACCGGTCTCGGCCCACTCACCGTCTTCTGCGGCACCCGCGACATCCTCCTGCCCGACACCCGGATCATGGTGGGCAAGGCCCGGGCCGCCGGTGTCGAGGTCGACTATCACGAGGCGCCCGAACTGGTCCATGTCTATCCCCTGACGCCGACTCCCGAAGGCAGCGAGGCGCGCATGCTGATCATCGACGCCCTGCGCGGCGCACTGGCCCCGGCAACCTCCCCGGCCTGAACCTCAGCCGGATTTCCCTGTCCCGGGCGCGTTTTCGGCCAGCCACCGTCGTGCCCTGGCCACCGAGGCGCGCGAAAGCCAGGCGTCCTGCACGACCTCGGTGAGCTCCTGCAGGCTCAGTTCGGGAATTCGACTGCCGCGCACCAGGACCGAGAGATGCCCCTGGAAGTGCGGGGTCGTGAAGAACGGTGAATCCGGGTCCTGGGTGAGGGCCAGTTTGTCGTCCTCCGACGGCACCCAGAAGATGATGACGTCGTCGTACCGCTCTCCCGTCTCCGGGTCGGCGGCGTCCGGGCGCGGGGTCCGGAAGTAGACGAAGGACTTGCGGCCGACCTGGTAGACGGGGTTGCCCGCGGGCCCGTGCTCGACGGTCACGTGCGGCATACCGGTCGCCAATTCGTGGACATCCGCCAGACGGGCTCGGCGCGTTCGGCTCGGCACCCGGTCGAGTGTATCGCCGCACACATCAGGAACGGCCGCGAGCTGCGTTTATGCGGGCTTGCTGGCACAGAATGCAGCAAATCACATAGGTTGAACGCCATGGCGCGGCGTGTCAATGGAAACCTCCCCGAAGAGGTAACTAGCTTCGTCGGCCGCCGCGAAGAGCTGGCTACTGCGAAGCGCCTGCTGCCCACCACCCGGGTGCTCACCCTGCTGGGTCCCGGTGGCATGGGAAAGACCCGCCTGTCACGACAGATCGGGCACCTCGTCGCACGCGCGTTCCCCGACGGCGTGTGGCTGGTCGAGCTGGCCGATGTGCAGGATCCGGCGCTGGTCACGCTGAGCGTCGCCGAGGCGTTGAATCTGCGCGACGAATCCACCGCTCCCCTGCCCCGGCTCACCGAATTCCTGGCCGACAAGCGGCTGCTGCTCATTCTGGACAACTGTGAGCATCTGATCGAGGCGTGCGCCGCGCTGGTCGGCCGGATCATCGCCACCACACCGGATGTGCGGGTGCTTGCCACCAGCCGCGAGGTACTCGGGATACCGGGCGAACAGGTCATGCCGGTGCCGCCGCTGACCGTGGCCCAGACCGCCGGCGAGGACAGTGACGCGCTGCAGCTGTTCATCGAGCGCGCCAGCGCCGCCAACCCGGGCTTCCAGGCCACCCCCGGCAACCGGCCGGTGCTGGCGGAGATCTGCCGCCGCCTCGAAGGCATGCCGCTCGCGCTGGAGCTGGCGGCGTTGCGGCTGCGCATGTTCACGCCGGAGCAGATTCTGGACCGACTCGACGACACCATGGGGCTGCTCAGTGCCGGGCCGCGCACCGCTCCGCAGCGCCAGCAGACCATCGAGGGCGCGATCCGCTGGAGCTACGACCTCTGTACCGCAGCGGAACAGGCGCTGTGGGAACAGCTTTCGGTGTTCGCCGGCGGTTTCGACATCGACGCCGCGGAGGCGGTGTGCGAGCTGGGGTCCGCGTCGCTGATGGAGGCGCTGACCGGGCTGGTGGACAAGTCGGTGGTGATGCTGCGCTTCGACGGGGATGTCGCCCGGTACTCGATGCTGGAGCCGATACGTCAGTTCGCCGCCGACCGGCTCGCCGAACGCGGTACGGACCAGGAGGTTCGGGCGCGGCACCGCGAGCACTACCGGCAGCTGGCCATGCGCGGGCAGACCGCGTACTGGACCGCGGAGGACGTGGAGTGGTTCCGGGAGCTGAGCCGCGAGCACGCGAATCTGCGTGCAGCCCTGCGCACGGGCCTGGAGGACGAACCGCTGCGCACCATGGCCACGGTGACCGTGCTGCGCCCGTTCTGGGAGCACAACCGCTTCCTGTCCGAGGGCTATCGCTGGCTCACGGATTCGCTGGCGCGCAACCCGGAGCGCACCGCCGAGCGCGCCAAGGCGTTGTCCTCAGCGGCCTCGCTGGCCGCCCTACTCGGCGATCAGGAGTCCGCCACGCGCCTGGTGGCCGAGTGCATGGAATTGGCTGCCGCCCTGGGCGATACCGACATCATGGCCGAGGTGGCGCTGGATCGGTCGCTGCTGGCCTTCGCCGCCAGCGACCGCGAGCGTTCGCTGGAGCTGGGCCGCAGCGCCATCGAGCTCGCGGCCACGCACGGCCAGAACGCCATCGAAATGGACTCGCACGCCTTCTCTTTCATGGCGGCCATGGTGCTGGAGGCGCCGGGCCGTACCGAATTGGCCGAGCGCTTCCTGGAACTCACCACCGACAGCGGTTCGCACCTGCTGGGCGGGCTGGCGCTGTGGACGGTCGGGATCGACCACTGGCGGCGCGGCGAACTCGAGGCCGCCGCCGAATTCCACGGCCGCGCCATCGAGGAGCTGGCCCTGTTCGAGCGCTGTATCTGGCTGTCGTCGGCCTTCGAGGGGCTGGCCTGGACGGTCTCCGCGGACGGCGACCACGAGCGGGCCGCCCGCCTGCTGGGCGCGGCGGAATCCCTGCAACGCAGCACGATTCGGCTGGCGCACACCATCACCGTCGCGGTCGGCGAGAAGGAGCGGCTCAAGGTCCGGGATGCGCTGGGCGAGGAGGCGTTCCGCACCGCGTTCGGCGCGGGTGCGAGCCTGCCGCTGGAGGAGGCCATCGACTACGCGCTCGGCCGCACCGCCGCCGCGCCGGAACCCGTTGCGCCGCCGCCCGCCTTGAAGCGCGCGCGGCGCGCGGCCACCGCGACCCTGTCCGAAACCAATGTGCTGACCCGTCGGCAGAAGGATGTGGCCCGCCTGGTCGCGGCCGGTCACAGCAACAAGCGCATCGCCGCCGACCTGGTCATCTCGGTCCGCACGGCCGAGACCCACGTCGAGCACATCCTCACCAAGCTCGGGCTCACCTCCCGGACGCAGCTGGCCGCCTGGGCGCACGAACACAATCTGTAGATCCGGCGGCGGCCTCAATAGCCGGTGGCGCCGTCGATGCGTTCGCGCAGCAGGTCGGCGTGGCCGTCGTGGCGGCCGTACTCCTCGATCATGTGCAGGTAGATCCAGCGCAGGGAGAGGTCGGCGCCGGTGCGGGGGTGCACGGCGGTGTGGTCCAGCGGCAGGTCCGCAATGGCCTTGTCGCACACGGCGATTTCCGCGAGGAAGCGGGCGTAGTCGGCTTCGGCATGCTCGGCGACGAGGTCGTCGAAGTCGCCGCCCTGGCCCGGACCGCTGGAGTAGAGGTAGCCGACCGGCTCCCCTGCGGCCCGCTTGCGGAACCAGCCGCGTTCCACCTCGGTCATGTGCCGGATCAGGCCGAGCAGGGACATGGTGGACGGTGCCACGCTGCGGGTCGCGAGCTGGGCGCCGGTGAGCCCCTGGCATTTCCAGAGCAGGATCTCGCGGCCGCGGGTGAGCAGGGATTGCAGCATGGCCCGCTCGTCACCGACGAGCACCTGGGCGGACCGGGTGATGTCCGGGGCTGTCCACGTCATGCTCGGACTGTAGCGCCGGGCCGGATCCGGTAAAACGAGTTCGGGGGTGGGAAATCCCACCCCCGAGTCACCGGAAATCGCTTGCTACAGGCCGTTGTTCAGGAAATCGACCACGGACCGCTCGAAGGCGTCCTTGCGCTCCACCATGACCCAGTGACCGCAGCGGGCGAAGGTGCGCAGGTCCGCGTTCGGTAGCTGCCGGGCGGCGAAGAGCGAGCCCTCCACGGGGGTGACCCGGTCATCGCGGCCCCACAGGATGAGCACCTCCTGCGTGATGCCCTTCAACCGCGCCCACAGCGGGACCGGCTCGGCCAGCTTCGGGTTGTAGAAGGTGGCGTAGGCGTCGCGCAGGGCGGCCTGGGCCTTCGGATCGGCCGCGGCCTTCAGGCGCTTGGCCACCAGTTCCTCGGTGAGCGTGGCCTGGTTGTAGACCATGGCCCGCAGGAAGCCCATGGCCTTCTCGTCGGTGGGGTTGGCGTTGAACTCCATGAGCCGTGTAATGCCCTCGGACGGTTCGGGTCCGAGCACGTTCACACCGACGCCGCCGGGCGCCATCAGCACCACGCGATCGACTCGGCCCGGGTGTTCGAGCGCGAGCAGGGTCGCGACGGTGCCGCCCATGGAATTGCCGAGCACATGCGCCTTCTCGATGCCCAGCTCGTCGAGCAGCCCGATCACCGCGTCGGCTGCGATACGCAGGTAATTGCGCTCGTACACCTCCGGGCGGCCGCTCTCGCCGAAGCCCGGCTGATCCAGGACCAGGCAGCGGAAGTGCTGCGCCAGCACCGGCAGGTTGTCACCGAAGTTGGCCCAGCCGGACACGCCCGCACCGGAGCCGTGCAGCAGCACCAGCACCGGGCCCTCGCCGGCCTCGTGATAGCGGAGCTCGAGGCCGTCGACCGTCACCCAGCGGGTGGTGTTCTCCGCGGTCAGGGTCATCAGAGCATCCGATCCGCGACCTCGAGGCCCATGGCGCCCTTGCCGTACATGGCCAGCGCCCGCTCCACATCGTTGATCACGTGCACGCTGCCGGCGTGCGCGTCACGCCAGTTGCGCTCGATGATGTTCGGGCGGCGGATGGCGTGGCCGCCGGAGTTCTTGAACAGCAGGTCGATCGCCTCGAGCGCACGCTCGGTGCCGCGCACCTGATCGCGGCGGGTGGCCAGGCGCAGCTCGAACGGGATCTCCTCACCGGCCCGCGCGTAGCGCAGCTGCTCGCCCATATTGCGCTCCATCTGGAGCACGGCGGCGTCGATTTCCGAAGCCGCACGGGCGATCCGGACGTGGGCGAAGGGATCCTCCGACACCTTCTGCCCACCGTAGGACAGCCGCACCCGCTCGCGCTGGCGCTCGATGTGCGCCTCGTACGCGCCCTGGGCCGCGCCGATGATCGGGGCGGTGATGGTGTTGGAGAACAGCGCGCCGAACGAAATCTTGTACAGCGGAGAGGTATTCACCTGCTGGCCGGGGCCGACCAGGTTGGCCTGGTCCGCGGCCGAGTAGGCGCGGTGGGCCGGCACGAAGGCCTTCTCGATGACGATGTCGTTGGAACCGGTGCCGGACAGGCCCGACACGTTCCAGGTGTCCTCGATGCGGTAATCGGTGCGCGGCACCAGGACCGTGTAGTAGTCCATGCCACTCTCGGTCGGCACCAGCGCTCCCAGGAACACCCACTGGCCGTGGTCGCAGCCCGAGGAGAAGGCCCAGCGGCCCGAGATCTCGTAGCCGCCCTCGACCGGGGTCAGCTTGCCGGTCGGCGCGTAAGAGGAGGACACCAGGGTGTCGGGGTCGGCGGCCCACACGTCCTGCTGGGCCTGGTCCTCGAACAGAGCCAGCTGCCAGGGGTGCGCGCCCAGCACCGAGGACACCCAGGCGGTGGACGGGCAGACGGTGGCGATCGTGCGGATCACCTCGTAGAAGGCGACCGGCGACTCCTCCAGGCCGCCGAAGCGGGCCGGCTGGAGCATGCGGAACACGCCGGCCTCGGTGAGCTCGGCAATGCTGGCGTCGGGCACCCGCCGCTGCTCCTCGGCCTGAACCGCGCGTTCCCGGATCGCGGGCAGCAGATCGCGGACCCGATCGAGCACCTTGTTAGTCATGCGGGCGTTCCTCCTCGTACCAGAGTTTCCTGCCCTCGAAGCTATGGCCAACGCGGTGTTTCGATCCGAAATAGTCCCGATGATCGGAACCCAGGTTCCGCTGGATACGGGCCGATCGCTGTGCAGCGGCTATTTGTGGGCGTATTCCCAGGTGATGTCCTCGTCGAGGGCCTTGCGGATACTGCGTTCCAGGTCCGGGTTCCAGTCCTGCGGCTGGGCCACCGCGACCCAGCCGTCCAGGGGCAGATCGCCGTAGCGGTGGCCGTGGCCCGACGGGACGCCCTGGGCGTTCGCCAGGTCCGCGCTGATCTGCCAGAAGGTGACGATCGGCCACCAGCGGATGGACTTGGAGACGTCCGCACCGCGCGGTTCCTTCAGCCAATCCGGTTGCGTGAACAGCAGATCCGGCGACCACCAGACGATCGGGTCGGAGGCGTGCTGCAGATACACCACGCGCGGGTCGAACCACTGCCGGTCCGGTCGGCCCAGTTCCGGTGCGGTGGCGGCGAAGCGGACGATCAGGCCGTCGGCGTAGATGGGCAGGATCTCCGGCGTTCCCGGATCACGGCGCTGCACGAGCTGACTCCAGATCCGGTTGGAGTTGGGCGGGCCGACCCACAACACGCCGTCGACCATGGTGCGGATGTCGTCGAGTCCGGTGAAGGCGCCCTCGGAGCCCTGCGAGCCCAGACTCTCCCCGTACACCAGCAGTTTCGGGCGCCGGCCGGGCGGCAGCTGCGCCCAGCGCTCATGGACGGCGTGGACCACCGCATTCCCGGACTCGGTGGCCTTCTGGCGGTCGGAGAGGAACGAGAGCACGCTCGGCAGGTAGGAGTACTGGGTGGCGGCGATGGCGGTGTCACCGCCGTACATGTACTCGATGGACGAGGCGGTGGTGGAGTCCACCCAGCCGGTTCCGGTGGTGGTGACCACGACCAGCACCTTGCGCTCGAAGGCGTGCGTGCGATCCAGTTCCCGCACCACCAGATCGGCGATGTCCTGCTGCGTGTTCGCCGAGTCCAGGCCCGCGTACACCCGAATCGGTTCGCGCGCGGGCTTTCCCGTGACCTGGGCGATCCGGTCGGCCGTCGGCGCGGTGGCGACGAACCAGCGGCCCTCCGACCCGAGCGTATCCCAGGGCGCCAGTGACTGTGGGCTGCCGGACCTTTCGGGCAGCTGCGGCTGAACGGCGCTCGGCGAGGTCTTGTCGTTGCGCAGGCTGAACGCCGAATTCGCCACGGAGAAGAAGGCTTTCGCCAGCACACCCTGGAACAGCAGCACCGCGACCACCGCGACCACGATCACCGCGCCCGGGTAGGCGATGTTCCGCGGCACCCGCCATTCGATGTTGAGCAACCGCACGATCAGCCGGATCAGCCACCGCACCAGGCGATACGCCGCGATCACCAGCCCGAGGGTCACCGCCGCCACCAGTTCGGCGCGCAGGTAGCTGGAGGTGGTGGTGGGCGTCATCCCCATCAGCAGTTCGAGATCGCGCTGCCAGCGCGCCGACCGCGCCAGCACCAGGGCCGCGCCGACGATGGTCCCGACCAGGATCGCGGCCTTGCCGACCGCCCGCGTCGTCTCGGTCGGATGCCACAGCTTGGCAAGGCCCTCCGCCGACTCCGGCAGCCGGGGCCGCACCCACTTCTTGAAGGCCCACTCCAGCACGCAACCCACGCCGTATCCGATGGCCGCGCTGATCCCGCAGACCAGGCCCTCGAACAGCCAGGTGCGCGGCAGCAGTGAGGGCGACACCGCCCAGAGGAAGAAGATCCAGGCCACCACCAGCCCGGGATAGTTCGGATTGACGGCCC
Source organism: Nocardia sp. NPDC101769 (assembly GCF_044766925.1). Lineage (NCBI taxonomy): Bacteria > Bacillati > Actinomycetota > Actinomycetes > Mycobacteriales > Nocardiaceae > Nocardia > Nocardia sp. NPDC101769. The sequence goes on along the minus strand of NZ_JBIWMX010000011.1, from coordinate 12,946 downwards.
GTTCCGCACGATCCGCGACCGCCCACACACGTGAACGCAGTGATGCAGGCTGTGCGGCGCGTGCGGCCTGCCCGTCCGTCTCACCCGTGTCGGTCGACTCGCCGGTCGCGGTTACCTCTTCGCGCCCGGTCGTCCCATCGGGCTCGGTCGCCTCACGTTCGGTCGTCTCATCGGGCTCGGTCACAGGCTGAGATACGGTCGCAGCCTGGGGTTCGGTCGCTTCGTCGCGCCCGGGCGCCGCCTCGCGGGCGTCGTCCCCGTGCTCGTCACCCTGCTGTTCGTCCGCCGTCATGCCCCGAGTCTGATCGCCCGACTGCGGCCGCACGGCAGCGACACGCGCGGCGACGGGCGCCGACACCGCCCGGACAACGGGGGCTCAGTCCGTCGCCTGGCGGTGCGGGCCATCCGAGATCGCCTCATCGGGTAAATGAGGCTGTCGCGAACCTTGAACGGGCTCGCCCGTGGACGCCGCGATCCCACCGCGTCGACCGCCCACGCGGAAACACATTAGGGCGCAGGGGAAGCGGTGAGAAACAGCTATTTCCCAGCCATTGACAAGCTCCGGTTGTCGATCACAGGTGCTGCGGCAGGGTGCAGTCGTCGAGATCGGGTTGTTCCAGGCCCGCGACCAGGTCGGGGTTGGCGTCCCGAACGCGGCGCGCGATGTTCACGAACGACCGCACCAGCGGCGTCTCATGGTCCACGCGCCAGCCGACCGTCACCTCGTTGGGCGGGGCGTCGGCGACCGGCAGCACCCGGACCCGGGGAAAGGGCATCCACCGCGCCGACGCCACCGTCAGCACGACGCCGACCCCCACCGCGACCTTGTGCAGCTCCTCGAGCAGCGAACTCGACCGGGACACCACCGGGGCGGGCCGCCCGCCGCGGTGATCGTGCAACTCCCAGAAGGCATTCCACTCCGGATCGGTGGTGGCCGCCCCGAGCAGCGGCTCGTCGAGCAGATCCCGCACCCGCACCTCGGACAGTTCCGCCAGCCGGTGCGCGGCGGGGACCAGCGCCACCAGCGGCTCGGCGAACAGGGGCTCGAAGCGGATTCCGGCCGCGCGGAACGGGAGTCGCACGAAGGCCACGTCCACGGTGCCGTTCTCCAGTCCGGCCGCGGGCTCCTCGTAGGTGAACTGCCGCATGTCGACCGTCACCCCGGGATGCTGTTCACGGAAGGCCGCGAGGATCGGCTCGGTGAGGGTGAGCGCCGCGCCCTCCAGATACCCGAGCACCAGCTGATCCGACTCCCGCCGCTGCGCCACCCGCGCTCGCTCGACCGCCATTTCCAGTGTGGTCAAGGCGCTTCGGACACCTTCCAGCAGGGCCGCCCCCGCCGCGGTGAGCTCGACGCTGCGGGTGGTCCGCGTGAACAGCACCAGATCCAGCGCCTTCTCCAGCTGCCGGATCTGTGCGCTCAGCCCCTGCTGCGCCACATGCAACCGCTGCGCGGCACGCGTGAAGCTGAGCTCCTCCGCCACCGCCACGAAATACCGCAGCTGCCGCATGTGAATTTCCATAGCGAGCGAGTCTAGAACCTGTTCTCGTTAGCAAAACGGCCATCGGCCACCACAACACGCCTGGAGCGGCGGCACCCGAGCCCGACGGCCCAGGTCCGCGGCACGAGCCGCCGGCTATGCCGAAGGCCCGTTCGGGATCGACTTCGCACCGTGCTGCATCCCGTCGGATGCGGCCGACCGCCGTGGATCACGCGCGCCGGGCGGCCGCGGTGCCCGCGCGGCGGCCGAAGAAGGTGCCGTCGCCGAGTGAGGTGCCGGAGATGTAGCCGAAGCCGTGCAGGCCGTTGGCCGCTCGACCGGCGGCGTAGAGGCCCGGGATGGGGCGGCCGTCGAGGTCGAGGACGTGGCCGTCCAGATCGGTGTGGAGGCCGCCGAGGGTGAAGACGGACGCGCCGGTGCCACGGCGGTCACCGGCTTCCGACGGCGGGCGCACGCCGGCCTTGACGTCGATGGCGGCGAACGGCGGGGTCAGTTCGCGCAGCCAGCGGGGCGACTTGTGATGGTCGAGATCGGTTCCCTGCCGGGCGAATTCGTTGTAGCGGGTAATGGCAGCGGTCAGCGAGCCCGCCGGCAGGCCGGTCAGCTCTTCGAGTTCGGCGGTGGTCTCGGCGACGTGGGTGGGCCGCACACCCCAGCGCTGCGACTCCGGGACGTCCTCGAAGCCGTCCTCGTCGACGACGACCCAGACCGCGGTGTCGTCGCCCGCCCAGCTGCCGCCCATGTTCTGGCGGTAGAGCGCATGCTGGCCGATGCGGCCGGGATAGGTGTCCTCGTTGATGAAGCGGCGGCCGAGGGCATTGACCACCAGCCCCCGCGCGGCCAGCCCGGGAATGAGGGACATGCCGACCTGACCGGCGGACATGTGGCGCACGGCCGCGCCCAGCGCCTGGGCCATGCGGATACCGGAACCGTCGTCGGTGCCCGCGCTGACCTTGGTGTGGCCCAGCAGTTGCGGCGCGTGGGCGGCGAGCATGTCGTCGTTGTCGACGAAACCGCCTGTGGTGAGCACGATTCCGCGAAGGGCACGGATGGTGATCTCCTTGCCGTACTGCCGCGCGACCGCTCCGACCACGACACCGTCGCCGTCCACGATCAGGGTGCCGACGTGGGTGTCGAACAGTGCGGTGGCGCCGGCGGATTCGGCCGCGCCGGCCAGGCACTCCATGAGCAGCTTGCCGCCGAAGTCATTGGCGGTGGGCCGGTGCCCGCGCGGGGCCGGATACGCCAGTTCCGTGAAGGGCCAGCTGTTCTCACCCAGCCACATGAGCCCGTCGTCGGTGGGCGGCACCCAGGTGGGGGCGTCCCACATGGTCGGCTTGAACGGCACGCCGCGGTCGACCAGCCAGTGGAAGTGCTCGACGCTGCCCGCGCAGTACTCGTCGATCTTGGCCGCGTCCGCGCCCGCGCCGAGCGCCGCCTTCAGGAAGGCCGCCATCGCCTCGGGGGTGTCGTCGTAGCCGCAGCCCACCTGGATCGGGGTGCCGCCGCCCAGATAGATCTCGCCGCCCGACATCGCCGACGCGCCGCCCGAACCGCCGGACCGGTCCGCCACCAGCACCCGGGCGCCGGTGTAAGCGGCCTCGTAGGCCGCCGAGGCGCCCGCCGCGCCGTACCCGACGACCAGCACATCGGTCTCGATGTCGTAGTGGCTCACCTCGCCGGCCGCCCGCGGCGTGACCGGATTCCGCACTGTCATGCCTCGACGGTGCCCGCTCCGACCACCGTCACTTAGCGCCCCATCTTGCTGAGCGATTCACCGATCCCGTTGACCGGGACTGTGACCGGTCACCACCCGCCGCACTGGGGATGGTGTGTGAACGGCGTCACTGTGGTTGGGGATGCCTGCACGAGGAGGAGAGTCAATGCGGATTCTGGTCACCGGTGTCACCGAGCCGAGCGGCCGTGCCGTGGCGCGCATGCTGCTGGCGGCCGGCCACGAGGTGGTCGGCCTGGACCGGCAGCAGCACCGCTACGTGGACCCGCGGGTCGAGGTGATCGTCGGCGACCTGTCCGACGCCCAGGTCTGCGCGCGGGCCGTGGCCGGGGTGGACGCGATCGTGCACCTGGCGGGTCCCGCGGTGGCGGCAATCGCCCAGGCGGCGCAGAACTCCGGTGCGCGCCTCGTGGTTCCCGTTGCGGCGGGCGGCGATTCGAGCGTCGAGAAGATCGTGACCGGCTCCGGCGCGGACGCGCTCATCGTGCGCACCGCGCTGGTGACCGGCCGGCGCATCGACCGCGGCAGCTGGCGCGCGCTGGAGACCCTGACCGGTGGCGGCAAGGGCAGCATCCAGGTGCTGCACTACGACGACCTGGAGCGCTTCCTGGTGCTGGCGGCGCTGTCGCAGCGTGGCGGCGTGGTCGAGCTGGCCGCGCCCGGCAACGTGTCGAGCGCCGAGGTGAAGCGCATCCTCGCCGACGCGGGCGCGAAATACGGTGCGTGGCTGCCGAAGTCGTCGGCACCGCAGACCCCGGTGGACGCGAGCGCCGCCCGCGAGGACTGGGGCTTCCGCTACGGCTGGACCGCCACCGAGGTGATCGCCGACGTGGCGCGCGGCCTGCACGGCCGCAAGAGCGGCGGCTCCGGCATCCGCGATCGCCGCGGCGCGATTCCGCTGCCCACCCACGTGGTGCCCCAGAACGCCCCGACCTCCGACGGCTACGCGCTGAAATCGGCTGCGCCCGAAGGCCTGCAGGGCGAATTCGACGACATGGTCGACGACCGCATCCCGGTCTACACCGCCACCAACACCTCCGAGGCGCTGCCCGGCCCGCTCACCCCGCTGACCATCGATCTGCAGGCGGGCGCCATCCGGCTCGGCAACGAGGCCATGGGCCACATGATCGCCATCGAGGGAATCGCGCTGGAGCACTGGGTATCCCGCGTGACCAGCGTGCTCGGCCACAGCGTGTACATCAACGCCTCCATCGGCGTCTTCTCCGCGCAGAACATGCCCGGCTGGGACGAGGAGAGCGTGCGCCGCGACGTCTACGGCACCATCGGCGATGTCGAACTGCACCCCAAGGGCCGTCCGGCCATGCCGACCGGCCTGGCCGCCCGCGCCGGCACCTTCAAGGCCATGGGCCGGGTCGCGGCCACCGCCCTCGGCTACAGCAAGACCGCCGAGCACATCAATGCCGCCTCGCACGCGGAAGCGCTGACCCGCGACCAGATCTCGGAGCTCACCGACGAGCAGCTGCACGCCCGCGCCCTGCTCTGGCGCGACCGCCTCAATCAGGCGTGGCAGGCGGCCTCCATCGGCGTCATGATGACCGGTGCGGCCACCGCCGCCCACAAGGGCGAGGTCAAGATCGACCTGAACCGCCTGGAGTCGGCCAAGACCATGCTCGCCGTCGAGCGGCTGGCGGCCCTGTGCCGCAAGGACGCCGGACTGCAGGCGCTGGCCAAGACCGGTGACGTGGCCGCCGCCCGCGAGAAGTCGCCGGAGTTCTCGCAGGCCCTCGACCAGGAGCTGGCCCGGATCGGCCACCGTGGCCCGGGCGAGTGCGAACTCATCAACGCCACCTTCGGCGACCGCCCCGAGCTGCTGGTCACCGCCGCCGGGCGGGCCGCGGAAATGCCCGCGCCGCACCGCGAACCGGTGCCGGAGCCGACCAGCCGCACCGCAAAGATGGCCGTCGGCGCGACCGTCTACCGCGAGCGCGCCCGCGACGCCGTCGTGCGGGTCACCAACTGCCTGCGCCTGGCCACCCAGGAGCGGGCCGCGCGCCTGGTGCACGCGGGCAAGCTCACCGAGATCGAGGATTCGGCGTTCCTGAACCTCGACGAAATCCTCTGGGCTCCGGCCGATCTGCAGGAGCGGGTGGCACGCCGCCGCGCCGAGCGCACCCGATTCCAGGCCATCCGGATGCCCGATGTGGTCGACGGCCCGTGGGAGCCGGAGGAGATCTCCGGCGCGATCGCGGTGGGCGACACCATCTCCGGCCTGGGCGTGAGCCCCGGCGTGGTGGAGGGCACCGTCAAGCGCGTGCTGACCCTCGACGACGACATCGAGCCGGGCGACATCCTGGTGGCCGCGGTCACCGACACCGGCCACACCGCCATGTTCGGCTACGCGGGCGCGGTGGTCACCGATATCGGCGGCTCGGCCTCGCACGCCGCCATCGTGGCCCGCGAGTTCGGCGTCCCCTGCGTCGTCGACACCAAGACCGCCAGCACGGCGCTCCAGGACGGCCAGCGCGTCCGGGTCGACGGCGCCGCCGGGACCATCACGCTGCTGGCCGACGCGGAATAGCCCGGCCGGCAACCGAACCGTGCCTCGGGCGCGCTCCCGCGCCCGCGCCCGAGGCCGGTCGGTCATGCCCGGACCCGCGCGCCCCGCGCCGTATCCGGCAGCCGGGCGCGCGTCAGAAGCCCGGACCGGGACACCCCACCCCTGGTCCGTGACCGAAAGGAACCCCTAGTGACGATCTCGCGCGCCGTACGCGGCACTCTCACCGGTGTAGCCGCCGCGCTCATCGCCATCACCCCGATCGCCGTCACCCCGGCGCTGGCGGCGCCCGTCCCGGTGCTACAGACGCCCAAGGGCGCGTCGCTGGACCTACCGTCCGCACCGAATGCCCGGGACCTGAGCGGCATCCCGACCCAGGGCGGCGACGGCAAGGTCAAGGATGGTTCGGTCTTCCGCTCCGACGCGCTGAACAAGCTGAGCGACGCCGAGCAGCAGCAGCTGGTGTCGGCGGGCATCGTCGAGATCATCGACTTCCGCAGCCCGACCGAGCGCGGCCAGAACCCGGACAAGCTGCCGGCCTCCATCCCGGAGAAGTCGATGCCGGTCTACGACCCGAACAACGACTTCTACCTGTTCTTCGCCAAGGCCGTGCAGGGCGGCCCGGCCGTGCAGCAGCAGCTGCTCGGTGACGGCAAGGGCCATCAGTACATGGTCGACTACTACAAGTGGATGGTCACCGACCCGACCGCGCGCTCGCAGTTCAGCGCCGCGGTCAAGGAGATCGCCAATGCCAACGGCCCGGTGCTGTTCCACTGCACCGCCGGTAAGGACCGCACCGGCTGGATGTCGGCCATCCTGCTGAGCGCCCTGGGCGCGCCGAAGGGCCAGATCTACAACAACTACCTGGCGTCCAACGACAACCTGGCCGCGTCGAACAAGGCCACGCTGGACGGCCTGGTCGCCAAGGGCCTGGTCACCGATCCGTCGCTGTTCGAGCCGGTGCTCGGCGTGGACCGCGACTACCTGGACGCCTCCTTCGACGCCGTCCAGCAGAGCTTCGGCTCCTTCGACAACTTCCTGTCGCAGGGCCTGGGCATCGACGACGCGACCGTCGCCGCGCTGAAGTCCAAACTGGTCGGTAAGTAAGCAGTTCCGGAATGCCGGCGCCGTGTGGGACGGCGTCGGCATTCGCTTGTCCGCTACATGTCCGCTTCATATTCGTGATCGACATGCGAAAATTCGCATGGTGCACGAGATCTGGCAGCTGGACGGGCGGCGCACCCGCTCGGTGAGCGCGGAGAACCCCACCGGCGAGGCCGGCGGGGGCGGGCGCGCCATCTCCGGAACCGGGGCATTCGCGGCCGCGGGGCTGGGACGCGGGTGGAAGGTGTCGCCGTCCATCGATCTGCCGCCCGGCGAAACCGCCACGCTCGCCGACCTTTCCGGGCCCGGCGTGATCCGGCACGTGTGGCTCACCACCGATCGCGCGCTGCTGCGCGACTTCACCCTCCAGATGTATTGGGACGGTTCACCCGAACCGGGCGTCGCGGTGCCGCTGGGCGACTTCTTCTGCAACGGCTGGAATCAGCTGGCGCTGATCAATTCCGCCATGGTGGTGGTCGCGCCCGCCGGCGGGCTGAACAGCTACTGGCCCATGCCCTTCCACGCTCACGCGCTCATCACCCTGCACAACGGGTCCGAGCGGGCGGCGCCGGTGTACTACCAGATCACCTATCTGGAGGAGGAGTTACCCGGCGCCGCCGGGTATCTGCACGCCCGGTGGCGCTGCTCCGATCCGCTGGGTACCCCGGCGGAACATCCGATCGTCGAGATCGACGGCGGTCCCGGACGGTATGCCGGAACGTATCTGGCCGTGCAGCCGCGGGCGGCGGGCTGGTGGGGCGAGGGCGAGCTGAAGTTCTATCTCGACGACGACACCGAATTCCCCACCCTGTGCGGGACCGGCACAGAGGACTATTTCGGCGGGGCCTGGAATTTCGACCTCGACGGCGCTTATCGCCCCTACTCCACCCCCTATCTGGGCATGCCGCAGGTGTTGCCGCCACATCGAATCTACGAACCGCACCAGCGATTCGGCATGTACCGCTGGCACATTCCCGACCCCATCTGTTTCGACCACGGCCTGCGCGCCACCGTGCAGGCGCTGGGCTGGCGCGAGGACGGCCACTACCTACCGCTGGACCAGGCGCATGTGGCCTCCACCGCCTTCTGGTATCACGCCCTCCCCTGATCCCCCGCGTGTCGCCGTAACGATTGCGGGAAAACAGAAAGATTGCGATTGCTATTGCGTAAAACGCGTCGGGCGGGTGGCACGCGGGTGCATGGTTATTGCTATGCGCGCTTTGGTGGTCGAGAAGCCCGGACAGTTCTCGGTCGAATCCGTGCCCGATCCGACACCGGGCACCGGTGAGGTGGTGATCCGGGTGGATGCGGTCGGGATATGCGGTACCGATATCCATATCGTGGAGGGCGAATTCCCGCCCACGCCCTATCCGATCGTGCCGGGCCACGAATTCGCCGGGGAGGTGGTGGCGCTCGGCGCGGACGCGGCCGGGGTGCGGGCCGGTGACCGGGTGGCGGTCGATCCCTCGCTGTTCTGCGGGCGCTGCCACTACTGCGCGATCGGGCGCGGCAATCTCTGCGAGAACTGGGGCGCCATCGGCGACACCGTGGACGGCGCCATGGCCGAGTACGTGAAAGTGCCCGCCGCCAACTGTTATCGGCTGCCCGGGCATGTGCCGCCCGCGCACGGCGCACTGGTGGAACCACTCTCGTGCGCGGTGCACGGATTCGATGTGCTGCCACGGCGACTCGGGTCGCACTACCTGATCTACGGCGCGGGCACCATGGGGCTGCTCATGCTGCAGCTGGCCATCGCAGCGGGCGCGGCGTCGGTATCGATGGTGGACACCAATGCCGACCGGCTGGCCATCGCGCGCACACTCGGCGCCGACGCGGCCACCGTGTCCGCCGAGCACATGGACCGGCCCGAGGGCTGGGAGATCGTGATCGATTGCAGCGGAACGGTGGCCGCAATCGAGGACGGGCTGTCCCGGGTGCGGCGCGGCGGCACCTACCAACAGTTCGGGGTGGCCCCGGCGGCCGCGCGGGCGAGCATCTCGCCGTTCCGCATCTACAACGACGAGATCACCATCGTCGGATCCATGGCCGTGCTGCACAGTTTCGGGCGGGCCGTGGACCTGCTCGGCGAGGGCGTCATCGACGCCGACACCGTGATCACCCACGACTTCGCGCTCGACGAATTCGGCGACGCCCTGCGAACCTTCCGCGCGGGCACCGGACGCAAGATCCAGCTGCACCCCGGACGGGCGGCGGCACGATAGAGGGTGGTGGCTGGCCAATGACGGTCGTTGCCGGAGTGGACTCGTCGACTCAGTCCTGCAAGATCGTGGTGTGCGATGCCGATACCGGAACGATATTGCGGCACCGCCAGATTCCGCACTACGACGGGACCGAGGTGCCGCCGCTCATGTGGTGGGAGGCGCTACGGGCGGCCTGTGATCGCATGATGCGCGATGTGGAGGCCATCGCGGTGGCCGGGCAGCAGCACGGGCTGGTGGCGCTGGACGCGGCGGGGCATCCGGTGCGGGATGCGTTGCTATGGAACGACACCCGGTCCGCGGAGGCGGCAGCACAGCTGGTGGACGAGCTGGGCGGGCCGCAGGCGTGGGCGGACGCGGTGGGGAGTGTGCCGCTGGCCGCGCACACGGTGGCCAAGCTGCGCTGGTTCGCCGATCACGAACCCGAGCTGGCCGACCGGACGGTCCGGGTCCTGCTGCCACACGACTATCTGACCTGGCAGCTGCGCGGCGGTGATCCGGCCACCGAGCCGACCACCGATCGGGGTGACGCCTCCGGCACCGGGTACTGGTCACCGGCCGCGGGCGCCTACCGGCCGGACCTGCTGGCGCTGGCCTTCCGCGGCCGCAGTCCCGCGCTGCCGCGGGTGCTGGCGCCCGCCGAGATCGCCGGGCACACGCCGGGCGGGCGGCTGGTAGCGGCCGGCACCGGCGACAATGCCGCCGCCGCACTGGGTTTGGGCATCGGGGACGGGGACGTGGTGGTCTCGCTCGGGACCAGCGGAACCGTCTTCACCCGCGCCGCGCACCCCAGCGCCGATCCCTCCGGCGCGGTGAACGGGTTCGCCGACGCCACCGGGGCGTTCCTGCCGCTGGTGTGCACGCTCAATGCCGCCCGGGTGCTGGACGCGACCGCGGTGCTGCTGGGCACCGATGTGTCCGGCCTGGAGGTGCTGGCCGCGCAGTCGCCCGCGGGCGCGGACGGTCTCACCCTGCTCCCCTATCTCGCGGGTGAGCGGACCCCGAATCTGCCGTATGCCACCGGCAGCCTGCACGGCCTGCGATCGCACACCATGCGTCCGCACCATCTGGCCCGCGCCGCCATCGAGGGCATGCTCTGCAATATCGCCGAGGCCCTGGACCGCCTGCCGACGGTGCCGCGTCGAATCCTGTTGATCGGCGGGGCATCCCGCTCCCGGCTCATCGCGCACGCCGCCGCCACCATCTTCGGCCGCACCGTCACAGTGCCCAACCCGAGCGAATACGTCGCCCTCGGCGCGGCCCGCCAGGCCGCCTGGGCCCTGCGCGGCGGTCCCCGCCCACCCCGCTGGCCCACCCCTGTGGGCACCGAATTCCATGCACTGGCAGTGGGAATCGGCGCCGCTATTCGCCAGCGCTACACCGAGATACGGGACACCTACTACCCGTAGACGACCGGGCCATCGGACAGATAGTCGTCCCAGGTCTTGTGCCGGGTGATGTAGTTCCGGATGGCGTCCCGGGCAATGTCGTGTTTCGACCGCCCTTCCATCGCCGCCTGCGCACTCAGCGCAGCTTCTTCGTCCTCGCTGAGCCGCAAAGTCCATGCCACCGCGAATTCATATCACCCTCGCGCAACCCTGTCTGCCGAACGGTTGACCAGTTGGCAACCATCACATGACCGGGGAGGCTCCGGCGCTGGTCCGGGAGCCGCGGTTGCGCTCACGGCGAGCGTAACCATCGTCGACCCGGGTGGCCGAGTCGTAGCTTCACGCGGGTACGACGACCGAGCCGAGCTCCCCGCCGACCCACCGGAGGCCCCGATGACCGCATCCGCGCTGCCCGAAGACCCCACCGCCGCCTGGAGTTTCGAGACCAAGCAGATCCACGTGGGGCAGGCGCCCGACGGCGCGACCGGCGCCCGCGCGCTGCCGATCTACCAGACCACCTCCTACGCCTTCCGCGACACCGCGCACGCCGCCGCGCTGTTCGGGCTGGCCGAACCGGGCAATATCTACACCCGCATCATGAATCCCACCCAGGACGCCGTGGAGCAGCGGATCGCGGCGCTGGAGGGCGGTGTGGCCGCGCTGCTGCTGGCGTCGGGTCAGGCGGCGGAGACCTTCGCGATCCTGAACCTCGCGGGCGCCGGGGACCACATCGTGTCCAGCCCGCGGCTGTACGGCGGCACCTACAACCTGTTCCGGTACACCCTGCCGCGGCTGGGCATCGAGGTGAGCTTCGTCGAGGATCCGGACGACCTCGACCAGTGGCGGGCGGCAATCCGCCCGAACACCAAGGCTTTCTACGGGGAGACGGTGTCCAACCCGCAGAACCATATTCTCGACATTCCCGGCATCGCGGAGGTCGCGCACGGTTCCGGGGTCCCGCTCATCGTCGACAACACCGTCGCCACCCCGTATCTCATCCAGCCGTTCGCCCACGGCGCGGACATCATCGTGCACTCGGCGACGAAGTACCTGGGCGGGCACGGCGCGGCCATCGCGGGCGTGATCGTCGACGGCGGCACCTTCGATTGGCGCAGTGGACGTTTCCCCGGATTCACCGAGCCCGACTCGAGCTACCACGGTGTGGTCTACGCCGATCTCGGCGCACCCGCCTACGCGCTCAAGGCGCGAGTGCAGCTGCTGCGTGATCTGGGCTCGGCCATCTCGCCGTTCAACGCCTTCCTCATCAGCCAGGGCCTGGAGACCCTCAGCCTGCGCCTCGAACGGCATGTCGGCAATGCCCGGGCGGTGGCCGAATTCCTCACCGAGCGACCCGAGGTCACGGCGGTCTCGTATGCGGGCCTGCCGTCATCACCGTGGTACGAACGCGGAAAGCAGCTGGCCCCCAAGGGCGTCGGCGCCATCATCGGCTTCGAGCTGGCCGGCGGGATCGACGCGGGCAAGCGCTTCGTCGAAGCCCTCACCCTGCACAGCCACGTCGCCAATATCGGCGACGTCCGCTCCCTCGTCATCCACCCCGCCTCCACCACCCACTCCCAGCTGACCCCCGAGGAGCAGCTCGCGGCGGGCGTCACTCCCGGCCTGGTCCGTCTGGCCGTGGGGATCGAGGGCATCGACGACATCCTCGCCGATCTACGCTCCGGATTCGCCGCCGCGCAGTAGCCCCTCAGAAACGATCGAGCGGGCGAATCGGCGGGGAGACAGCCGAATTCACCTGGAGGGCGATTGTCAGGCCGATGCTCAGGTAGGTGCTGATCGGGCAGAGGGCCACCGCCGCCGCATACAGCAGCTGCACGATGCCGATGCGGCGGCGGATGGCCGTCAGGTCTTCGGGCGCGGTGTGCTCGGCGAGCAGACCGGCGCGGCGCGCGTAGCGGAGCGCGGCGAGCTGGACCAGGCCCAGGTACAGCAGGTCGGCCCAGTACACCAGCAGGGCCAGGCGGGACTGGGGGAAGGCGGCCAGCAGTGCGGTGGCGAAGGGAACCAGGCAGATTCCGAACAGGAACATGAGGTGGATCCAGGTCAGCGAGCGGTCCGCCCGGTCCATGAGGTTGAGCTGGGTCTGCTGGCCGATCCAGAACATGCCGAGGGTGAGGAACCCGAGCAGGCAGATGAGGAACTGCGGACCCACGTGGGTCAGGGCATGCCAGACCGGTTGCTCGTCGGAGACCGCGCCCGCGCTCCACAGCGAGCGCTCGTGCCACGCCTCGCCCGCGGGCACGTGCAGATCCAGCACCAGCAATGTCATTGCCACGGCGAAGATTCCGTCGCTGAGCGCCCCGAGGCGGCCGAGGTCCTGCGCCGCGATGCGGTGATACCGAGCCATCCACCTGCCCTTCCCCGCCGGACCCTAGATGATTGATTCCAGGGGGTGGGCGGCCCACTGCGCGGGCCGTCCATCCGGTGATCAGTGGTCATAGGCGGTCAGTGAGCGGTGGACTGGG